>DASRLE010000625.1:0-21275 GCA_035648615.1 Saccharimonadales bacterium (SeqCode) | reverse complement strand
GGAGGGGGCCGTTCGGGGGATGGTGGTGATTGGCAGCCTGAAAGCAGGCCAGCGAGAAGCAGAAGGTTAACAATGCCTCTGCCGGGACGCGAACGATGGGTCATTTTGCGCTGCCTTTCTTGATGGGAAGATGGCTCGCCTCCCATTCGGTGAAACCTCCGCCATAGACGAATAATTTTTCATTGGGGACTCCTCCGTCGCGCAACAAAATGGCCGTGGAATCGCTGTCCTCACAATCGCCACCCGTGCAATAGACCACCACCTTTTCCGCCTTTTGGCAGAGCGGCAACACGTCGCTCAATTCTTTTTCGGGATGATATGGGTTCAACTGGTGGGCTCCCGGTATATGTCCTTCCAGGTAATTTTCCTCGTCGCGGGCATCGACCAGAATCACCCGGCCATCCTGGTAACGCTTATCGTGAAAGAGGCGTTCAACTTCAGGGCGCTTGACCTCTTGCAGCCCCTTCTCGCGCAGGCGGGCGGTGATTTCTTCGGCCTCGGAGGGTTCGGGTGGCGGGGCTTGGTTGGTTGTGGCCAGCGGGAGGGTTCCGGCCCACGCCGAACTTCCCGGCATAATTTCAGAGACGTCCGATTGAAGGTCGCAGGCCAGAAAAATTGCGACGGTTCCCAGAACAATGGCGGGAATTCTTTTGCCTCGCAACTTTCGACCCACGATCATTGCGGCGGAGCCGATCGCGCCTGGCTGATGGCTGGTGGATGCATGGCCGGATGCGGCAATTGGTTGACCGGCACGGTAACAGTCGGCTGGGTCGCATTGTCCGACTTGATCGTCACTGCAATTCTTTGCCCCGGGCTGATCCGGTATTGCGGTGGGAAAGCGGCGGCCAAGGTATAACGGCGGCCCGGCACCACTTCCTTTATTTGCACGCTGACTCGTTTATCATTCACTTCGGGATCCGAGAGAACGACCGGTTTTGACGTGTGGGTCATAATCGAAACCACGTTGGTCGTCCAGCGGTCGATCAGTCCCGGCAACATTATCTGCAACGGAGCAACGGCCAGCGCGGGTTGCGACACGGCATAGACGGCAACCGTAATCACCGGCATGCGGGCCAGCGAAGTTTTAACGCTGATGTTGCAAGACGTGGTAGGGTTGGCAAACGGAGGCACGGCTCGAACAACCAAATCATAGCTCTTGCCTGCGGCGACTGTCTTCAAAACGGCCACAAACGACGGGTGGGAACATCTGGGGTCGGAGACTGTCACCGCATCATCGCCCTGGTTGGTAATATGGATGGTCGTAGTGGCATTGGATTCCTCGCCCGGGACGACAGTGATATAGGCGTATTGTGGATTTACGTCGATCTGGCGCCAGATAGTTCCCTTGAGGGTCAAGACCTGCATGGGCGAAAGCTTGTCGTTCGATGTTACCGTGATCGTTTTCGTGACATCACCATGAAAATTGCCGCTGTTAAACTGGACGGGAATGTCGCCCGTCTGGCCCGGCTCAATTCGATGCGACCAATTTCCCGCAGTGGTGCAACCGCAGGACGGCTGGACCTTGGAAATCTCCAGCGCTTGATCGCCGACATTCGTGACGACGTAAGTATATTTCACCACGTCGCCGGCCATGATTTTCCCAAAGACGTACTCCTTCGTGGAGAATTGGGCCTGCGGGCCGGACGCCGCGCCGGCGGCGTCAAACGCGGTCAAAAAAGCCGCACAACTCAAACCGGCCAAAATCGACGAAATTTTCATAAATCCTCTTGGTAGCAATCCACCCCAAAGAAGCGGAGAGCCCGCGAAAAGTCAAGCGAGGAGAACCGTCGGTAGTGTATCAATTTGAATAAAGTCCGGGTTTAGGGTTTTGAACCGGATATTGCATACACAATCCCGATAATAAGGGGCATGAGCAACAACAGCCATCCTGCAAGAAGAATCAGCCACCCCGGCGTCGGACTCATAATAGCGCCACCAGATGTTGGTCCAATATAACCACCCATTTCATCCGGGAACCAAATGCAGACGAGAGGAAGAGCGATAACCAATGCAATATTGCAAGTGCTTCTTGCGCCTAGCCATTCATACGCACTGATGATGTAGAGTACGGCGAACAATGATGATACGATTCTGTTCCAGTTCATCGTCGTGGGAGCCAACCTAAAAACCTATACACCCCACGCCCAAAAGTCAAGGCAAGAAAGCCACGATTTCGGCCATTGTCCAGACGTGATCTGCAATGCCAGCCTCCATCGCCGGGGTGACGCGCAAGGTCTGGTGAATCCTGCAAAAGTTGTAGTGCATAAAATACAGCGCAAAATTGGCTTCCAAGTTTTCCAGCTTCTTTGAGAACGCATTCGTCAGCCGTGTAAAACGGCGCATCCCCATCCGCATGGTGAGGTTTTGCCGTTCGCTGAAACTGGTTGAAATGTGCTTATAATCTGGCTGTCCGGTGATAACCGCCTTACGTGCTCCCATGCACTGAGCCGGGCTGTACCGGATTTCTGGATTGTCTTTTCCGGGGCCAATCGCAGTCCCGTAAATTTTCACCAGTTGAGCGTAATCCACTTCCGCTCCGAAAGCATCCTCCACAGCCTCAACGTAGGGCTTATGGCCATCTGTGGTTAATTGGACGCGGGACATGCCAAATCTAGGGGCGGATTTCAAATTAATACACTACCGAACCGTCTCCAACTCTCGCCTAATCGATATAAAAATCCAATCATCGGAATGAATGGCAAAAAGATGGGGGCAAAAAATTCTGATCCAAATCTTTTTGCCCCTATTTTTTGCCTTTGTGACGCGTGGGAAAACCAAGCCCATTGAATCCGCTCTAATCCTGGGAATGAAATTCATCACGGCGAGGGCTTCATGCCGCCAAGGGATCCGCCAGTGGCCGCAGTTTGCACGGCTTAATGGTGCGCACAAGGCGGGATTCGAGATCGTCGGCGACGACTTCGAGGTCATAGTAGGTCTGGAGATCGAGCCACCAAGCCGAGTGGGCGCCAAAGTATCGGGAGGGCCGCAACGCCGTGTCCGCAGTGATTGCCCGCTGTCCGCGCACAACCTGACTCACGCGGATAGGAGTAACTCCGATGGCCTTGGCCAGCACGGTTTGACTGAGGCCCAGCGACTCCATAAAGTCATGGAAAAGTATCTCCCCCGGATGAATAGGCGGAAGCTTTTTAGAATTCATACGTTAACGATAGTCCACGGCCGGAAAGCTAAATGAATTCGTTGAGCAGGTTTTCCAGGAACTCCTGGCGGCCGCTGGCGTTGGAGGTGGGTTCGCCCCGTTTTAACATGTGCTTTTCCAAGGCCTCGAAACTGCTTTTGCCCGATTCGATTTCCTTGCCAATGCCGCCGTCCCACGAGCTGTAACGCTTCTTGACAAACTCGGCCAGGCGGCCGTCTTTGCGGATGGCGGCGGCGATTTTCAGGCCGCGGGCGAAGGCGTCCATGCCGCCGATGTGGGCGTAGAATAAATCAATCGGCTCGAAACTTTCCCGGCGGACTTTGGCGTCGAAATTGACGCCGCCAGTGGTCAGGCCGCCGGCTTTGAGGATCGACAGCATGCATTGAGTGGTCAGATAAATATCGGTGGGGAATTGGTCGGTGTCCCAGCCCAGCAGAAGGTCGCCCGTGTTGGCGTCGATGGAACCCAAAGCGCCGGCGGCGGCGGCGGTTTCCAATTCGTGTTGCATGGTGTGCCCCGCCAGGGTGGCGTGATTGGTCTCCAAATTCAGCTTGAGATGGAGCAGCAAATCGTATTCGCGCAAAAAGTTCAGGCAGGCGGCGGCGTCTGAATCGTACTGGTGCTTGGTTGGCTCCTTTGGTTTTGGCTCGATGTAGAATTGGCCGGCAAAGCCGATCTTCTTTTTATAATCGACAGCCATGTGGAGGAAGCGGGCCAAGTGGTCCAGTTCGCGTTTGAGATCAGTGTTGAGCAGGGTGGAATAACCTTCGCGCCCGCCCCAAAAAACGTAACCGGCCCCGCCTAATTCATGCGTGGTTTCCATCGCCTTTTTGACTTGGGCGGCCGCGTAGGCGAAGACATCGGCATTGCAACTGGTGGCCGCGCCGTGGGCGAAACGCGGATGGGCAAAAAGGCACGCCGTTCCCCACAACAACCGAATACCGGTCCGTTCCTGTTCTTCCTTGAGGACTTTGGCGATGGCCTCAAGGTTTTGGTTCGTCTCGGCCAGGGTCGCGCCTTCGGGGGCGACGTCGCGATCGTGAAACGCATAGAAGGGCGCGCCCAGTTTTTCGATGAATTCAAAGGCGACCCGAACGCGCCGTTTGGCATTTTCGAGCGAGTCGCTATTGTCGTCCCAGGGGCGGTTCATGGTGGGCGCGCCGAACATATCCGCGCCGCGCCCGCGAAAGGTGTGCCAATACACGACCGAGAAGCGAAGATGCTCGCGCATGGTTTTGCCCTCGACCATTTCCTCCGGATTGTAATGCTTAAAGGCGAGAGGATTTTTGGACTTGGGTCCTTCAAAGGCGATCTTGGATATTTCCGGAAAAGCGTCTGTCATAAGTGGGTTCTGTGCTAAACGAAAGCTATCACGGCGGCAACAAAAATCAGGATTGCGGGCTTGCGCCGGGTTTTAAGAGCGCCCATTGCAAACTGAGTTGCGGGGTCACTTCGCTTAAATTCTGCAAGCCAACCGGCTTGATCAAATAAGCCTCAGCGCCCAGGCGCTGGCTGATTTGAATATCGCGGTCGTGGGCGGAAGCGGTCAGCACAATGACCGGAATGGCTGCGGTGCGGGGATCGTTCTTGACGCGGCGCAGGACTTCCAGGCCGTCGATTTTGGGCAGGCCAAGGTCCAACAGGATCAGTTGCGGCCGCTCGCGGATTTGGCGATGCTCGTACTCGCCGGTGCAGAACAGGAAATTCAGCGCGGCCGCTCCATCGCGCACCACCTGGACGCGATTGGAGATTTGTTTGAGCGCTTCGGTCGCCAGTTCGATGTCGGCCAGATTGTCTTCGACGAACAAGATGTCCACCAATTCGTCCGGCAAAAATCGCGCGGGGGAAGAATGGCCGGAGGAGGGTTCACGCACGTCGAGGACCAGGGTGGCAATGGAGATTTCGAGGGCCCGCGCCAGCTTTTCGATGCTTTGCAACGAGACATTGCGCGCGCCGCGTTCGACATCACAAATATAGGTGCGGTGCAAGCCGGCGCGTCCGGCCAGTTCCTCCTGCGAGATCCCCAGACGGCTTCGCCAGGTTCGGACGGATGTCCCAAAAGGCTTTTTAACATCAAAAGTTCGCACAAGCTTTATTACTCCCCGCATAGTAGCAAGCGTCACAACAGACTATGAGTGACGCCTCTAAAATGCCCCGAAGCTTTGTCAATACGGCTGAAGACTAATTCCCCCGGAGACCCCAAAACTTCGCTCTCGATTAAGATAGCAGATTTGGGGCGGTTCGCCAGAGAAAAGAAATTAACGCCATGAATTTGAACTCGTTCTTAATCTTGATTGGGCTACTATGATGTTCTCATGAATTTCTGGCGACCAATGGCGGTGGCAGTTCTGGCGGCAGGATGGTTGACAGCCCTTGCGCCGCGAGACGGCCAGGCCGCGCCGGCCGCTCCCATGACCAGCCTGGCGGTGGGGCATAATGCCGACGGGCGCATGGAGGTTTTTTTCGTGGATGGCAAGGGCGGCCTGCGCCACCGCTGGCAACGGGAATCCACCCATGACTGGTCTTCGTGGTCGGGCTTGGGCGGGACATTCTCGCCCGGCGTGGCGGTGACGAGCGACTTGAGCGGACGGATGGTTATCTTCGCCGTCGAGCGCGATACGAAAACCGTCGTTTACAACCGTCAAAAAGAGCCGAACAGTCCGGCTTGGTCGAGCTGGATTGCGCTGCGCGGTCAAAAGGTGGAGGGGCCAGTCGCCGCCGCGCCCGGCCCCGGCGGCTTGCTGGAGATCTTTGCCGTCGGAGCGGAAGACCACGCTGTCAAACATATCGTTGAAACCGAGGGTCCCGAGAATTGGGCGGGTTGGACGGACCTGGGGGGCCTTGTGGAACCCGGCCTCCAAGTCGTGCGCAACTCGGCGGGGCGCCTGGAGGTTTTTGGAATTAGCGCGGATGGCGGATGGCTGGTTCATTGTTCCCAGGGGGCGTCCGGTTGGTCCGCCTGGTCCAGTTTGGGGCAACGCCTGCGTCCGGGCTTTGCCGTGGGACCGGACCTTGACGGACGCTTGGAGTTGTTCGGCGTGGACGCTGAAAGCGGCGAAGTCGTGCGCGCCTTTCAAGTATCGCCCGCGCCCGATTCCCCATGGTCGCCCTGGATCGCCATGGGCGCAAAAATGAAGGCGGGCATCATCTGGGGACGAAACAAAGATGGCCGGCTGGAAATTTTCACCGTCAGCCCGACCAATGATATGATTTATCACACCTTTCAATTCAGAGGAGGCGGCACCAATTGGGTGAATTGGACCGATATGTCGCTCATTGGAGGTCTCACCCTCGAAGCGCGCCGCGCCAGCCTGACGCCCAATGAAGCGCGCTTGACTGATCTCGGGGCTGTCACGCGATCCTATCCGGCGATTAGCACAAATCTGGCAGAACATTTAGAGATCTTCGCGTTTGACGAAAGGCTGGATGACGTTCTCTATCATCGTTTGCAGATTGCCGGCAATCTGAGTTGGACGGATTGGTCGAGCCTGGATCGCCCCACCGCCCAATACCTCTCGCGCGCCTGGAGAATTGACGAAGGACTGCCCGACAATCGCGTGCAAGCGATCACCCAAACGCCCGATGGCTATATTTGGGTGGGGACGCACAACGGCTTGGCGAAATTTGACGGCGTGCATTTTGTGCCGGTGGATTTGTTCCAGGCGCTGGCGTTGACCAATTTTTCGGTGACATCCCTCCTGGTGGATAGCGGTGGGGCGTTGTGGATTGGTTTCGATGGTGACGGCGTGGCCCGTATTGATAAGGGCGAGGTCCGCCATTATGGCAAAGCGGATGGCTTGGCCGGGGAGCGCGTCACGATGGTTTATGAAGACACCGAGAAAACACTCTGGATCGGAACAACAACCGGGTTGAGCCACTACAAAGGAGGAAAGTTTGTCAATTACACCGCGAAGGATGGGTTGGGGGCGGATTCCGTGCAGTCGGTTTTGGAAGACGCCTTCGGCAATCTTTGGGTGGCGACCAGCGGCGGGTTGAGCCAGATCAAGGGAACCATTGTTAAAACGTTGAAGGAGCCGGACGGTCTGCCGGGCGATTTAGTAAAAAGCATCTGGCAGGACGTCCCGGGACGCCTCTGGATCGGATCCAATCGCGGCCTGGTGCTCTATCGGAATGCGCGGTTTTATGCCTACGACAAATCGTTCGGCCTTTCCGACCGCTTGGTCAACGTGATTTGCGGAGACCGGCAGGGCAATTTGTGGGTCGGCACTTACAGCGGCCTGACTCGATTTGAAGAGGGAAGATTCGTCGAGGACTTCGAAAATGAAGGCTCCTCTTTGGGGAAAATAAATGCGCTCTTCGAGGATCGCGAGGGCGATCTGTGGGCCGGCTCCCAGAATGGCCTGTTTCGGCTGGTTCCAAAAAGACTGTTGCTCTACGACAAACGGCAGGGGTTGACGCAGAACAATGTTACCTCCGTCATCGAAAACGATGCCGGAAGCCTCTGGGTTGGCACCTCGGGCGGAGGAGTCAGCCAGTTGAACGACCAGCGTTTCACAACGCCGGCTGCGCCCAAAGGATTTCCCCTTGATTGGATCGTTTCCCTGTGCAAAGGACGGGATGGAAGCCTTTGGTTGGGAGTCGATTACAATAGCGGCTTGGCGCAAATAAAGGACGACAAACTCATTCGTTATACTCAGCACGACGGCTTGGCCGGAGGCGCCGTTCGAGTCGTCCACGAAGACCGGGCTGGCCGCCTTTGGGCAGGCACCGACCACGGGTTAAGCTGCCTGCAAGACGGCAAATTTTCCACTTACACCGTTCGTGAGAACTTGGCCGGAAACCTCGTGCGCGACCTCTGCGAAGACCCGGAAGGCAATTTATGGATTGGCACCGAAAGCGGCCTCAGCCTCTGGAAAGACGGCCACTTTTCAAACTTTACTATTAAGGACGGCCTTTCCGACAACGTAATCACCTCTCTGTATCTTGACCGCGAGCGCTCTTTGTGGATCGGCACCCAAAACGGCGGATTGAACCGCTTTCACAATGGCCGCTTCTCGGTCTATAACGCAAGGGAAGGACTGTTCAGCAATGAAATCCTTGCCATCGTCGAGGACGATTTTGGCTGGTTGTGGATGACTTGTTCCAAAGGTGTCTTTCGCGTTGCCAAGAGCGATCTGGACGCCGTGGATGCCAGACAACGCCGAAACGTCACCAGCATCGCCTATGGCCATGATGACGGCATGGAAAGCATTTTGTGCAGCGCGGGCAAGCCCGGAGGATGGAAAACGCGCGACGGCGAATTGTGGTTTCCCACCAGTCTCGGCCTGGTCGCGATGGACCCAAGAGCGATGGGAGTCAATCCTACCCCCCCGCCGGTTTATATTGAGCAGATTATTGCCGGCCGGAAATCCTTGCTCCACCAGGACGATGCTTTTTCGACGGCGGGGCCTCTGGCGCCAGTGCAAATCCCCCCCGGCCGCAATGAATTGGAATTCCACTACACCGCCCTCAATTTTCCACGGCCCGAAAGAATACGGTTTCGCTACAAATTAGACGGCGTGGACCCGGATTGGATTGAAGCGGACAGCCGGCGGGTCGCCTATTATAATAATTTGCGGCCAGGCCGTTACTCCTTTCGCGTAACGGCCTGCAACAGCGACGGAGTTTGGAGTGAAAAGGGCGCGGCTGTGGCGATCGATGTGCTGCCTCACTTCTGGGAGACGTGGCTGTTCTTGAGCCTGTGCGGGCTGGTGACGGCCACCAGCATCGGAGGAGTGTCAAGATATGCGACGAAGAAAAAAATGGAGAGGAAACTCCAACAGGTGCAGCAGCAACACGCGGTCGAACTGGAGCGGACGCGCATCGCGCGCGACATGCACGACGAACTGGGCGCAAAACTGACCCGCATTTCCTTCCAAGGCGCGATGGCCCGGCGCACCGTGGAAGCTTCGAACGAGGCCGCGCCGCACATTGACAAAATGGCCCAGACCGCAAGGGAATTGGTTTGCTCGCTGGATGAGATTGTTTGGGCGGTGGAGCCAAAGAATGATTCGCTGGACGGCCTGGCGACTTACGTTTGCCGGTACGCGGGCGCCTTTTTCGAAGATTGCCCCATCCAGTGCAAATTTGTCATCCCGGCCCATCTGCCGGATTACCGCCTCACCACGGACGTTCGCCATAACTTATTTCTGGCGGTCAAGGAATCGCTCAATAACGTGCTCAAGCATTCTGGCGCTTCTCGGGTGGAAGTTCAAATTGTGGTGGGCCGCGAGACATTCGAAATTTGCATCTCCGACAATGGCTGCGGCCTTCCACAAGCGGGATCCGGCAAATCCATCCGGGTGGGGCGCGGCCTGGCCAACTTGAACGAACGGTTGGACGCCATCCAAGGCCATTGCGAAGTCACCAGCGCGCCCGGCCGAGGGACTGCGATTCGTCTCATCGTTCCACTGGCGCCGGTCCCGGTTTGAATGTCATCCGTTTATCCGACTGACATAGACGGCATCCGGCTCTATAAAAGGACGTTGAAGTGAACATTACGGTTTGCATTGTCGAGGATGACGCGGAATTGCGCGCGAGCATCAGCGGTTATATTGACGCCAGCCCCGGTTTTACGTGTCTGGGTGCTTACGGGTCGGCAGAGGAAGCCTTGGTATCCATTCCGCAGGAAAAGCCCAAAATCGCCGTGGTGGACATTAATCTTCCCGGGATGAATGGAATTCAGTGCGTCAAGAAATTGACCGAACTTCTCCCCGGTCTCCAGATCATGATGCTGACCGTTTACGAGGATACGAACCAGATTTTCGACGCACTGGCGGCGGGGGCCAGCGGTTATTTGCTGAAAAGCACCCGCCCCGAGAAACTGCTCGAGGCCATTCGCGAAACGCATCGCGGCGGGTCTCCCATGACCAGCCACATCGCCCGGAAAGTAGTGCAGGCCTTTAAACCAACGGCCAGCGCCGCGCCTTTGGTCAATCACCTTTCCGCGCGCGAACAAGAAGTGTTGGATTTGCTCTCCCAAGGTTATCCGTACAAAGAGATCGCCTCCCAAATGGGCCTGGGGCTGGGCACCATTCGCACCTATATCCAGCGCATTTACGAAAAACTGCACGTCCAATGCCGCACCGACGCGGTCGTAAAATACCTTGGGTCGGCCCCACAAGTCCCCCGCCGCTAGCGAAGCAATCCACCGCTTTTCCCGGTCTGCCACCCATCTTTTGCTCTTGTAATATCTTTATCCGACTATCCGGTTGCCGGTATAGGGGTAATATAGGCCCCGAATATGTTCCCAAGACTGTCTGAATTGAAAGCCAGGAAAGCCTTCACCCTGATCGAACTTTTGGTAGTCATCGCCATTATTGCCATTCTGGCGGCGATGCTGCTTCCCGCTTTGGCCTTGGCCAAACAGCAGGCCCAAGGCACCCGTTGCCTCGCCAACATGAAACAAATCCAACTGGCATGGTTGCTTTATACGACTGATGCGGCCGATACGCTGCCGGGGAATGACTATGTCAATGAAGGCGCCTGGCAAAGCCTTGGCGGCAACCAAGTCTCGCCGAATTGGGTTTCGGGCAATGAAGACCTTGGTTACGCAAACACGCCGGCCAATACGAATACCGATCTCCTCATCAATCCCCGCTACGCGGAACTGGGAACTTATGCGAAGAATCCGAAGATTTATCAATGCACGGCCAGCAAGGCCCTCTGCGTGGAATCCACCGGAACCTATCCTCTGGCGCGCGACATTTCCATGAGTGTGTTCATGGGGGCCAACGGTTCCGTCGGCGGAGTGGTTACCTACAACCGCGTGTCGGCCAGCGACTCAGCGGCTGGCTTTCAACTGTTTACAAAAACAAGCGCCATTGTCGGCCGCACTCCAGAAAACCGGACATTCAGCCCCTCCGGGGCGATGGTGTTTATCGACGAAAAGGACGACAGCATTGACGATGGAGAATTTCTAGTCCAGATGATCGGTTGGTCGTCACCCCCTGAAATGGCCAACGTTCCCGCAGCCTATCATGCCGGCGCCGGCCTCATTTCTTTTGCCGATGGTCATGCCGAGATTCACAAATGGTACTCGAGGGTCGTCACCCAGCCGCCGCAAAAAGGGGGAACGGTCGTCTGGTCAGGAGGCAGGCCGGACAATTTTTCGCCGATCCCCGACAATAATTTCAGCGATCTTGGCTGGCTGCAGATGCATGCCACGTTCACGACACAATCCGGCATAGAAGCTGGCGGCACAGCGATCCAATTCGCCAAGCCCAAAAATTAACATTTCAGTTCAAACAACGCCAACCACCCTGCATACCATACACGCACGGATTACTCACTCTAACCTATGCTCACAACTTCTATGCTCACACCTCTCACTCGCCGGCTTGTCACGGCATCGCTGACTCTGCTTGCCGCAGCGGCGGCGCATGGCCAATCCGTTTATTCCAACGCGGTCATGGGACTCAATCCCGTGGCGTATTGGCCATTGCAGGAAACCGTTCAGCCGTCTGCGGCCAACGTCGAAGTCAACAACGGTTCATTTGGCCCGATCGCCAATCTGCAATACGCAACCAACACCTCCACGATCACCGCGATTTCCGGGCCGATGAACAACAGCGCGAAGCTTTTTTCAGGAGCCAACACCGCCTACGCCCTCGTCCCGACGACGGATAACCGGGTTGCCCTGCCGCCTGGCAAGGCGTTCACAGTGGAGACTTGGATCCGGCCTTACAGCTACGGTAACTATTCAACGATCATGGGGGAAACCGGAACGATTCCCGGCGGCGGCAACAACGCCACGATCAATAAAGCCGGCTGGAATATCGCGGAAAATTATTATCCCTTGGAAGACGACGGCAGCGGAACCTGGTCGGGCGCGCTCTTCGGCTGGAGTTTCACGGTGTTCAATGGCACGGGGGACTTGGGCGGCGCCTGCGCCATTGCCCCTTTCGAATATCAAACCAATACCTGGTACCATCTGGTCGGGGTTTTCAACGGCACGAACTGCTTCCTGTATATTAACGGCGTTTTGGCCAGCCCCACCAACTTGGCCACGCCGATGCCGGCGGGCACGTCCTATGTTCCCGACACTTGGGACCCCTTGGAAATCGCCGGCGGCCGCGGAATAGGCAGCGATGTCAATGTAGGCTTGAGCGAGATTGCCATTTATACGAATGGGTTGTCGGCACTGACAGTATCCAATCACTATTACCAGGCGAGCCAGTCTTTCGGTCAGTACCAAAGCGCTGTGAACGGCAACAACCCTGTCATGTATTGGGATATGAGTGCGCCGATTTATTTTCCGCCCACCGTTTCATCATGGGGATCGTATCCGGCCGCCGCCAACTATGGCAGCGCCGTCTCGACCACCACAAACCTGCCCTATTTTACGGCCACTGGCGCAGTGATCAACTCTGGCCTTTATCAGCCGGGGACATTGCCGGGGTTGGCGGGTCCGTCCTACGCCGGTTTTGGTTCCCCGAGCTATGCGTGCGGTTTCAATGCGTTGGGCGGCGCCGTCGATGCCGGATACAGCCCTGCATTCGATCCAACGGGCAACTCAACGCCGCTGACAGTGGTGGGCTGGTTCAAGTGCAATCCGACCGATGATAACGGGCGCTGGAATACCGTGGTGAGTCACAGCGACAGTTCGTGGCGCTTCAAAATTCACAACGGCCAGAACATCTGGGACAACGGCGGCGGACAGGACATCACCGGTCCGGCAGTCAACGTGAATGATGGCGCCTGGCACATGTTCGCCGGAGTCTATGATCCTACGGCAGGAGTCAGCAATAACACCATCTATATCGACAGCGCCCTCTCCGTCAATGTCGTGACCAATCGGACCACCGCAGGCAAAAGCACGCTGGACGCGTTCATCGGCGGATCTCCCGACTATCTGAGCATCGCCGGCGGCGCCCAGCAGTACTTCGCCGGCAGCATTGCGCATATCGCCTACTTCAGCACCGCTCTGACCGCAGCACAAATTCAGAGCCTTTATGACGCAGCGAAGCCGCCGCCGAACATTCTGATCCAGCCCGCCGGCCCCAGCGCCGCAGTGGGCGGCGGGTCGGCGGCAAATTTCGCTGTCACCGCCAGCGGCGCATCAACGCTGACCTATCAGTGGTGGCGTACCAATTCCGGCGGCGCAGTGCAGTTAACGGACGGTGCGGGAATCAGCGGGTCGAGGACGGCCGCTTTGAGTCTCACGAGTTTGACCGATAGTGAAAGCGGCTCTTATTTTGTAGTCGTGGGGAACAGTTATGGGTCTGTCACCAGCAGCGTCGTCCCGCTGAGCGTATCGACGAAGCCACTGATCCTGAGCCAAAACGCCGGTGGCGCGCTTCAGGTTTATACAGGCCAGAATTACACGTTCTCGGTCACTGCGGTCGGTTCCAATCTCACCTATCAGTGGTTCACCAACGGCGCGGCCGATACGACCGCTGGCACGGGCGCGACGTATCCATTGGTTAACATCCAGACGACGCAGGCGGGTTCTTACCAACTCGTGGTGAGCAATGCGGTCGGCGCCGTGAGCAACGTGCTGACGACCTTGACCGTAGCCACTCTGCCCGCCAGCCTTGCCGCTGGCGGAACCTACTCGTCCAACATCCTTGCTCTGAGTCCGACGGCCTATTGGCCCATGCACGAAGCGGCTGCCCCAGCCCACGGGGACATAGAAACCAACCTGGGCACTTTGGGATCCCTTGGCGTGGCTTATTATGCGGATTGGGATCCGTTGAACACGAATCTTGTCGAATTTGTGCGAAATGTCCCGGGAGCGATCTTGAACGATCCTGATACGGCCCTTGCGGTGAAGAGAGCGCCATGCAGCTTTCTGACGGTGCCCCATATCTCGCCGCAAGCGACGATTAAGCCTCCGTTTTCAGTTGAGGCCTGGGTCAACCCGGCCGCGCTGCTGGCGTATGACAACATCCTGGGACAAGGAGGCGGCAACGGTTTGAGCGGCAGCGCCAATCTGGGAGGGTTCGACTTGGAATATGGCGGCAGTTCCAGCGGGTTTAAGAGCAATTCATTCAGTTTTGTGCTTTGGAATGGGAGCGGCGGCGCGAACAACGAATTGACCACGCCATCCTCCTATCCCGAAAACCAATGGTACCATGTGGCCGCCACCTTCGATGGCACCAATATAGCGATGTACGTGAACGGCGCGCCCATCTCGACCTTCCAAAACGGAGTGACCAATTACACCATGAATCCGGACTATTGGTCGCCGCTGGTTATCGGCGGAGGCCGCTGGAGTACTGGTGGATCCGGCAATCCGTACCAAGGCATTCTTGACGAAGTCGCCATCTATACGAACGTGCTTACCGCCGGTCAGGTTAGCCAGCACTATTCAGACTCGACGGCGGCGAACGGCGTTTATAAGGGCGATGTCCTTGCCCTTAATCCATTGCTCTATTATCGGATGGATGCTCCTCCGTACACCCAGCCCGCTCGCAGCAGTTGGCCGGTCTTGACCAACTATGGCTCGACTGTCCTCAATGGCGTTTATACACCCGGCGCGGCTCCGGGCGCCATGGCCAATCTACCCATCGCCAACATCAGCAATTCCGTAACGGCTCAGTTCAACGGCAACGGCGGCTACGCCGATGCGGGGATTGATCCGACGTTGAACCCTCTTGGCTATACGTCGTTCACCTACACAGCGTTCTTCAAGGGTTTTCCAACCGATGAACGCAGCTTCAGCGGAATAATGTCAGCCAATGACAGCACTTGGCGCTCCTCGCTCAACTCGGCCGGCAAGGTGCAGGCGCACGGAAACAGCGATGTGACCTCCGCCAATACCTATAATGACGGCAACTGGCATCAGATGGTTTTGACCGCGATCGCGAACCCGGCGGCCGGAAACTTCACCAACTTGCTCTATGTTGACGGCGTCCTGGCAGCGACGAATAACGCCGCGGGAACGAACAACCCGGCCGGAAGCCCCGGCCCGGAAGTGCTTCTTGGCAACGAGTATGGATTTCCTATTCTGCAGACGGGCGCGACCGCAAACATCGGCACCGAACGTTGCTTCTCGGGTTCGATCTGTGAAGCAGCCTTCTTCAACGGAACCGTCTTGACGGCGGCGCAGGTGCAAAATCTTTACAACGCGGCCGGCGTTGCGCCGTTTTTTGCCAGGCAGCCTTTCTCGACCAACGTCAACCAGGGCTCGACCTTCACTAATGACGCGGTCAGTGTGAGTGGAAGTGGAGGGGTGTTTACTTATCAATGGTATAGCAATGGAGTTGTCTTTGCGGGTCAGACCGCGACTAACTTGGTGTTGGACCCCGTCGTTAGCACTTCAGGCGCCTCGTATTATGTAGTCGCTTCGAGTTCTTTTGGCAACACCACCAGCGCGGTTGTGACTATAGTCGTGAACCAGAAGCCGGTGATCACCAGCACCCAGCCCAGCAGCTCTCCCATTACCCTGCTCTCCGGATCGACGTTGAATTTTGCCGTTACCGTCACGGGAGCAACCCCGCTCACTTATTACTGGACCAGCAATTCGGTGGTGGTGCAAAGCGGAACCAACAGCAGCTATGTTTTGGCCAATATCGCAGCGAACGCCGGCGGCGCTTATAGCGTCCTGGTCAGCAACTCGATTGGCACGGCAAGCGCGTCTTGGACTGTGAACGTGATCAACGCCCCCGGCCCGTTCCAGCAGGCTGTGTTGCAACTAAAACCTATCGGCTACTGGCTTATGAACGAGCCTGGCGACGGCATGGATCCGAGCAATAACGTGGTCTGCCACGATTACATCAACGGCAACAACGGTGTTTATGAAAACACGATTCTTGGCCTGCCTGGATATAACTTCCTAGACGCAGGTCTCGCCCCGTACGACACCAATACGGCCGCGGGATTTGGCACCAACATCGCCGCTCAAATCCCGGTCTCCGCCAACAGTTGCGCCTACAACATCTCCAACATCGTGCTCTCGACGCCGGTGCCGAACAACGGCGAGTTTACCGTGCAGGCATGGGTCCAGGGAACAGCCATCATGCCAACCTCCCTTAACACTCCAGGCATCGTGGGCAAGGGGCTATACAACCACGAACAATTCGCGCTGGACTGCGGAACCCATGTCACCACCCCGATTAGCGGCGACGCATTTCGTTTCTCGGTGCGGCCAGTGTCCGAAGCGCAGATTGATGCCACTTCTACCGTGGTATCCGGCACCGATACCAACTGGCACTTGGTGGTTGGCGTGTGTGATCAAGCCAATGGAAAGACCTATATTTATGTTGATGGCACTAACGCGACCGTCGGCGGCTTTACCGCAATCCCGGTCGGTGGCGGCATCGACCCAGTCTCGGATGCGAATCCTGTAATGATCGGCGCGCGGACCAGCGGGGCCGCGTATGACCCGAATGGCATGAACGAGCAATATGCGGGCAACATAGCCGACGTGGCGATTTTCAATTACGCCCTCAACTCCAATCAAATTGCCAGTGAGTATTTGGCGTCAGGAATTGCCCCACAGATTATGCAGCAGCCGCCGGCCACAACCAACATCAGCGCGGGCGCGAATCTGACCTTGACCGCGACGGCTCAAGGAACCAGCCCCTTATTCTATCAGTGGTACGATGTTAACAACTCCCCCGTGCCACAACAAACCAACAGTACGTTAACCCTCATTAACCTTACTACGAACAACACATACTCATTGTTTGTGTCGAATGCTTACGGAACTATACGATCAAGCAACAGTCAAGTGACCGTAGTCCAGGGCCCGCCATCTGTCGTAACGGATATAAGTCCGACCAATGCAGCAACGTTGGTTGGAGGCTCGGTCAGCTTCTCCGCCTACATCGTTGGCAGTGGGCCGATTACATACGGCTGGCAGCTAAATGGCGCAGCGGTGACGAACAGCGGCCGGATCAGTGGCGCGGGGACTCCAATCCTTACCATTAACGATGCGCAGCTTTCGGATGCGGGCACGTACCAGTTGTTGGCGACGAACTCTTTGGGCACCAACTTAACCAGCACCGCTGTGCTCGCGGTCTATCACTCGCTTAATTTCAATGGAAGCGGGAATGGCTGGCAAAGTCAGTCGCCCAACACGCATTCGCTCGCCTGGCTTGGAGGCAATGTTCTGCAATTGACCCAGAACCTCGGCAACGAAAATGCCAGCGCATTCTTCGGCACGCCCCTTTATGTGGGTTCTTTCCAGGCTTCCTTCACCTACCAGGTTCCCTCCGGCCCCACAGGCAGCGCCGACGGGACAGCCTTCTGCATCCAGAACAATCCGCTCGGGGCTGCAGCCCTTGGCGCAGGCGGCGGAGGCTTGGGCGTCCAGGGTCTTTCCCCCAGTGTTGAATTCGAGTTCAACATCTACGCCGCCAATTCTCAAGGCGGCATCGTGGGCGTTTCTTTCGACCAGAATGGCGTTGTCGGACCGGTGGTGTCAGCCACGCCCGTGGTGATTAATAGCGGTGACAATATCAATACCGTCATCACCTACCAAAATGGCGTACTTACTGCGACACTTACTGATACGAACGCACTGGCCCAGTTTACGATCTCAACCAATGTGAATATCCCCGCAACGGTGGGAGGCAATACGGCGTATGTTGGGTTTACCGCCGCGGATGGCGGCTCTAAAGCGACTCAATTGGTAAGCAACTTCCAATTCATCAGTATTCCTCCATTATCGGGGCAGATTTCTGGTGCGACCCTGATTCTGTCATGGCCGGGTGGAGTCGGCAATTACATCCTGCAGCAAACCGCCGCGCTTGGCGCTCCCAGTGCAAACTGGACGACGGTCGGAACCGCTCAATCGTTCGCGAATGGCCAGGTGCAGGTGTCGGTGCCGATCGCCGGAACAGCTTCATTCTACAGGCTCGTTCTGCAATAATCCGATAGACTATGAAGTCGCGAGCAATCAGCCGCCGCCGGTTTTTGAAGCGGGCCGGCAAAGCGGCTGCGGCTGCAATCGCGGCGCCGATGTTCATTCCGGCGCGCGCGCTGGGACGCAGCGGAGCGGTTGCGCCGTCCGAGCGCATCACCATGGGTTTCATCGGCGTCGGCCATCAGGGCACCGGCCATCTGTTAGGCGGGGCCTGGACTTACGTGGCGGGCGGTTATGCCGGCCGCAAAGAAGTGCAGGTGCTGGCCGTATGCGATGTTTGGCGCGACCGCCGCGATCATGCCGCGCAAAAAGTCAACGAACACTACCAGCAGCTCTCCGGCGGGAACGAAACACCCTGCAAAGCCTATGTCGATTTTCGCGACGTTCTGGCCCGCAAGGACATTGATGCCGTCTTGATCGCCACGCCCGCCCATTGGCATGCCACCATGGTGGTTATCGCCGCTCAGGCGGGCAAGGACATCTATTGCGAAAAACCCAGCGCCGTCACCATCGCCGAAGCGAAGGCCATCCGGGCCGCAGTCCGGCGTTACGGTCGTGTTTATCAAGCGGGCGCGCAACAGCGCAGCGAATACGGCGGAAAATTTCGGCGCGCCTGCGAATTCGTCCGCAGCGGGCGCATTGGCAAGTTGCAGGAAATTTACGGCTATCGGGATGGCGGCGGAATCTATTGGCCTGAGCGGTTTGGCCCGGCCAAGCCGATGCCGGAAGGGCTGGATTGGGACCTCTACCTCGGCCCCGCGCCCTCGCTGCCCTACGACGGCAAATACGGCGCGCACCGTTTTGACATTGGCGAACTGAACTGGGGCCAGCATCACTACGACATTATCCAATGGGCGGCGGACGCCGATGAGACCGGCCCGGTGGAATTGTTCATGGAGAGCGACCGCTCCTGTTACAAATATGCCAGCGGCGTGGTGGTTTACGGCAAACCGTATCCGGGCGAACCGATCGGCGCGGACGGCGGCGGCTGCTTCGTCGGCACAGGCGGGCGCATCGCGGTGGATCGCGACGGCTTGGTTTCGGACCCGCCCGACTTGGTGCGCGATCCGTTGCGCCCGAACGAAGTCCATCTTTACCACAGCGACAGCCACTCGGGAAATTTCCTGCATTGCGTGCGCACCCGCCAGCGGACCATCTGCCCGGTCGAGGTGGCGCATCGCTCGGCCAGCGCGGTTTTGTTGGGGGGCATTGTCAAACAATTGAAACGTCCTCTTAAATATGACCCGGCGGCCGAACGGTTTCCCGACGACGACGAAGCCAATCGCCTCATGTCCATCGCCAAACGTCCTCCTTGGAACACCTGACCATGAGACGATTCTGCGCCGTTTTAATTTCTTTGGCTCTGCCCCTGGCCGCGCATTGCGCCGAGGAAGACCAACTGCTGGGCGTCTTGCAGTCCAGCCAATCTTTGCACGACAAGGACGCCGCCTGCGCCCGCCTCAAGTGGATTGGCACGGCCCAATCCATCCCGGCTCTGGCCGCGCTGCTGACCAACGACGACCTTTCCCACTCGGCGCGGTATGCGCTGGAATCGATGCCATGGCCCGAAGCAAGCGCCGCTCTCTTGGGCGCCTTGGCGAAAACCTCCGGCTCCAATGAAGTCGGCATTATCAACTCCCTGGCCATGCGCCACGATACCGCCGCCACGCCGCGCTTGAGCAAGCTGCTGCGCGACTCGGATTCCGTCGTCGCCGTGGCGGCTGCGCAAGCGCTGGGCCGAATCGGCGGCGTCAAAGCCGTCAAATCACTTGAAGCTGCGCTCCCCGAGGCGGCCAGTCCGGTGCGCGGAGCGGAGATCGACGGCTTGCTGGACTGCGCCAATACATTGTTGACAGAAGGCAGGAACGGCCCGGCTTTGAAAATATTTCAATCGCTGTATGACAAAGAAAAGGAGGACAGCATCCGTCAAGCGGCGTTTCGCGGCGTCATCCTCGCGTCCGGCGAAAAGGGAGTGGAGCTGATGGCCGCCGCCATTGCCGGCGCGGCTGCCCCTTGTCGAGGAGCCGCCCTGCAATTGGCCGGACAAATGAACTACCCCGGCGTGACCAAGGCCCTGGCCGATGCGCTTCCTAGAGTGGAGGCTCCGGTGCAAATTTCATTACTGCAATGTCTGGCCCAGCGCGGCGATGTTTCCGCCTTGGCTGCGGTGACGGCGCTGGCCGATAGCACGGACGCCAATGTCCGCCTGGCCGCAATTACCGGATTGGGCGACTTGGGCGATGGATCCGTCGCCCCACTCCTGGCCCGCAAGGCGGCCTCCAGCACCGGCGCGGAGCGCAACGCCGCCCGACAATCGCTGACCGGCCTGCGCCATGGCGAAGTCACTCCCGCCCTCCTCGATTCGCTGGCGAGCGCCACGCCCGAGGTTTCATTGGAAGTGATTCGCGCCCTCGGCGACCGTGGCGATTCGTCCGCCGCCCCCGCGTTGCTCCAGTTGGCGCACGGACCGAACGATTCATCTCGCGCCGCATCTTTGCAGGCCTTGGCCTCGCTGGCCGGAGCGGCCCAAATTCCCGACTTGGTGCAGTTGGTCATTCAGACCACCAATGAGGATGTCCGATCGGAAACTGCCGACGCCCTCAACTCGATTTGCCAGCGCGTTCACGGGAACGCGCAACCGGTGCTGGATGCCGTGGCGCACGGACCGCTGGAGGCGCGGCTGGCATTGCTCACCGTCTGCGGCAGCCTGACCGAAGCGCCGGGCCGCGAAGCCTTGCGGGCGGCGATGGCCGATCCCGAGCCGCGCGTGCGAGAAGCGGCCACTCGCGCGCTGTGCGAAACCCATGACGGCGAACTCCTGCCCGACCTCGTCCAAGTCGCCTGCTCCAATCCGGACAAAAAATTTAGAACATTGGCCGTGGCCGGATGCGTGCGACTGGCCACGCAGGAGGAAGACGTCAAGCTTCCGAACGACCAAAAGCTCGACGCCTTCAAAAAGATTTTGGCGACGCCATTGGACAAGCAGGAAAAACGGCTCGTTCTCTCCGGCCTGTCCGCCATGTCCGACAATCAGGCCCTGGCCCTGGCCACCCCGCTGCTGGACGATGCTTCCGTGCGCGTGGAGGCGGCGCACGCTGTCATTCATATTTCCACTTCGATCTCAGCCGCGCAACCGGCCGAAGCGGGAGCGGCCCTGAAAAAAGTCCTGGCCATGTCGATTAATCCCGCCACCCGCAAATCCGCCGAAAAAGCATTCAAAAACATTCCGTGAACAAGATTTACGCGCCGGTTTCCTTTTTTTTCCTGACGGCATTGGCGCTGTGCGGCGCGGAGTTGGTGCCGTTG
>DASRLE010000624.1:0-2467 GCA_035648615.1 Saccharimonadales bacterium (SeqCode) | reverse complement strand
CGCGGCCACATAGGCATACGCGTTGGTCGGCGCTTCGATGCGCAGCCAGCCCTTGGCTGAGCGGATTTCTTTGACGGGCGTCCCCTTCTCCAGTTGCCCAACCACGCTGTAATTCTCGCCCGGGCCGCCGCGAAGATTGATCTTCCGAGCGCGAACATTTTTCTCCGCATCAATAAAGGCCGCGTCCACCCAAACCGGCGCGTTGCTGGGCATGACGATGCGGTCCCAATGGGAAGGTTCATCCTTCGAGGCGCTGGGCTTGGAGATTTCCTCCAGAACCGTCACCGTGTCGCCGCGTTTCAGGTGGGCGATGACCTCGCCCGTGAACGAAGGCTGGCCGCGCACATTGAGGACATCATCCTTCACCACGGCCATGACCGGCGGAGTCAGCACAATCGTATTTTTGACCACAGCAGCGGCCTTGGGATGGTGCCTGGCTTTGGCCCGGGCCTTGGCTTTGGGTTTGGCGGGCGCGGCTTCGGCGGCGGGCGCAGAAGCTGGAACGGGAGGCGGCGCGGGATTCGCCGGCTGCGCCAGGAGTGAGAGCGCGGTCAAAGGAGCCAGCGCGGATAAAAGCCATGAGGTAAGTTTCATAACACGGGAAGTAGAGATTTAATCTCGGGCCCTGTCAATACCCGCCATTTGCCGACAGGCAACTGGCCAAGTTTGATCGGGCCGATTTGGACGCGCTGCAAGCGCTCCACAGACAAGTTTTGGGATTCAAAGAGCCGCCGGACTTCGCGGTTTTTGCCCTCCATCAATTCCAATTGGACGACGCTGTGGGAATTATTGGCGGAGACAAGGCGGGCGCGCTGGGCTTGCAATTTCTCACCCGCGCTCATCACGCCCTGGGTGAATTTTTTCAACATTTCCGGCAGCACCCGGCCTTCCACCGAGGCCATATAAATCCTGGGAATCCGATAACGCGGATGAGTTAATTTCAAGCAAAAATCGCCGTCGTTGGTTAAAAAAATCAAACCTTCGCTCTGATAGTCGAGCCGTCCCACCGAAAAAAGATCGCTCCATTCCTTGGGCAGCAGGTCGCCGATTTTCGGGCGGTCATCTTCTTTGCCGCGCGTGCAGACTATGCCGGGCGGCTTATTGACAGCAATATAAAACTTGCGCCTGGGGGCGACCAGCCGGCCATCGACCGTCACACGGTCATGCCGGCCATCGACCTTGACCCCCAACTGGGCGGCGACAGCGCCATTGACCGTGACGCGTCCCGCGGCAATGATTTGCTCGCTCGCCCGTCGCGAGGCCACGCCGGATTCGGCCAGGAACTTTTGCAAACGGACCACAAAGGCCCCTCAAGCCTCGGCCTTGGTTTTGCGCAGGCCGGTGACGCGGTCGCCGGTTTTCCATTGGCCGCGTTTTTTGAGCAGGGCGACCCGCTCAAAGCGTTTGAGGACGTTGCGTTTTGCGCCCAAGGTGCTGGCCGCGCGCAGACTTCGATGCTGTGACATAATTTAAACAGTGTAAGCCGAGCCAACCAGCGCGGCGATTTCTTCAACCCCTCTACTGTAGAGAGAAACCCGCCCTGGCGCAATATTTTTGATGGCGGCAGAGAGACGACGCGTATATTGGCTAACCCGCTTGGTGGGAGCGTTGCCCTCACAAAAAAATAGGGCGCCCGATTGCATACGCCGCCTTGTTGTCAAAGCTGAAGTCGAGATTTTATGCGCCGCCTACTGCGAATTGATCGTGTTGGTCTTGCCCGGCTCGATCACTTCGATTTTCGCGCCGTGTTTCAGTTCGTCGGCGGATGGGACTTTAATGATCTGGCCGCTGACGACCGGGGTATTCGCGGTCATGCCGGGAGGCTGCGAAGCGGAGGCGCGCGGGGTCATTTGGGGAAGAACGGGCGCTCCGGGAGTGATCGATTTCAATTCGAGATCGAAAATCAACACGGCGTTCGGGCCGATTTTCGGCGGAAAGCCGCGAGGGCCATAGCCCATGACTGACGGGATGAAGACCTTCCACTTCGAGCCTTGCTTCATCATGGGCAATATTTCCTGCCAGCCGCGAATGAGCCGTCCTTTGACCGGCGTGGGAAAATTATTGGTTTCGTCGAATACTGTGCCGTCCATCAATGTTCCGCGATAGGCGACGTTCACCGTATCGTTGTCCTTGGGCATCGGGCCGGAGCCTTCCTGAATCACTTTATATTGCACACCGCTGGGGAGAGACTTGACGCCCTCCGTTTTGGCATTCTCCGCCAGGAAGGCAATGCCCTTCTCGGCGTCGGCCTGCCGCCGGGCCGCCATGGCGCGATTAAGCTGCTCGAAAATCTCCTTATACTCCGCATCGGAAAAACGGGTGGGTTTGCCGGCCAAAATGTCTTTGATGGCGGCGGCCACAGTATCGACATCGACATCGATCTCGGAGCGTTTGATGCCGTTGCCGATATTCATGCCGATGGCATAGCTCAACTTGTCTTTGTCGGGCATAACGGCGGGAGCCATTT
>DASRLE010000623.1:0-2218 GCA_035648615.1 Saccharimonadales bacterium (SeqCode) | reverse complement strand
TTCCAACGGGACGATTTGCCCTTGATCGAGCAAGCGCTGGTAGCCTTGGCGGGAAATAAGCGCGAGTGATTCGTCCAAGGAGAATTTCTCGCTCAACGTCAAGTCGAAGGTCACCAAAACCTCTGTTTCCGGCGTGGCTTCGCGCAGGGTGGCCCAAATATTTTGCGGCGCATCCTTTTCCACCGGCTGGCCGCAATTCCGGCAATGCAATTTGGCCAAATGCGGCCAGAATAATTTCGCGTAGTCCGTCAACTCGGTCATTGTCCCAACCGTGGAACGGGTGGATTTGACCGTATTGCGCTGTTCGATGGCGATGGCCGGGGGAATGCCCTCGATACTGTCCGCCGCCGGTTTGTCCATGCGGTCGAGGAATTGCCGGGCGTAGGGTGAAAAAGTTTCGATATACCGGCGCTGCCCCTCGGCAAAGAGTGTTTCGAAGGCCAGCGAACTTTTTCCGGAACCGCTCAGGCCGGCAATCACGACCAGTTGGCGCAGAGGCACATCCAAATCAATATTTTTGAGGTTGTTTTGGCGGACTCCCCGGAGACGAATGAAATTTGACAGACGCACAGACACAGAAGAGGTTAAGGCAGTCCGAATTTTAAGTCAAAGGAGGCTTGGACGCCGTGCGCCAAAAGTAACTGTTACCCGATCGGGTGATTCGTTGTGCCAAAAGGGGTGTTACCCGTTGGCTCTTGTTTTTTGTTAATAGTTCTTCGTTCTTTCATCCTACTCCAAGCGTCAAGCCAGTCCTTCGCGAACCATTGCCTTCCTTGGTGGCGGTGGAGCGCAGCAGGGTTTGGCTGCGCAGCAGCCAAACCCTGCGGAGCGGAGCCGCCACCAAGGAAGGGCCTTTGCTTTTTCGCCGCCGTTTCATGCTTTTACCTGGCGCATCGCCGCGATCACCTTCAATCTCCGGTCCACTTCCTGTTTCAGCGCAAACGGATTCAAACGCCCCTTCTCCTGCCGCAATCGCTGCTTGGTCGCATGGCTGACTTCCGGGCTGGCCAGCACCCGCGCCAGCGGGGTTTGCGCCGCCCCGTAAATCCGCCGCACCTGCCCGTCCTTCTTTTCCTTGCCCTCCAGTTTCAGGCTGGCGTGAAAGTAATTGAGCAACTGCCCATAGGGCCCCTTGACCAATTCATTGATCGGCCCCACCACCGCCGGGTTGTCGTGCCGTTCATAGCCAAACCATTGCCGGATATGGGTCCAGTTCTTCTGTTCCACATGCGCATTGTCGTCCTTCTTGTAGGGCCGGCTCCGCGTCATGTACACCGGACGGGCCCGCTGCTGCAGCCAGCGCAGGACGTGGTGATTTAAAAACTCCCCGCCATTGTCACTGTCCAGCCCCAGCAACGCGAAGGGCAGGCTCGTTTCCACGTCCTGCAAGGCCACCAGCGTGCCCGCCTGGCCCCGCCCCCACATCGCCCGCACCTCCACCCACGCCGTCGCGTAATCCACCCCATCGACCATCCACACAAACTCCCCGGCCACGCTCCCGCCGCACAGCGCCACCGTATCCACTTCCAGCCAGCCCGGATTCTGGTCATCCCAGACACTCCCGCGAATCGGGATCTGGTGGCGCAACAACGTTCCGGGCCGCGTCAGACAACGCCGCCCACCGGCCAGGCGCAGCGGTTCCAGCAACCGGTCCAACGTCCGCCCACTGGCGCTCAATAATTTTTCCCGCACCTCCTCAGGCAGGCTCCGCTCGTGCTGCTCATAGGCCGGAACCCATTCCGGCAACATCGCCACCAAACGCCGGCCGCACGCATAATCGGTCGCCTGCCAGATCGGCCGCAGAAACGGCAGCAAGACTCCCGGCTCATAGTCCCGCGGACGACCCGTAATAATGTAAGGGACCCGCACCGCCTCCGGCGCGCCCAAGGCCCGGATGGCCGACTTGCGATGATATCCCAGCAGCTCCTGCGCTTGATCCAGCAACTTGCCCTTATACTCCCAACCGGCGCCCGCATAGCGCCGCCGTAACTTCTGCAAAACTTCTCTCCGTGTCGGTTGACTCATTGTTTTATCCATTCCGCCCACGGTAACACCCACTTCTGGCGCAACGTATCCTTTCCACCCCATTTGCCCCCACTCCCCGGGTAACAAAACTTCTGGCGCAATTCGCGGCGACAACGGGAATGGTATTTGTGTCGCCAGCCAACGTCACTCGGCATATAAGCAACACAATAAAAAGAGTCTTCATAATCTGAGT
>DASRLE010000622.1:0-17950 GCA_035648615.1 Saccharimonadales bacterium (SeqCode) | reverse complement strand
ACATAGCTCTCCGCCCCCCTCCAGCGTTGCCCTTCCCCTCAACGCCGCCCCGTCTTCTCCTCCTTGGCGCCACTCGAAATGAGTGGTTAAATCTGCGTTTACTTTATGACATCGGCGCGGGATTGTGAACCGGCGTTTGGCTGAAATACGGGCGGGGGGATTCAGCCCACTTCAGCTAAGGGCAGCCTGTACGGCGGTCTCAGCGTCTCGGCAGGACTCACTTGTCGCGCGGCGGCAAAAGACGCCGGCCCATCTCTTCAATGCGCCCCGCCGTGCGGCTGACGAAGTCAATACTAATCGCGTCCAGGTCGGCGTTGTCTTCCACGAAACTGGCAAGATATTCCGCCGAGTGCAGCCGCAAGCCCGCCCGGCGGCAAACGATATGCGCCACCGCTTCCGCCTCGATCTCGGCCACATTTTGGGAAAGGTTCTGCCGATAAGGCCACCAGGCGTCTTTGTCCGCCCCCAGATGGCCCAGGTAAATATGGGCCAGCTCATGGCAGAGCACGGCATAGGCGGCCGCGTCGTCCAGTTCGGCCCGCAGCGCAATGCGCATCTTCCACCCCGCGTCCGACACGCGCGAAGTGCTGAAACCGGCCCGCAACTGTCCCAACTCTTTGCGAAAGACTCGGATGCAGTCCCGCTCACAATTCTTGACAGTACGCTCCAGGGTCACGGGATTGAAACGCCCGGAAGTTCGCGCAAAGTTTTCCAGCTTGTCGGGCAGCGGCTGTCCTTCCGTCTCGGAGACGTCGTAAACCACCAGCACCGGCGTGCGCGGAGCCAGGATGATCATGCCGCGGGCTTCCTCCTTGATCGTCCGCCCAAAAGCTCTGTGCCAATGGGCGGCGGTGGCAAAATATACCGCCATCGGATTCTGGAAATAAAGCAACATGTTGTTATAGGGCGAATACTCGCGAAACCGGGAAATAAACTCGACGGCTTCCGCGAACTTTTTGGTCCGGCGATACTGCCGGCTGCGAAACAGCAATTCGTCCACCGAAGACTGATGTTCTCCCACCGGCTTGGCTTCCTCCGCCAGAGCGGCGGCGACCGCTCCCTCGCTCAACGTGTAAAGAAGATATTTGCGATCCAATTCCGGGTGAGCCCGGGCCCGCCGCAGTTCCTCCAAAATCTCCACCAGGCAATGGCGCGCCGGCCAGCCCACCGTCTCCTCCAACCCGCGGATTAGCTCCGCAGGAGAACCTTGCTGGAAGGCAATCCATTGCCGGATGAAAGCGCCGGCTTTTTCGCGAATCTCCCCCGGAGGCGGGAGGCGCTCAGGCTGGTTTGGCGGGTTTGTCATCAGCGCTCTTCTTGACATGATCCAGGATCTGCCGCGTTTTGCTCAAAAATGCGTCGGGATGGAAGGGCTTTTGCAAAAATTGCACCGGCTGATGCAGCTTGGCCCATTGTTTGGTGTCCCTCTCCGTGTAGCCCGAAATAAACAACACACACATGGCCGGCCGCTGCACCGCCAGGCGCCGGGCCAGTTCCGAACCATTGAAACCCGGCATCGTCATGTCCGTGACGAGCAAATCAATCGGCCCGGCGTATTGTCCTGCCAGTTCGATCGCATCCGCGCCGTGCCGCGCATCCAGCACATTGTAACCGTCCGTCTTGAGGACCTCGACCAACATCATGCGCACCAATTCCTCGTCCTCCACCAGCAAAACCGTTTCGGTCCCGCGCGTCCGTGTCGTGACGAGCTGAGTGGATTCCTCTTCGCCCACGCTGCCATCCAGGCGCGGCAAATAAATATTGAAGGCCGTGCCGCGCCCGATTTCCGTATCGACGGTGATCTCGCCGTCGCTCTGCTTGACAACGCCATAGACATTGCAAAGCCCCAGCCCGGTGCCCTTGCCCGCTTCCTTCGTGGTGAAAAACGGCTCGAACAAATGCGCCTGCACTTCCAAACTCATCCCGGAGCCCGTGTCGGAAATTTTCAAGAGCGCATAGGAACCCGCCGGCAGCCGGCCCGAGGACAAAGTCGTTTCCTCCTGGAATTCGAGGTAGCTGGTTTCGATGCTCAGGGAGCCGCCTTGCGGCATGGCGTCGCGCGCGTTGATGGCGAGGTTGAGAATCAACTGTTCCATTTGGCCGGGATCGGCGCGAACCCACGGCACCGGGGCGGCCAGCTTCATTTTCAATTGGATGGTCTCGCCCAGAACGCGTTGCAACAATTGGTTCATGTCCGCCACCACACTGTTGAGCGAAAGCAGTTTGGGTTTGAGCACCTGCTTGCGGCTGAAGGCCAGGAGCTGGCGCGTCAGCGAGCTGGCGTGGGCCAGCGATTTTTGGATTTGCGTGACCGCATCGTGATTGGGATCGCCCGGAGGCAATCGTCTGTCAAGCAGATCGATATAACCCAGGATGGCCTGCATCAAATTGTTGAAGTCGTGCGCGATCCCTCCCGCGAGCCGCCCAACCGCCTCCATTTTTTGGGCCTGGCGATATTGTTCCTCCAGTCGTTTCCGCTGCGAAATGTCGCGCACCACCACGATGATCATCAGCACGCCGCCGCGCAAAATTTCGCTGACCGCCATATCAATCGGCGCCAGCGCGCCTCCCGGTTGCAGGGCATTGACCTCGATGACGCGCGCTTCGTCTTCACCGGCATGGCGGGCCAGGTAATCGTCATAACGGGCGCGATCCGCGGGCGCAAACAATTCGCTGATCCCGTGCTCCAAAACTTCGCTCGCTTTTCGATGAAAAATCTTTTCCGCCGCCGGGTTGAACAACACCGCGCAGCCGCGCTCATCGAGAACAATGACGCCGCTGGGCAGGCTGTTGAGAATGGCGCGCAGGCGCTCCTCCCCCAGGCGCAACGCCTCCTCGGATTGCTTGCGCCGGGTGATGTCTTCGATGACCGCCTGGAATTCCGTGATGTGCCCTTCCTCGTCAAACAAAGCGCGCACGGTGCATTGCTGCCAGAGGAACTGCCCATTTTCGATCAACATGCGGTTGTCGAACGACTGCAGCGGTTTGCCGCGCGTCAGGCGCGCAAATTCACCCAGCGGAATTTCACGGTCCTGTTCGGGCAAGGTGGCGAAAAAGTTCGACCCAATCAGATCCTTCTTTTGGCGGGCGTGAAATCGGCAGTAGGCCTGGTTGACGAAGACCAGCGTGCCGTCCGGCTTGAAGCGGCAGATTAAATCGGTTTGGTCCTCGACCACGCCGCGATAGCGTCTTTCGCTGGCAACGGTGGCGCGCAAGGCCGTCTCGCGTTCGGCGGCGGCGGCGGCCAGCAGCAGATTGCCGATGGCTACCGCGCCAATGTAACAGCCGATGAGCATCAAGCTGGTTTGGTCGTTGCCGGTCCAGAACGGGCCCAGCCGGTGTAATAATTCGTAGATTGCCAGTCCGGCCACCACAAAGGTGCCCGTGGTCGCCCCGCGCTGCCCAAACCGCAACGCCCCCCACACCAGGAACGGGTAAGGCAGATAAGCCAGCGGATAATTTTGCACGCCATAAACAAACCAGGAATTGAACGAAAGCTGCGTCCCAATGAAAAGGCCGGCCGCGCAACAGACGGCCTCCAGGACGCGATGGGGTCTCCAAGTGGATGTCTCGGGTGAACTCCAGGCCAAAATGAGCGGAGTGACAACCAGCGCGCCCATCGCATTGGGCACCCACCAGCCGATCACGTTGGTGAAAAGGTCATCCCACGACACTTGCCCGCCATAACAAAGGCCCAGGACATTGAAGGCGGCGTTGACGGTCGTTCCCAATAAACAAGCCAGGATGACGAAGCCAATGGCGTGCTTGAGCCGCACCATGGAATTTTCGAACTTGACGAAGCGCTCCAATAGATAAGCGCAGACGATGGCCCCGACCGTGTTGCCCACTGCGGTGGACAAGGTGAAGAATCCCCAAGGCGTCCCGCGCACCAGTGTAAACAAGAAAGCTCCCAGCGCCACGCCCCACCACATCCGATACCCAAAAAGCAAAATGGCCGCCAAGGCGATTCCCGCCGGCGGCCAAACCAACGAAACCTGGCCGGACATAAACGAAGTGTCCTTGCCCAACCATCCGCCCACCACGTAAGCCGCCGCCAGTAGAATCGCGCGAACGGGCGCGCTTAAAGTGGACTCTTTCATGCGGGGGCGGCCATCGTTTGCACCGCCGCCACACAACGGCCGCAAAGTGTGGGATGTTCTGAATTGGCCCCGACATCTTCCTCCCAGTGCCAGCAACGCTCGCATTTCTGGCCGTCGGCCTTGGTCACCGTCACCGTGAAATCGCCCGCCTCCGCATTTTGCCCGGCGGCCAGTTGCGAGACATTCAGAAGCTCGCGCAATGTTTCGCGATCCGCTTCCGGCAGGCTGGAAAGTGTCACTTTGGCTTCGAGGGCCTTGCCGATTTTTTTGGCCTGCCGCTCTTTTTCCAAGCAAGGCAGAATCCGCTCACGCGCCTCAAAAAGTTTTTTCCACTTCTGTTCCTCGTGCTCAGGAACGGAAAATTTCACCGGCCGCCACGGCGCGAGATGGACGGACTCGGACTCGTGGCCGGGAATGAACTCCCACGCTTCATCGGCCGTCAGGGCCAGAATCGGGGCCAGCATCCCGCACAGGCTGGTCACCATGCGCGTCAGGGCCGTTTGGGTGGAACGCCGCCGAAGCGACCCAGCCGCTTCGGTGTAAAGACGGTCTTTCACCAAATCGTGGTAAATCGAAGAAAGTTCCACCGCCGCAAACTGGCTGATTTTCTGATAGACGACGTGAAATTCATAACGGTCGTAGGCATCCCGCACCTCGTTTTCCAGAAGAGAAAACCGTTGGAGGATCCACCGGTCCAACCCGGTCAACGCTTCGTTCGCGAGCCCATGTTTGGCCGGATCGAAATCGTAGAGATTGGAGAGTTGGTAGCGCAAAGTGTTGCGCAGGTTGCGATAGGTTTCGCCGACCTTGCTGATGCGTTCCTCGCTGACCACGATATCCGTCCGGTAATCCTGCGAGGCGACCCACAAGCGCACCACGTCCGCGCCATACTTTCCAACGTAGGCTTCGGAGGTCTGCGGTTTTTCGTAGCTGCCTTGGGCTTGTTTGCTTTTGGAAATTTTTTCGCGGTCGGCATCGACCATGAAGCCGTGCGTCAAAACGGTGCGATAAGGGGCCGCGCCATTGCCGGCCAGCGAAAGCAAAAGCGAAGATTGGAACCAGCCGCGATGCTGGTCGCTGCCTTCCAGATAAACGTCCGCCTGCCAGGGCAGTCCGGCCTCGTGCCGCAATTCGGGCCGCTGCATTAACACCGCCCGCGAGGAAGAACCGGAATCAATCCAGACATCGAGCGTATCATTCGATTTGCTGGCCGCGTCCGCGCCTTTCCATTGAGGCGGTTTGACCAGGTCCCAAAGTTCGGCGGCGGTTTTCTCGAACCAAATATCCGAGCCGTGCTCTTCGACCAGCGTTGCGACGCGGCGCACGATCTCTGCGTCAAGCATAGCATTTCCCGCCGCGTCGTAAAAGGCCGGCAGCGGCACTCCCCAGGTGCGCTGGCGCGAGATGCACCAATCGGGCCGCGTTTCCACCGCGCTTTTAATGCGGTTGATTCCCCAGGCGGGCACCCAGTTGACCCGGTCAATGGCCTCGAGGGCGGGCTGGCGCAAGGAGGCGAGGCTGATGAACCATTGGTCCATCGCTCGAAAAATGACCGGCGTCTTGCTGCGCCAGCAAAATGGGTAGCTATGCGAGTAATCCTCCTGGTGCAATAAAGCGTTGCGCGCGCGCAATTCTTCGAGGACGACGGAGTTCGCCGCGCTTTTTCCCTGCTTCTCCAAAATGGATTGGCCGATCATGCTGGCTGGCATCTGCTGTTCGCGAGGAAGGTCGTTGGTATAAGCCAGCGCCCCATCGTCGTCCACCGGCGAGTAAATCGGCAAGCCGTTCTGCCGTCCGAGATGGTAATCTTCCAACCCGTGTCCCGGCGCGATATGGACAAAGCCCGTTCCAGTCGAACTTTCGACAAAAGCATCTCCCGCGAGCAGCGGGCCGCTCCGCCGGCAAAAAGGATGGTCATAACGCCAAGAACTTAGCTCTGTGCCCAGCGCGGTCCGCACTGTCTTATAATTTTCCCACTGACATTTTGCCGCCACTGCCGGAACAAGAGCCGAAAGAATCCAGTATTGCTCCGCCCCGGCCTCGACCAGCGAATAGCCCAAGGTGGAATTATATGCGACAGCCAGGTTCGCCGGCAAAGTCCACGGCGTCGTCGTCCAGATCACCACAAACGTGTTCGCTTGCCCGGCCAGCGGGAATTTCACGTAGATGCTTTGGCTGATATGATCGTGATATTCCACCTCCGCCTCGGCCAAAGCGGTGCGGGCCGGGATGCTCCAATAAACGGGCTTCTTCCCGCGATACACAAACCCCTTCTCGACAATATCGGCCAGCAGACGCAACTCGTCGGCCTCGTATTGTTTGTTGAGCGTTAGGTAAGGATTTTCCCAATCCCCCAGGATGCCCAGCCGCTTGAACTGGGTGCGCTGGATGTCAATAAATTTTCGCGCGGTGGCCTCGCAGGCCCGGCGCACCGTCAGTGGATCGGCGGTGGACAAGCCAGCCTTGCGCATTTCCTGCGTTACTTTGAATTCGATGGGCAAGCCGTGGCAATCCCAGCCCGGGATATAAGGCGCGTCGCAGCCCAGGGAGTTCTTATATTTGACAATAATGTCCTTCAGAATTTTGTTCAAGGCCGTGCCGATATGCACTTCGCCATTGGCGAAAGGGGGGCCGTCATGCAGGACAAATTTAGGCGCGCCGGCGCGCCGCGCCTGGATTTTCTGATAGAGCTGGCGGCTCTGCCATCGCTCGAGGCGTTGCGGTTCGCGCGCCGTCAAATCCGCCTTCATGGGAAAGGCGGTCTGCGGCAAATTGAGCGTTTGTTTGTAGTCCATCTTCTTCGCTTTAAACCAACCAGTGTAAGCCGTATTGCAATTGCCGCGCAACGCGATAGTTTTACCGGGTGGAAAAACTTGAAAAGACCCCGGTTGATCCGCTGATCAAACGGCGCATTCAGGAATTGATTGCGGCCAAGGGCGGCGGCTACAATGCGGACCTGGTCGAAGACATCATGGTCAATGCCCTCAAACTTCTGGTCGATGTCAAAGATCGCGGGGACGTCCGGGTCATCCGCACCGCCTTGCGCGAACTGCGCTATGCGTTTCGCCTTTTTGCGCCCTATAACGAAACCCGCAAAGTCACCATCTTCGGTTCCGCCCGCACCTTGCCGACGCGCGGGGAATATCTGGAAGCGGTCGATTTCGCGCGGCAGATCGCCGACGCGGGCTTCATGGTCATCACCGGAGCCGGGCCGGGCATCATGCAGGCGGGCCACGAAGGCGCCGGCCTGGAAAAAAGCTTTGGCGCGAACATCCGCCTGCCTTGGGAGCAATCGGCCAACCCGATTATTGACAAGGACAAGAAGCTCATCTCCTTTAAATATTTTTTCACCCGCAAGCTGACCTTTATCCGCCATTCCGACGCCATCGTTTTGTTTCCGGGCGGTTTTGGCACCTTGGACGAAGGTTTCGAGGCGCTGACCCTCATGCAAACGGGCAAGAGCCGATTGGTGCCTCTTGTCCTGCTCGACCGGCCCGGCGGCACTTATTGGAAAGTGTGGGACAAAAATATTCGCGAACATTTGTTGCGGGCCCAATTGATCTCGCCCGACGACTTGCGCCTTTACCAAATTGCCGACAACGCCACTCATGCCGTGCGCATCGTCACGCGCTTCTATCGCAATTACCATTCGAGCCGTTTCGTCAAAGACCTGCTCATCCTGCGCCTGAAAAACGCCCCGACCGCCTCGGCCATCGATGGGCTGAATCTCGATTTCGAGGACATCATCATTGGCGAAAAAATAAAGTTAATTGAACCTCTGCCCGAGGAACGCGACGACAACGACCACCTTGAGCTGCCGCGCCTGGCTTTCGGCTTTGATCGCCGGCAGTATGGCCGGCTCCGGCAATTGCTCGACGTGGTCAACGGCTTCTGAATCAAATGCCGCTTCCGCCCGATTACCACATGCACACCCCGGCCTGCCGCCATGCCAGGGGCGAGCCGTCCGAGTATGCCGCCCATGCCCTCGAAGTAGGTTTGACAGAAATCGGCTTCTCCGACCATTCCCCCATGCGCCGCGATGACTTTGACGACTGGCGCATGCGCCTGGACCAACTCGATGAATACGTCGAGAAAGTGCGCCAAGTGCAGAAAGACAACGCGCGCGCCGGCCTGGCCGTAAAGCTGGCCCTCGAAGTCGATTACCTGCCGGGCCATGAAGATTGGATTCGCGAACTGGCCGCCCGACATCCCTGGGACTACTTCATCGGCTCCGTCCACTACATTTCCGACACCTGGGCGGTGGACAATCCCGCAGACCTGGCCAAATGGCGCGAGCGCGACGCTTACGAGGTGTGGTCTCTCTACTTCGACCGGCTCACCCAGGCGGCCAACACCGGCCTATTTGAAATCATCGGCCACACGGACCTCCCCAAAAAATTCAACATTCGTCCCGCCCAGGATTGCACTTCTCTATTCACCCATTTCCTCGACACCGCGCAAAAAAAAGACATCGCCATCGAACTCAACACCGCCGGCCTGCGCAAAGATTGCCGTGAAATCTACCCCAGCCGAGCCTTCCTGGAACTGGCCGCGCAAAAGCGCATTCCGATCACCTTCGGCTCCGACGCACATGCCCCGGCCGAAGTCGGCGCTGCTTTTGTGGAGGCCGTAGCCTTGGCGCGCTCGGTGGGGTACACCCATAGCTCCCATTTCTCGCAGCGTCAGCGCGCATCGAAGCCGTTGTGATAAAACGGTTGAAAAGCCTGTCACTCCGAATGCTTCATGATGTTCTGATAAGCCAAATTTATCCGCTTCATTTTTTCCTCCGGATCGCCAGAGGTTTCGGGACGGTAGGAGGCGGACCCGCGCGAGCGTCGCCCTGTCGAGGCGCCGGCCAAGGCGTCGGGATGGTAAAGTTTGGCCAGTTGCCGGTATCTCTTTTTAACCTGCTGAACAGGGGCGTAGGCGGGAAGCCCAAGGGTTTCATACCATTCCAAGATTTCCTGGCTGGGCGCTGGAGAGGGTTCATGGGGTTGCTCGCTCTGATCTTCAAATTTGCTTTCGAAGGGAGGGGGCGGTTCCGGGATATGCTTTTGCCCTCTCAGGGCGGCTCCAAGTTCGAGGCGAAATTCTCCCGAAAGGAAAATAACGCCGCGCGGATCGGGCAGCCAAATCACGCCCGGGATGTCACGCAATTGCGGGAGCACCCGCACAGTGTTAAAGCCCGGAAAGACGCGGGAAATTTCGTCGGCATTGGCCTTGGCGCCTTTCCGCCATAACCAAACGATCACCGGTGTTATTTGGGAAATGTCCAAACGGCAGAGCCGGTAAGCCTTGGAAAAAGATTCCGCCGCGCTGAAGAGCAGGCGATCGCCCCCGCCGATGAAATCGCGGGCCAGATAGATCATTCCAAGTAACGCACCGGGAAAAAGAGACGAGCCGTATCCGCCTCTTGCCTGGGAATAATCAACGCCCCACTTGCGTCCGCGGGTGACAAGGAATGAAATCGTCAATCCCAGCAACAACCATATCCAAAGAATTCCCTTGCGGTAGAAACCGGCCCAAAATGTGCTCGAAGGATACAGCAAATAGAACGTGAACAGCATGGCGCCCGATAATAACAATGTGGTTACCAGCCCAAATACAGCCAGAAAAGCCCCCTCGATCAGACGAAAAAACACTTCGCCAATCACCTTGCGCCGCAAGCATTTTGCAGCCGCGGTCTGAGAGGATAATCTTGGCGCGGTCACGTGGCCTATTATCAATCTGGTTGAGAAAACGGGCAAGTCCCGACAATTATTACGAAGAGGGAAAGAGGCTGAATTTAACCGCAAAGAACGCAAAGAGCGCAGAGAAACAAACCGGGCGTGATGCAGTGGCTTAGGATGTTTTTCTATGCGGTCTTTGCGTTCTTTGCGGTTAACTTAGTTCTTTTTCTTTTTTCTGAAGTGCATTTAACGTTTGCGCGCATTGAATTTGAAACTCCAAAATCTGGCCATACTCAAAAAAAATCAGCCCGTCGAAGTTCGCCCATCAAGCCATCCAACTCAATGCCTGTTTCGCAAAATGATTAGCGGTCTGGCTTGACTGTTAGTGAAGAGGTCGTGGGTGAAAAATAGAGATCAGGACGGCTGTGCCACTCATGCTCAATGCCCCGCATAAGCAAGGCACAATCCAACACTGCTGAACCGGGTGGAAAGCGGCTGGCGTCGCCAAAAAAGCAAGATTGCGCGTGCTCGATGGCCAACGGCGCCACGGTCCAGTTGAGAGAGCGAAGTTCCATGCCATGATAGTGCCCGGTCCGCGCCGTTGCCGAGTAACCGGTCGCTCCCATGGAGAAAAATCCGGCCGCCGCTTCCAGCGAGGGAAATATGCTGGTGGCCGGTAACTGTTCAGCGAGATGACCCGCAAAGGCAATCTCTGTTCCCCCATCTGCCCGCACAATACGGATCGAGACGCCGTCATTGGAGTCTTGCGCTTGGAACTGGCTTCGCTGAAAAATGCCGGGAAAGACGCGGCCTCCGACTGTTTTGTTGAACCATGAGTTAGTGTCGCGACGGGGAATGAAAACTCCCTCCCGCACTTCGCCGTCCTGCAGCCATTGGACGGCGATTCGATGTGCGGCGTTTTCCGAGCCGAGACCAAGCCACGACGGCACGAACCGGGGCCGCAACTCTTTGAAGCGAATCATACAAACACCACCGACGCCATGACTGCCATAAAGTTTCGGTCGGAATGGCGGCGGAAGCACTCGCTCAAGCACCTTCGGATCGATGCGATAATTCAGCAAGACCCGCCGATCGATTACGCCGTGGATGGTGTCAAGAAACATAATATGAAGCCGCTCGCGCCTTCATCCTCGCAACCCGCCTGGCTCGTGAATTTCAATTCGATTTCCGAACGGGTCCCGCGCGAAAAAACGCCGCCAAGGAGCCGGCCTGCCATCCTCCGTCGCGACACCCGCCGCCTCCAATCGGGCGCGCAACCCTTCGACATCCTTATGCTCGAGGCCGAAATGTCGATACGTGTCGAGTCCGGTTCGCTGCTCTTCAACGGAAAGATGCACGTCCAAGCCGCCGGCATCAAACCACACTCCGCCGCGGCCACGAAGCGACTCCGGTTTCGGAATTTCCGGCAATCCCAAGAGGCCGCCATAAAACGACCGCGCTTGAGCTTCGCTGCCTTTGGGTATGGTCACGTTAATATGGGAAAGGCGCATATACTAATTAGGCTGCTGGGCCGCCGCGTTGGAGGGCCGAGGCAACAAAGTGGCGTCGTTGAGCAGGGCGCGCAATTGCGCGCGCCAGACTTCAAAGGTTGGCCTTTCGACATCGGCTACCGTGCTTTCCCAAAGCAATTCGTCCGCGGCCTGAAGTTGCTTCTCCGCCGTCTGCCGGACTTTTGTGGCTGTTACCTCCACATTCGCCAGATGCGGCTCGTGCGGCCAGGAGGTTGCGTTGATTTTGACGGCTGCAAAGCCCAATCGCGGCAAGGTCCGCTCGTATCGCTCCGGGAACCAATGGTCCAAGTGATAGGCCCACGGCGCGGCTTGATCGCCCGCCAGATGGCGAACGGCGGCCATCTTCATTTTCCAACTGGACCTTGAGGATGAAAGTGTTTTGGCGCTGCCAGCCAGATCCGGTGTTTCGAGGCGCAATTGGCCCCCTTCTTTGAGCCAGGAATGCCATTTAATCAACATCGCCAAAGCGGTCACTCGATTAAAATGTTCAAAGACATGATGCAAACGAACCTCGTCCACGCTCTGGTCTGGAAAACTCAAGCACAGAATATCGGCGTAGGCGTCGGGCCGCACCGTCATTACATTGTGGTGGCTCGGTGGATGGTCGATATTGAGATAGCCGTCAAAATGTTGTTCCCCGCACCCCAAATGCAAACGCAACGGGCGGCCTTGCTGCCATAACCCCGCGCCTGCCAAGACCCGCAGGTTATTCTCTTGGCCCAACGACGGGGGCTGTGGCCGCGCTTCGTCATTCGATTTTCCAGCGAGCATACTTTACTATGAATGCCGGCGGAGCGATTGTCACCTGACAATGTGCCAGGTAAAACTAATTTGCAACTGGAGCAAGAGCGAAGACATCTTGCGCCTGTGGGACAAGCAATCGCAGGGCGGAGGTCGTTGGAATGATTTGCAATTAGTCCTGGACGAAGGAAAGGCGGACTTCTTTGTCATTATTAACTTTCCTTTTGCCGGAGAGCATTTTGATCCCCATCGCACCATCGTCTTCCCGATGGAGCCGGCCCACGGACGGACGGGTTGGGGATACTGGCGTAATCCGCCGCCGCGCGATTTCTGGCGAGTCATGTCTCACGGCCAGCACCATAACAATGTGGAATGGCATCTTTCCTGGACCTATTCCGAATTGATGTCGCGTTCCATAGTCAAGACTAAAACTCTATCCAGCGTCACCAGTGATGTGACGCAAGTCCCAGGCCAGCGGAAACGGGTGGAATTCCTGGGCGCGCTCAGCCGAAGCGGCATGGCGTTTGATTTGTTTGGCCGGGGGAACCGTTTTAATATCCCCAATTACCGCGGAGCATTGCCTTCGTGCCAGAAAGAAGACGGCTTGTTTCCGTACCAATACACCGTGGCGGCGGAAAATTGCCGGGAGCACAACTATTTCACCGAGAAATTAACGGACGCAATCCTTGGGGAATGCCTTTGCTTTTATTGGGGATGCCCCAACGTGTCCGACTATATTGATCCGCGCGCCTACATTCCAATCGATTTGGATCGACCGGACGAAGCGATCGCCACGATTCGCCACGCCATCGATGGGCGCGAATGGGAAAAGCGGCTTGAGGTTATTCGAAAGGAAAAACAGAAGATTTTGAATCATCTCCAGTTTTTTCCGCGCTTGCACGGGTTGTTAAACGGCCGCTGATCGGTCATCCAATTAAGCCCATTTGGAATTGAGATCGCTGGCCTTTAGGTTTATTTTTTGACCCAACAAAGAAAGAGCGCTCATGAAAAAGGTAGAGTTTCTGACCATTTATCCGACGTTCGAACAACTGGAAGTCGTTCGGCAAACATTGCCGTCTATTATCGACGAAACGAGAAGAAACGACGCCGCTCTCATCGTGCATGACTCCAGCGTGAACGGTCGCCAGGAGAAGTGGGAATACCTGCGCAGTCTCAATAAAGAAAACGACTTCTTTCTGATCCTCTCCGACAATCTTCCCATGGCACAAGCCAGGAACATGTGTCTTTTCGTGGGTCAAGAGATGTTTTGCCCGGACTATATCTGCATGGTCGAGGATGATCTGGGGTTCCGCGCAGGTTTGATCGAGGCGTTGGTCAAGGCGATGGACACTTATTATGGCGTGCCATCCGCCAATGGATTGAGGTATGGGCTGTTTACCGGATGCGGGGAGCACCACGCCAAACAGATTCTGCTCGACGATGGAAATGCCTGTCCTCACCCTGACTCTGTGCAGGGAAACCTTGGAGGAGCGAATAGCTGTTTTCGTTGCGCCCCCGCCTCACACTGGCAGAACATCCTAAAAGGTTACGATACCGACGAATATCTTATTTCCACTTTTCAAACAAAGCATTTAAATTATAGGAACTATCATAAGGGCTTTACCACGATGATTGTGGATAACGGAAAGAAGGCATTCCATGTTTCTTGCGTGGGCCGCGGCGTCAGCAGTCAAACCGCTCTGAAATTATGGGACGAGGAGTACACCGCGAGTGATAAACGAAGCCGTTACCGGGGCAAGGACGCAGGGGAGGCAAAAGGACGGGAAAAACCGCTTGTTTCTTCCGAGAGAGAGAGCCAGTTGCCCAAAAAAGGCTGGCTCTCCAAGCTTGCCTCGTTTGCGCCAACATTGCCTGGTTCCAACCCACTTAGCGAAGACAATAAGACCTCCTAGTAATCCCTTTGCTGGGCTGACGCATTTCGAACGTCAAAACGGATCAGATTCGCTCCAAATTGGGATCTTGCGCGAACACGGTTTCCATCACCAGAGGCGCATGGGATCGTTCGAAGGATTCCCGCTGCTGCTGATAGGAGGCGGACAGATTTACCACTTGCTGGTCATGCGTGGTTTTTTCCTTCAAGCTTTCTTTAGAAACACGCGCGACAATCCGCAGGAATTTTTCGCGGTCAAACTCCTTTTTAAAATGAGCGCAAACCTTGGCAAACTCGGACGATGGGTCCGCGCTCAATCTCTCATAAGTGATTATCGTCTTGTGTCGCGTAAAATTCTCGGTGATCAGCCATTTTTTCAAATGCTGGCCATAGAGCCGGGCGTAATAGACGATCCTTTCGGTATCCTCGATGCTCTCGTTGCCGTATTTGAGTTGCGAATAAACCGTCGGAACCGGATGCCGATAAAGATAGATCACATCCCGGGCCTGGAGGGTCAGTTCCACATCATGGCGGTGGTAGCAGGTGAAATCCTGCGCGTCTTTGAAATAAAACGCCCGCACCAGCGAGGGCTTCTCGAAATACAACTCCATTAAAAGGCGCAGCCAGTGGCTGCCTGTGCGGGGAAAGCTGATCAAATGAGGGAAATCGGGATTGTCAAGAAACCGCCGCAGCAGCGCCTCGTCCGTAATTTCAACAGAACCATGCTCTTTCGTCGAACATCCGGCAAATAACTTCTTAACCTTGTTCAACATTTTTACCGATTCGTTAGCGGCCATTCGCTCACCGTGACTTTCCCAGCCAGCGCCGTGGGAATCTCAAGCGGTGGGTCAAATCCAAAGTCCATCCGGATCCATCCTCTGAGTGGATGAAAAGTTGAGGTTTTCTCCGAGTAGGAAGGATAGACAATCTGAAAGCGGAGGCAGGGACGCAAGCTCGATTTGATTTCTTCGAACGCGCAAATCTGGCCGTCATATTCATCAAACGAAAATTGCGGCTGGCCGGGGACTTTGAAATCGTCAATGAAGATGCAGCCCCGGCGAAAGGAGTTAGTGATGAAGGCGACCTCCTCTCTCAACGGCCATTTGAAACCATAACCGTGTGAGTCCACCCAAAAAAGTGTGTCGCGGTTAAGTACCGATTTGTCTAAGTTATGCAAGAAACCGGGCGATGTTTGTTGAAAAACCTGCGCATTTTTCAATTCCGCGCTTTTTTTGCGGGCAAAATTGAAGGCATCCGGGTCCGGCTCGCACGAGAAACAGGGGGTGGCCGGAAAATGCCTGGCGAAATAATGCAGCGTGCTCCCAACATTGGTGTCCGTTTCAATAAACTGGCCGCACCGTTTGGCCGAGGCAAAAGCAACTTCTATCAAGTATTTGTCCCCGTGAAAGCCCATGTCCAAAAATGCCGAAAGCTCTCTGCTCATTTTTTGCCCGAGAGTTGGCGGCCGATCAAAACTCGCAGTCGCGAAGCCATTCCAGATTGGCCGGCGCGCTGCCTTGTAACAATGGTGATCAGTCGTTCCACATCTTCTCCCTTATCCAAAGGATTCCGCCGATTCAACCACAATCGCCAAAGGCCTATAGTGCATAAAATCCAATTCCTGCATCGCCTATTGATTTAAAAGAGAAACGTGGTTTCGGACAAGACGTTTCTGCGAAGCTTTCCAAAAAACGACCCGAAAATGAGGGCTTGCCAAGGCCGCAGGCTCGGACTAGTGTCTCCATCCTTTTTGGACGCCGTGAAAACGGCGGGTGGTTGAATACGTGGTTTGCCGCCGCCACAGGAAGAATACACTATGTCAGTTAGAATTCGTATGAAGCGGGTCGGGGCCAAGAACGCTCCTTATTTCCGCATTGTGGTGGCTGATTCGCGCAGTCCCCGGGATGGCAAGTTCATCGAGGAAATCGGCACCTATCAGCCCCTGAAAAAGGGCGACAATTACAAGCTGGATATGGAACGGGCCAAACATTGGATGAGCAAAGGCGCCCGGCCCAGCGATACCGTCGCCAGTTTCATCAAGAAAATCAACAAAGCGGCTGTGCCGGCTTAATTTTTTGACTCATGCAAGCCTTTCTCGAGTACGTCGTCAAGGGGTTGGTCAAACATCCGGAAGTCGTCACGGTCACGCCGGTGGCCAAGGATGCCCTGACGATTTACGAACTGCGCTTGCATCCCGATGATGTGGGGCAGGTAATAGGGCGGCAGGGCATGACGATTAACGCCATTCGTTCGCTTTTGCTGGCTGGCAGCGCGCGGAAGTCGTTGCGCTGCACGCTCGAGATCGTCGAGGAAAAGCCTCCGGCATAGCTTGAAAATCGATGTGCTCACTTTGTTCCCGGAGATGTTCACGGGACCGATTGATGTGAGCATTGTCCAGCGGGCGCGCCAGAGCGGCCTTTTGGATTTGCGGGTGCATAATCTGCGGGATTACACGCATGACAATTATAAGACGGTCGATGACCGTCCTTTCGGCGGCGGTCCGGGCATGGTGCTGAAGCCGGAGCCGATTTTCGAAGCGGTCGAGGCGCTGGCCGGTGAAAAAGCGCGGGTTATTTTAATGACGCCGGCCGGACGAGCTTTTAATCAGTCCGCCGCCCGCGAGTTGGCGGCGCAGGATCAGTTGCTTTTTATTTGCGGGGCGTATGAAGGGGTGGACGAACGGGTGCGGGAAGCCTTGGTGGATGACGAGTTGTCGATTGGCGATTACGTCCTGACCAATGGCGCGCTGCCCGCCATGGTGGTGATCGACGCGGTGACGCGGCTTTTGCCGGGGGCTGTGGGCGATGCTCAGAGTCCGGTGGATGAATCGTTCAGCGAAGGGTTGCTGGAGTATCCGCATTATACGCGGCCCGGGGAATTTCGGGGCCTGAAGGTGCCGCCGGTGCTATTGTCCGGCAACCACGCCGAGATCGAAAAGTGGCGCCGGGAACAATCGCGGCAGCGGACGCAAACGCGCCGCCCGGATTTGCGGGGCGAAAGAGAAAGAAAAAATTTATGAACCAGGTATTATTAGACAAAATTGAATCCGAGCAGTATCGCAAGGAACCCAGTAAATTCGCCGTCGGCGACAGCGTCCGCGTCCATACCAAAGTGGTGGAAGGCGACAAGGAACGCATCCAGATTTTTTCCGGCGTGGTCATTGGCCGCCGGGGTCACGGGCTGAATTCCACCTTCACGGTTCGCCGCATCAGTTACGGCGAGGGCGTGGAACGTGTCTTCCCGGACCACTCTCCGCGCATCGACAAGGTTGAAGTGGAACGAAAAGGTTCAGTCCGCCGCGCCAAGTTAAGCTACTTGCGCAACCGCATCGGCAAAGGCGCAACCCTGGTCAAGGAGAAGGAAAGCCGCATGCCGGCCAAGGGCGGCGCGAAGGCTCCAGCCAAAACTCCTGAACCTGCCGCCGCCAAAACCCCCGAGCCGGCGGCCGCGTCTTAGTCCGTTTAGTCCGCGATTAATCAATATACGGACGGCCTCGCCTGGGGCATATTGGAGCGGCGATGAATCGACGGTCTTTCAGCGGTGTCCTGGGTTTGCTGTTCGCGCTTTGCTTTTGTGCGCCGGCCTTTGGGCCGCCTAAAACGCAAATCCATCTTTTACTCTCGGCGCAGTCCGCCCGCCCGGGCGACACCGTTTGGGCCGGCCTCAAAATGGACATGCCGCCGACTTGGCATACCTATTGGCGCTATGGAGGCGACGCGGGCGAGCCGACGGCGATCAAATGGACGCTTCCCGCCGGCGTTACAGCAGGCCCGATCCAGTGGCCGGTCCCTGAAAAAATGGTTGACACGTATGGAGATACCTCGCTTTATACCTATTCCTACACGAACGAAGTAATTCTGCTGACTCCCCTGGTCCTGGACAAATCGTTAAAGCCCGGCCCGCTTCCTCTCACAGCGTCCGTTTCCTGGATGGAATGTTCCGCGAGTTGCGTTCCGGCCCATGGGGATGTCTCCGCCACCCTCACCATTGCCGATCAAGCAAGCCCTTCTCCAGACG
>DASRLE010000621.1:0-10837 GCA_035648615.1 Saccharimonadales bacterium (SeqCode) | reverse complement strand
GTAATGCCTCAGTGACGGCGGATTCTCGTCCGAAATCAGGAGGAATCAAACAACAACTTGTAGGGATCACGCGTTTCATCTTCGGCCAACGCATCCAGCGCGCGCTTGAAAACGCCGAAGGCGTCGGCGGTTCGTTTGCGGAGCGTGAGCAGGACGCTCATCAAGGTTTCACGGGTCCGAGCGCCTTGCTCGGATTGAGAACCGAAGCTGATCTTGCGGGCAATGACCAGTGGACGCAACTCGCGTTCGGCGCGGTTGTTGTCGGCGGGGATGGCGGCCTTCTTGGACCAATGATAGAGGCGGGCTGCTTTCTCCCGGAAGATGTTTTGGATTTTCTGAATGCCCGGATGCTGCGCCGGTGCATGAACCAGGGTCTTGATGTCCATTTTGAGTTCCAGGGCGCGCTGGCCAAACGCCGCCGCCGTCAACCCTTGGGCGCGCAATTGGATGGCGTCGGCCAGCAACGGAGCGAAGCGGGCGACAAACTGCAACACCTCACGGACCTCTGGAAACTCCTTGCCCAAATCTTGGACCTCGCGCAACAGGTGGGCGTAGCAATATTGAATCAAACAGGGTGCTTGATTGTACCCGTTGTAACGATCCACCACCAAAGTCCCCGGCAATCGCTTGGTTCCGAACACTTCTTGGGCCACGCTGGCCGAACGGCTCTGGCGAAAACGAAAGAGGCTGACCCGTTCCGTGCAAAAGAGCCACGCATAACCATTGCGCCCATCGGTGCGCCAACCGGTTTCGTCGGCGTGTTTGACCGCAGCGCCCCGATATTCCAGGAGCAATCGCTCTGGCACCGGGGCCAAGCGCGCGGCCAACTGATGCAGGGCGGCCCACAAGCTTCCTTGGGTAATGCCCAGATTGGCGCTCAAGCGGCCCAGCGTGACTCCCTGCACGTAATGTTCCAGAGCCAGATGGGCCAGCAATCTGTTGCCGAAAAGCCCTTTGGCAAAAACCCCGGGCGGCCGGGCGGTGAAGGTGCGCTGACAGTGGCTGCAGTCACATTGCTCCAGTTCATAGCGAACCACCTCCTTGCGCACGGGGTCCACTTCAATGATCGTGCGCGCTTTGCTGCCCTTGGGATCCAGGGGGCCGCCGCAGTAGGGGCAACACTGCGGCCCCGACACCGAGCGATGGCGAGTCACCTCAGCCTCGGGAATGCGGCGCCGCCCGTGGCCGGGATGACCAGGCTTGGCGCCACCCCGGCGTGGCGAGCCTTCCGGCGGCGTATTGGCCTTGAGAGGGATTTTAGCCGATGGAGTCGAGGAGCCAAAGGGACCTTCCTTGGCCGTCCGTTCTTGGTGGCGCAAACGAGCTTTGAGGCGAACGATTTCTTTTTGTAGCTGGTCGATGACCAGCTGCTTTTTCAGGCACCCTGGGCAGAAGTTGGTTTGGAATTTCGTAGGGTTTATTTCGGGTTCGGGGCGTCACGCTGCTGGCGGTATTGGCGTAAAAGCTCAGGTCCCAGTTCGCAGAGCAACTCTTCGACGGCCTTGCCGTTGCTGAGGGCCTGCTGCAACGGAGGGACCCACTCCGCGGGCACATACATACAGCGGCGGCGGCCTTTGTCGGTGAAGGACAGGATGAAGGCTGGATGTTTGTCGCCGCGGGCGCAGGCGGGGCAGTGGGGCCGGATGCAGGGTTTGCGGACTTGGGCCAGGGAGCCTTTGATGGCGGGCCAGAGCTTTTGGAGTTGGCGAAGAAAGTCCTGGCGGAGAGCAGAATCGGGAGCTTTTGGAGGCTTCATGGTATGTATATACTATACAATACATACGTGAGCAATAAAAAAAAAGAAAAAGTTATGGCCCGTTTTCCCGCCGTCACTGAGGCATTACAAGAAAAAACAAGTTTTGCTTGCCACAACATTAAAAAAGAGTACATTCCCGGCCTTTTACCCCTTGACACCCAAAACCGCTTGAATTAGCGTGCGTTGAGTGGACGGCTATTCACCATTTTCAGTTTCGAGATTCTTCATAGAGCGGGCATCACAAAGTCCTGTGGACGTTGGGCTTTCCCCAATGAAGTTAATGAAGCTGGTGTATATTGCGCATGGTTGGAATCTGGCTTATTTAGATGACCCATTAATTTTTGAGCGGGTTCAAGCATGGCAATACGGACCGGTTATAGAGTCTTTGTACCGTGGTTTTAAACGATTCGGAAACAGCCCTGTGACGATGGGCGCATTTAGCGAGAGCCTGCCTGTGGCGATTGACCAATGTGAGCCGTCTTTTAACATTCTCAAAAAAGTCTGGGAAAAGTATTCCCCAGTGCCTGCTTTGGGGCTTTCTTCTTTGACGCATAAATCCGGCACTCCTTGGGATATTATTTGGAACGAGCAAGGTGGCAAAGATCGTAAGGGCGCGGTTATTCCAGACAGCTTAATTCAAACTTTCTATAAACAGAAACTTGAATTAGGCTCGGAGCGTGGAAACTAAACCCCCGCAAGATTTAAGCATGGTTGGGTCTGATATTCCAACCGGTGCGCAATCAATTGATGATCTTCGCGCCCAAAAAGAGACAGAACAATTCGCTCACGACTCCGACCGTCTGGAAGAAACAAAACACGTAATTCACAGGTGCGTCAAAGCCTTTGTCGTTTTGATTGCTTTCGCATTTGGTGCGCTTTTCATCGTTCGCGTTGTCCATCTAATGATCCCGGCCCGTTTTACATGGCTATCTCCCGATCAAATTCGAGACGTTGATCACATTCTCCTTAGCGGTGCTGGGGGCGGATTCCTTACGTCGTATATTAAGCGGGCGGTTAGCGGAAAAGACACCCCTTCAGACTCAGGGAGTTGAGAATGCTGCGTCCCGATTTCTAATTCCCCCGAATTTTCAATTTATCTCAAATTAGGACACTACCCGTGGGCCCTCTGCCTTCTTAGTCAATGTCTGGCATTTCGGCTGTGCTGCCATGGGTGTGTGGGCGTGGCAGAGCGGGTTGCCCGTAATGAAGCGACAGCGCAATGATGTTTTGCACCTTCCTTGCCCGCCTGACTTTTGCCGCCTGAGCCGGGCGGCTGGCGCGCGGGATGCCGAAGACGGCTGGCGCGGATGCTGCGGGGCGCTTCCGGTGCAGCATCCGTGACAGGCGTCTGAGACCTCCGTCGCACAATGCGCTGTTATATGAGCAGAGCGGTCAGTTGCCGGGCCGTCGCCCCTTGGACACGGCGGGGACCCGCGCTTTGTGTTGCGCCTGCGGCAAAGGGTGGGGCGGCATACTGCATATAATGGCCATTGTGCGTTGGAGGGTTTGCATCCCCCGTGACAGTTGATCCGGCGGTGGCAAAGCTGATCTGGCGGGCAATCGTATTGGGCGCGGGGCCGCGGTGCTTTGACGTCTGGGTGAAACGCGGCTTTGGGCGGTTCAGCCAGAGGTCAAGCTGAGATTGGGGACGGCGCCAGGGCGGAAATTTTGTGGAGGTTGCCGGAACGAAAGTTTTCGCTCTGGCGCCGTCAGGGGAATGCCTGTCTCCGATGATTCGGAACGCGGAACGGAGTGCAATGGAAGCGTCGGCCAGTGGAGCGGTTCACTGGTTGGCGCTGGAATGAAGCGGAGTGAGCGTTTTGAATCAGCGGAGTCAGGCCCCAAACCAAGCCGGTGTGTCGCTGGCATCTGGAGGCACAGGCTCGCAAGGCACTGAGAACCGTAACCGAAAGATGGCGGGGACTCAGCGGCGGCGTGTCGTCGCGGGAAGCGCGCTGTCGCGGCTCGATGGAGGCCCAGCCTCGCAGGCTTGGCGAGAAGCGTAGCCGGAAGCGATTCGCGCTCGATTCGTTGGTTTGGGCGCGGGGACGCGGGCGGTTGGCCCGAGCGACAGCGGTGGCCATCCGCCATCGTGGGGAAAGGGGGTTCTTCTGCCGGCCTGAGCGCGCCAGGAAGATGACCGATTACTGAGAAGCTCGATAGCAGGGTGATAATCGACCGAAACCGAGCTCCCCTCCGCGCGCGAAGGCAGCGTCCGAGCGCCGGGGGCCAATGTCCGAAAACCCTGGAAGGCGCGAGGCTCGGGCCGTTAGGCCCGAGAGCGTAGGCAGGCGCGCGCGGCCAACGACCAAGGAACGAAAAAAGCCTCTCGACGTTTGGCGCGCTTCAATTGAGTGCCGGCGAGTCATCGAACGGGCACGAACACAGTTTTATGAGCAAAGCGAACTGATGTTGTCTTTGAAAGGTGGCGGATTGGGAGGGGTGAAAGGTTGGAAAAGGGCACCCTTTTATTTATTCGATTTTGCGCCCCCGGATCGTTTCTTACGGACCATTGGGAGCAATGGGTTGTTTTTCTGAGTTAAATATCATATATGTTGCTGCGTGCAAAGTATTTGCATCGAGATTGTGTTTATCGTTAAAGTTCCACCGGTTGGTTAATCCAAACGCCGCGAGATTATCCTGCCATTTCGCCTGCGATCTTTTATTCCTTCAATGTTATGATGAGAACACCCCCCCGCCAGTTTAGGTTCTTCCGCCATTAATATCCATAGACGGGTTAATAGGTGGCTCGCTTCAGCTACTTGCAGTCATTTTCCATACCCTACCCATGAGCCACGAGTGGAGTAATCACGATTGGAGCATCCAGTTCAAACCAAGTTTACCTGGCGCTCCTTTAGCCTTGGACTCAGAACGGAGCGAATATCGCGAGGCCATCAGCCAGCTTCTCGACTTCGCCCGGCGGCGGGACATGTTCATTTGCGGCCACCATGACCGGCTGATGGCATACGACGCGACCTTGCTGGCCATGGGCTTCTATGAGGTCTTGGGCTGCGCGACGGCGGGGGAATTGGCGCGGAGGTATCGGGTTATTAGGTGGCTCGGTCAAGCTGCTTGCAGAGAAAAAACATAACCACACCATGGGATCTCAAAAGGTGGGCCAAAATCTCCGATGCGAGGGAGAGACGGGGTTTCACGGGATGAAGGCGGGTTAATAGGTGGCTCGGTGTAGCTGCTCCGTGAAAAAAACATCACCCTCACCATGGTATCTCAAAAGTTGGGCCGAAATCGCACCGCGGAGTTTGCGGAGTTTGTTTTGCTGTTTTGCTTAAAGTCTCCTTGTGCATATACGCGAGAAGGGTTTTAAGGAATTGGCGTTTGAAACTCGGCAAACTCGGCAGCATTGGCTTTGAAGCTGAACACGGTGAAGCCCTTCCGATCCATTGTTTTGCGAGCGGTCGCCAGCTTCTTTTGCGGGTGGGGCCAGCGCATATTCAGGCGTTTGCCAACTCGTTTTGCGGACAAATGGCCTTCCAAATCTTTGTCCGTTGCAATGAGTTTCGGCGCAAGTTCAGCAGTTCCCTCGAATGTTCCGACCTCGCGCAAGTAGGACAGGAGCGCCGTTCCGATGTTGTCATTTTCAAGACAGAAGGCGCTTTTGTCGGCCTCTGCCGCTTTCAACGCTTCCACCGTCTCAACTTCGCGGCCCAAAGGCCGCCCGATTTTGACGTCGAACGCGGCAAAGTCCGGGTGTCGCGCGTTCAAGCCCGGTGGCGTCGGCCCGGCGTCCTCCAAGGCCTTTTGCAGCGTCACGGCAAGGTCGTCTTTGGTGGTAATCCCTTTAACAGAGACGTGCATCCCGGCTTCATCACTCCGCTGAAAGCACGGCCCGGCGGCTTTGGGAATAGGAGCGCGGCGCTGCTTGTCGCTCCATATCGTTGTTACGCCGTCGATTTTGTCCAACCGCAGCGTTTCCGACTTCCGGTAAATACTTTCATCATCTCTGCCCGGCTGGTCGCTAATCGCTGATACACCCCTATAAGGGGGTGTTTCATCAGCGGTTTTAGCGTTCGCCTTGCTGGCGTTAGTGAAGGCATTATTCACTTCATTAGCTCTTCATCAGCGGTTTCATTAACGATGGCCTTGGTAAGCCAAACGACTGGGCGGCCCGATGGCGATTCCGGGTAAACTTCGCGGCGCGGTCGCTGCGCTTCGTCAAGCAACTTGCAACGTAGGGGCCTCCCGTTGACGGTTCTGCGGCAGGCCCGGCGGGCATCTTTCACAAACTTTGCGGCCGTCCGCTCAGTCACTGAGAATGTTTCGGCGGCCAGCCTGAGCAGTTCTGCCCTGTCAATCCCTGCGTCCGGCACAAGAGCCATAAACCCGGCGTCGCTGTACCGACCTGCCCCGAGTTCCTCCAAAAGTTGCGGCGTTGCATCATGCCAGACTTGCCCGCCGTTTTGGTCTTGTGCGATTTGCCTTGTTGCGGTCGGGCGTCCTTCAGCGTCCGTCCATCCAAGTTTTCTCCATCGCTTTGTTGCGGTGAGTTCAAACAATCCTCGGGACGCTTCGCGTAGAGTGATAACTTCACGCGCCCAATTTGCCAGGTCGGCAGAGCCAGCGCCGGAATAGGCCAGTTGGCCGCCGCTCCAACCATTCCGTTCTTTAGTCGGCTTCGGGCAATGGTGAATCGTGATACAAAGGCAACGGTGTTTGAGCAAAAGCGGATTGAGGGTGTTGCGGCAAAAATGAGCGACCTCTCGTTGGTCGTTCAAGTCCGAACCGAAATAGGTTGAGAGCGGATTAAGCCATAGAATATCGGGGTGGTACTTGGCCAATGCCGGAGCAACCCTTTTTTGGAGAAAATTAATTCCGGTGACTGAACCTTCCGTGACAAGTAAAACATTTTCGCGGATGGCCTGTAACTCCGCAGCGTCAGGGTTCAATTCACGCAAAATGGATTTCGCCATGGTGTCCAAATCTCCCGCGTCATCCTCAGCCTGAAACACCAGACTTCGCAACCGCCCGGCTGGCTGGATACCGAGCGACTCCCGGCCGATGGCCCATGAGAAACTCATCGTCGAAGACAACGTAGATTTTCCCGATCCCGTGAACGCAGTAACTAAAAAGGCAGAGCCGCGCGTTCCCCATCGCCCTGGGCCAAGCACAATATCCGCCTCGCTCGCGGCCCGGCCCGCGTCAACCCAAGGGATGGCAACCGGATTCCCGGCGGCGTCTCCGCAAAGCGGTTCCAAGGCGGCCACCGTATGCGCAACGATGCTGTCAAGTTGATTATCCGGCACGACTTCAACTGCGGCCCCGGCGTCGGCAAATGTGCGTGCGATTTTCCGGCGTTTAAAACTTCGCAAAAGCTGTTCTGCTTCGGACTCGACAATTTCCAGAGGCATGGCATCGGGGAGAAGTGTCGCGATAAAAGAGCGGACATCCTCAAACCTGTTCCCAATGCCAGCAACGACGCTCGCAAAATTTACGCTCTCGTTTGCATCGCGTAAGTTTCGGATGGCAACGGCTGCGATGCCCTCGCGGGGATCTGGAAAGCTATCCGGCGCGGCGTCGAGAAGCTTGTTAGTCGCGGGCGGTAAATTCTCGGCCCCGTATGCGAGGATTGAAGCGAGAATAGAAGCACCACTGGCTTGACTATTCTGGCGTAAATGACTATCGTGGCTCACGGTAACTAGAAATTTGGCGCTCGTGACGGTGCGCCTTTTTATTGGCTGATACTTCCAAGTAGGGCGTTCACGTCCGGTTCCAAGAATCCGGCTGCCCTTACGCGACCTGGGAGTTTGATTTTGCGGAGCGGAAGATCGTCCACCGTGCGGGTTGAGACCGCTAGGCGTCGGGCAACTTCTGCGCGACGGAGTATCCGGGGGCTCGTGTCCGGTGGAGCAGTGGGTGGATGGCCTGGCGCCCCGCCGTTGCGAAGCAGGGCCAGCAGGCGGGTGCGTTCGGCTGCGGAAACGGTTGCGTCGGCCTTGAGCGCGGCGCGGATTATTTCTAAAGTTGAAGTTAACATAGTTGGTCCTTTTAGTTTTGCGGGAAGAGTGCCTGGCGCACTTTTACCGGATCGAAAAAGACCAATCGTCCGATTTTTGTGAAGGGAATTTTGCCCGCCCGCTGCTGGCATCGGAGCCACCGCAGGCAGGGACGGCAATTTTTGGCGAATAGGATTTCGAGGAGTGTTGCTCCGTTCACTAACCGACTTTGATGTTCTTCTGAGTTCATATGTTGCTTTGCGCATTTGTTTAGATTGCGCACTTTCCATTAGATGCACGGAGTCAACCTGGGTGGGTCAAAATGCGCGATTTTGCCTTGCGCCGATTTTCAAATGCATGAATATCAAAGGACATGAAGGCATCGGAATTAGCGGCACTTTTAGGGCGGTCACGATCGCAGATTGCCCGCCTTGGTCCTCGGATCCCGGGACACCGACTAACTCGAGGTGGTCATCATTATTTTACTGCATGCCCGGCGTTGACCGATTGGATTGGGGACCAGCAGGAGCGGCGAAAACGAGGGATGCGACGGAAAAATGCACCTGCGCGCGCTCGTGCGTTGGTTGTCAGGCTGGTCAATACCTTACACGGTGGGTTCGCCAATCGTCAATAAGTCTGAACCGATGGCTTAGGCTGCGATTTTCATTTTAATTACCTTGCCCTTGGCTGGGACGCCTAAGCTCGGAGCAATTGCCCAGAATGCATTGGTGTCTTTTTTGTTTACCAGTCCCTTATAGTGGCGCTGGATTACATCGGGCGAATTTCCAGCCCAAGTCGCCGTTTTGCCTTCGTGCTGGTGCTTCGCTAAGTGGTAAGAAATACCAGTGTGCCGCATAATATCGGCAGTCCACGTCTTCAGGCCATCCTTGGCCCCTCTGCCGCCGTATCCAGCCAAAGTTTTGACGGCGTCAAATTCCCGACGCCAGTTCGTGCCTTTTAAGGCAGTTTTGGCGAGGGCGTGTGGCAGCAGAAACTGCCGCGCGTTTTTTGGGATTTCCACGATGCGGCGTTGACGCATCTTGGCGAGTTTCGCGCCAATGGTCACCGTCATCGATTCGAGGTCAATCTCATTCCAAGTAATGCGGGCGAGTTCAGTTGGACGAATAGCGCAGAAAAGGCCCAGGGCGACGTAAGGCATACAAACGCCCTGCTTGTGGCCCTCCGCCGCCTGCATGAGGCTCTTAACATCGTCCAGCGGCAAAATCTGTGGCTCGTCCCGGTCAACTTTGATCGGCTCAATGGATTTCACCGGATTGTCGGCACAATAGGCCTGCGGCTTGCGCCTGACGCACCATTCGAAAAACCCGTGAAGAGCACGGCGAACATTGGACTTCGTTATAGGGCTTAGGCCGGGCCGATGAATCTCCGCACTGATGTCCGCCGCGGTGATGTCGCAAACGCCCTTCTCTGCGTGTTTGGAAACGAATTTGCCTACTTTATATTCGAGGCTGCGAATAGTGTCCGGTCGGCTGTTGTTGGCCTTCTTGGACTCAATGAACTGATCGAGCGCGTGAGATAGCGCGACTCTGATGGACGGCTCGCGAAAATTCTCGATGAAATAGCTGACGGCTGGCAAAAGTGGGCGGTCCCCAAGCTGGGTAAAGGCAAGTTCGGCCTCGGCGATCTGCTCCGGCGTGAGGCGGCTGCGAACAAGCTCGCCCTCCTCTTTTGGGATCCCGTGGAATTCGCTTTCGAGAGCTTGCTGGCAGACAGTGGCCGTCGCCATGTTTGAAAAGTTTTTTCGGATTTGCTTTCCTGCGACAGTGCAGCCGGTTACGCGGAATGACTGAGAGCCGCCGCGATTGGTGAATTCGACGATCCTGAATCGTGCTTTGGTTTCCATGCGCCGACTTTAGCAACCGGTTGCTAAATGGTCAAGCGAAATTCACGAAAACCCTGTAAAATAAGGGGTTTTTTGATGTTGAGTTGTGTTCTCATAAGCCCGAGGTCAGTGGTTCGATTCCACTCGCTGGCACCAATTTCCTTGCCAAGACGCTCTCTCATTTTCTTTGCTTTGGCCGGAGATTCAATCTTTGCGTTTCCTCGCCCTGTTTTTGCTGACAATGCCGCATACGATGAGGATGAACGCTATCAGTCTGATTAAATAGACGTAAGCGTTTGATTCCGCACTCCAAACCATGACGAGCCTTTCGACACCGAAAAGGAAAAAAGCCAAGGCGAAATACGCGAACAACTGGTCGTGCGTGCGTCGCCAGAAACGGAGGAAGAATAGGGCAATGGCCCACGATCCCATGGTAATTGCGCCCGCTAATAGTTGCATGAGCATATCAAGGTGCTTTTCAATGTTCTTCCCAAATTAGGGCAGCCAACAGCATGACAATTCCGCCGAGAGTGCTCAGGCTGCGAATCAGAGAAAGATCAACCTCCGGGAGCATGACGAGATCCACGAACAACAAAACGTTGGTGGCGGCAAAACAGAAAAAACACCCCGCGCTCCAGAAAAGCAATTTCCCGCGCGTTATGCGATATTGCCGCAAGAGCAGCGCGGCGCATCCGATGCTCGTCACACCGCAAAGAATGTACACCAGCTCACCCATATCATTTGTCCTTTCTTAGCTTGAAGGCATCTGCAAAACTTTGAATCTGCCTCGGTGGTTTCTTATAGATCATTTCGATGATCGTTACCTGCCGTTCACGATAGGCTTTCTGCAACTCTGAAGCGATTGGAACCAGGTTCAGTGATTTGTCAGAAAGCCGGTATCGGCCTTCCTTTTCAAGAATCGCGACACTTTCTTTCAAAAAATACCCGAGACAATCTGAAATGGATTTTTCGTTGCTTTGGATTTTGCGAAACACCTCATCGACCGACCACGACCGGTCTCCGCCGTTGCCCAAAGTCAAAAAAATCTCCAATTGCTCAACGGACTGAATGTGTTGGGCAATGAACTGCTGCGCTTCCTGGGTTATCGGGTTTAGAGCCACGAAACCATAACCATAATCCGCAAACGAACAATCTCGAAGAAAAAACGCTCAGGGATCTCCAATTGGATATTGTCCAGCCAGCGCCGAATCAGCGCACTAAATTAGAGGCCAAGTATGGACACGCGCGGCCTGGCTTTGTCTGCGCTATTTTCCACTAGGCCCCGAA
>DASRLE010000620.1:0-19770 GCA_035648615.1 Saccharimonadales bacterium (SeqCode) | reverse complement strand
ACGTCAGCGGGCAGAAGCATCGGAGTCTGCCGGTCAATGTTAACAAAGCGCGTTGACATGAAGACTTAGACCACCTGGTTCAAGTTATATTCGATACGCTTACTTTAATTATTAGTTTTAAGTCCGACAGGCTGCTAGGCTATCTCGACGCTTACCGCAGTGCCTGGCAGCCAGCCAAACTCATCCAGGCCCAACGCGACTATTTCGGGTCCCACACTTATGAGCGAATCGATGCCAAAGGCACGTTTCACACGGAATGGGAGAAGGAAAAAGAACCATGAAAACAAACGACCAACTCGAACCGACTGTGTTCGTCATTTTTGGGGGGGCCGGCGATTTGACGTGGCGCAAACTCGTGCCGGCCCTGTTCGACCTTTCCCAGGACAATAGCATCCCGGCTCAGTTTTCAGTCATCGCGGTGGATCGCGTCGGCATGAGCGACGAAAAACTGCGCCAGCGGTTGCACAGCGGCGTCAAACGATTCTCGCGTCTTGGGAAAGCGAAGGCCGCCGCGTGGCACAAATTCGCCAAGCACATCAACTACCAACAAGGCGATTTCAAAAAACCGCAAACCTATGCGGCCTTGGGCGCCCAATGCGCCAAACTGGAAAAGGAATGGGGTGCCAAAGTTCACCGCATTTATTACATGGCCACGCCGCCGAGCATGTTCGGCGAAATTCCCAAATATCTCGGCCACGCCGGGTTGGCGCGTGATCGGGAGCGGACGCGGATTGTGGTCGAGAAACCGATTGGGTATGACCTGGAGTCGGCGCGCGCCCTCAACACCATCCTTGCGGCCAATTTCAAAGAAAATCAAATTTTTCGCATCGACCATTATCTGGGCAAGGAAACGGTGCAGAACATTCTGGCGTTTCGTTTCGCCAATCCGCTTTTCGAGCCTATCTGGAACCGGCGCTACATTGATTACGTGACCATCACCGTTGCCGAAACGGTGGGCGTCGAGCATCGCGGCGGTTACTATGACCACGCGGGAGCGCTGCGCGACATGGTGCAGAATCATCTGATGCAATTGCTTTGTCTGGTGGCGATGGAGCCGATGGTTTCATTTGAAGCCGACGAGATTCGCAACAAGAAAGTGGACGTGCTCCATGCGGCCCGTCCGATTCACCCCGATGCCGTCCCTCAAAGCGCCGTGCGCGGTCAATATGGCCCCGGCAACAGCGGCGGCAAAAAGGTGCCCGGCTATCGCGAGGAAGAGGGCGTGGCGCCCGATTCCCAGACCGAGACGTTTGTGGCGTTGAAGCTGTTTGTCGATAACTGGCGCTGGCAAGACGTGCCGTTTTACCTGCGAACGGGCAAGCGCCTGCCCCGGCAGGCGTCGGAAATTTCCATCCAATTTCGCGCGGTGCCGCATCGGTCGTTTCCAGCAGAGGCTTCGCTCCGCTGGCTGCCGTCGCGACTCGTCCTGTCGATCCAGCCCGACGAAGGGATCGTGCTGGCGTTTCAGGCAAAATACCCGGGGCCGAAGATGCAATTGCGACCGGTGGACATGCAGTTCAGTTATCGCGAAAGCTTCGATGTTCCGTCGCCCGAGGCTTATGAAACACTGCTACTGGACGTGATGAAGAGCGATCCCACGCTTTTCATGCGCGCCGATCAAGTAGAGGCGGCGTGGCAATGGTTAATGCCGGTGATCGATGTCTGGGCGAAGGTTCCGCCCGGTGATTTCCCTAATTACGTTTCAGGCACTTGGGGACCGGAGAACGCTCAGGCCTTGCTGTCTCAAGGAGACAGTTGGCCGTTGCCGACCGAATTGGTGCATCAAAACAAAGCTAATTAGGAAAATGCGATGAAGAAAACGACTGCAATCACCTGCGTGTTTCTTGACATAGACGGTGTCCTGCTCACCGACGGGTGGGATCGTCAGACGCGCAAACGGGCGGCGACGACCTTCAACTTGGAGTTGGCCGAGATTGAGGATCGGCACCACTTGGTCTTCGAAACCTTCGAGGAGGCTAAGCTCATTCCTGCAACTTGGAAAATCAATCGAATATTATGAAACCTACACAATTGCTGCACAACTTGGGCCAGAGCCTCTGGCTCGACAACATCACGCGTGACCTGCTGAACAGCAGCACGCTGAAACGCTACATTGACGAACTTTCGGTGACCGGACTAACCTCCAATCCGACGATCTTTGATCACGCTCTCAAGAACAGCTCTGCCTACAACGTCGCGATTCGCGAGGAACTCGGGAAGGGAAAAACGGGTGAGGCTCTTTTTTTTGATCTGGCGCTGGATGATCTCATGCGGGCTGCGGACCTGTTCCGACCGATCCACGACCGCACAAACGGGGTGGACGGATGGGTGTCGCTGGAGATATCGCCACTGCTGGCGCACAACACGGCCAGCACCATCGCCGCCGCCAAGGAACTCTCGGCGCGGGCGGGCCGGCCCAACCTGTTCATCAAAATCCCCGGCACCAAGGAAGGTTTGCCCGCCATCGAGGAGGCGATCTTTGCGGGTGTGCCAATCAACGTCACACTCCTGTTTTCCCGCGAGCAGTACGTGGCGGCGGCCGAGGCGTATCTGCGCGGCATTGAACGACGCATTGCCGCCGGACTCAATCCGCGGGTCGGCTCTGTAGCCTCGATGTTCATCAGCCGTTGGGACGTTGCCGTGGCGAGCAAGGTTCCAGAGGCATTGCACAACCGGCTCGGTATTGCCATTGCCGGTCGTATCTACAAGGCGTACGCCGAAGTGTTGTGCAACCCGCGCTGGCAGCGCGCGTACAATGCTGGCGCATTGCCGCAACGCCTGCTCTGGGCCAGCACTGGAACCAAGGATCCGAAAGCCTCGGACATTCTCTACGTCAACGCTCTCGCCTCTCCATTCACCGTAAATACGATGCCCGATGAAACGTTGAAAGCCCTCGCCGATCATGGTGAAATCGGTTCTATCATGGCGGCGGACGGCGGCGATTGCGAAACGGTGCTGGCCCAGTTTGCCCAGGCTGGCATCAACGTGGATGCGCTGGCCGCGCAACTTCAGGACGAGGGCGCGAAATCGTTCGTGAAATCCTGGAATGAATTATTGGCAGTGATTGCCTCGAAGAGTGCCACGCTCAAGAAGGCCATCTAACCTGACAGTTGAAACAACGAAAAAAAACATGAGCGCGACTTTCAACATCAAACCTTTCACCGAACGAGAAAATCGTTCCCGCCGACGCAAATTTAAATGTTGGCGCCTGTGCAGATCGCGATGACATCGGTTTCTCAAAAACACTTTCAACCGACGCCAACCGCAAACAAAAACAAATCGTAAAGAACAAGGAACTAATTATGCTGAACAAAGCCGGAACACTAACGGGTTACGAATTGGAAAGCAGTGACGGGGAAATTGGAAAGGTCAAAGAATTTTACTTTGATGACCGACACTGGACAATTCGTTACCTGGTCGCAGACACGGGGAACTGGCTCTCCAGCAGACAAGTGCTGATTTCCCCGTACGCATTGGCGGGTGTGATTGCGAAAGACCACCATATCGAAATCAATTTAACCAAAAAACAGATCGAGGACAGTCCATCCTTGGATAAGGACAAGCCCGTCTCCCGCCAATTCGAGCAGGCCTACTACGGGTATCATGGATGGCCGACGTATTGGGGCGGCCCATGCATCTGGGGATCGTACTCCTACATTGTGCGTGACCCTGAAGAACCGAGGGAACTTAATCAAGGCGGGAAAGCATGGAATCCTCGTTTGCGCAACACCCGCGAGGTGAGGGGCTATAACATCCAAGCCTTAGACGGCGAAATTGGCCACATTGCGGATTTTATCATTGATGACAGAACGTGGGCAATTCGTTATTTGATCGTTGATACGCAAAATTGGTGGCCGGGGAAAGAGGTCTTGGTTTCACCGCAATGGGTCGAGAACATTAGTTGGAACGAAAGAAAAGTTTTCGTTAATCTTTCCCGTGATGCTATCAAGCGGTCACCGGAGTACACGGAGGAAACTTTGCTGACTCGGGATTACGAGATCGGACTGCATCGACATTACAATCGCCGAGGATACTGGGTTGATGAACTAGCCGCCCAGGACCTCTCTTCTTGAAAACTAAAAAATCAGCGATCATCGAAAAAACGATCCGCGCAAGGAGTTCTTCGCGCGGGAAAAAAATAATCAAAACATATCCGGCAAGGTTCGTGTTTTGGCCGCTCTGCGAAAGTTCACGGACCTCGGATAAACTTTGGAGTAGATCATGCGCTTTCAACTAAAGACCCTTTTGCTTTTTTTGTCGCCGCTCGTCCTTGCGGTGTTGGCCGCCTATTTCCAATGGGTAGTGTTTGGTTTGCCTGCCATTCCTCCCGGCGCGCAGCCGCCTCCTTTCGGAACGCCCCAGGGATTTCCAGGGTGGTTGCGGCTCGCGCACTATGTGAATTTCCTTTTTCTCACCCTCCTCATTCGCAGCGGGCTGCAAGTTCTCATGGATCATCCGCGCTTGTATTGGAACGTCCATTGCATACCCACCACGGAATGGCTGCGGCTCACGCCCGTCAAAGCGCCGCAAGGACCGATGTGGACGGCCAAGGACGACGCCCGATACCTTTCGCCGTGGATCGGCCTTCCTGGACGCCGACACACGGTGGGCATGGCGCGACACTGGCACTTTTTGGGCGCGCTTTTCTGGGTGGTCAATGGCGTGGTATTTGCCGTGTTGCTCCTCAGTGGCGATCAATGGAAACGGCTCATTCCCACCTCCTGGAGAATTGTTCCTGACGCGTGGGCCATCTTCGTCCACTACGCCACATTTCACATGCCCCAAGAGCCGAATGGGTTCTATCGTTACAACGCGTTGCAGCAATTGACGTATTTCAGCACGATCTTCGTGCTGGCTCCGCTGGCGATTTTAACCGGCCCTTCGATGTCGCCGGCCTTGACCAATCGGTTCAAACTCTATCCCAAACTGCCGGGGAACCGGCAAATCGGACGCTCCCTTCACTTTCTGACCATGTGTGCTTTTGTGATTTTTATCATATTGCATGTGTCGTTGGTCGTAATCACGGGATTTGCCCGGAACATGAACCACATCGTGCTTGGGACGGACGACACGCGGCGGATCGGGTTGTGGCTTGGACTGCTTGCCATTGGCGTGGTTTTTGGGATCAATGCGCTGGCTTATTGGGCTGCATGGAAGCGCCCGCGCGCCGTCCAGCATGCCGCCAAAGCCGTGGTCGCGCCAGTGATGAATCTGTTGCTCGACCGCGCGTCGCCGCGCGCGGAGTATCTTCCCCAAGACATCTCTCCCTACTTCTGGGCTAACGGCAAATTGCCCGACTGCCAGGAATGGAAAGACCTGGCGACACACGGTTTTAAGGGCTATCGGCTAAAAGTCCATGGGCTGGTTGAGAATCCAGTCGAGTTGTCGTTGGAGGATCTTCGTGCGCGGGGCAAAAAGACGCAAATCACGCTGCATCACTGCATCCAGGGCTGGTCAGGTATTGCGGAATGGGGCGGGATGCCGCTGGCGGAACTGATGCAATTGGTTCGTCCGAAACCGGAGGCGCGCGCGGTCGTCTTTTATTCCTTCGGCGACGGCGCGGAAGGCGGCCGGTTCTATGACAGTTTGTCGGTTGAAAATGCCGCGCATCCGCTGACGTTGCTGGCCTACGAAATGAATTCCAAGCCCCTGACCGAACTGCACGGGGCGCCGTTGCGGCTGCGGGTTGAAAACCAACTCGGCTTCAAAATGGTGAAATGGATTCAGGCGATTGAATTCGTGGAAGGCATGAGCCGGATTCAAAAGGGAGAAGGAGGCTATAACGAGGACCACGAGTACTTTGGCGAGTCGGCGAATATTTGACCAGGTGATGCCCGGCGGACAAAACTGCATGACTCGCTGTGGGACGATCAAAGGGTTTAACTGGAAAATCAAAATGAGTCGGATCGGTCCATGTTCGGCAAATTGGGAACAATGAATGAATCGCGTCTGAATCCGTCTGAATCGTCTTGCCAATGAGAACGTCCTCTTTTAGTATCAAATGACGGTATCAGTTGAGCGAAAATCTGGGTGAAAATTCAATTTGTAAGTTATTGAATTGCAATTGGTTGGAGAGGTGGCAGAGTGGTTTAACGCGCACGCCTGGAAAATGTAAACCCGTTTTTTGCTATGGTCTTCAATCTTTATTTCTCCCTCTGTGGAGAGTCCTATTTTCAACTTTTGCGGGAGCTATTTTTGCTCATTTTTGGCTCTAAAAATGGCAAACGGTATCAGATTGCGGTATCAGATTTCAGGAACCCATTTTGCGTCAAAATCCACGTCGGATGATCCGCCACGACGGCGAATCAAAAGGGGTTATTCATTCTCCCAGGTGACGACGTAGGCGGAAAGGTCGAGAGAACTGAACGGTGAAACCGACTATTCGTGATCGGTCTTTGACGGAGGGGGATAAAGCCCTGGAAGGTGGTTGGGGTACTCAACATGCAACTGCGGGTCATCCGGCCACGGCCCATCAGCTAAATCTGCACGACGCGGGGGATTTCTCCGCCGTGATTCGTATCGCAATGCAAACGGCAGAGCAACGCAGACGAATACAAAACCGAATATGCAAATGGCGGTGAAAATCATATCTTCGCCTCAAAGCAAAATAGCACAGAAAAGCAGTTTTGTCAGGAAGCTGAATTCGGCGGACTTTGATTGCGCGTTCCGTCAAGTAAATTGTTCACTGCCTTCGTGCCGGTCAGATCATCCTTTCCAAACTGTGGCGATGATTTTCCATTTGAACCCCGTCGCGCAGAAGACCGGTCATTTTGATACGCCATAGTATTGATAAGGGAACCGCCGTGCCCGGCATTCAATGCGGAACCCACAACTGAGTTCGTGGCGGCTGCGGCTCCTGCGGCTGCGGCCAACCCTGCCGTCACCAATTTATTACCGTCGCGGGAGCTTAGGGTTGCCGCCGTGCTGGCTCCCATAAGCGAACCAAGCCAAGCGAGGCCATCGATGTCAACGGTTTTTTCAGTTTGCTCGCTTTATCGAGATTCCGTTCTTGGGAAGCCGACGAACGGCATGTCTACTCGTCGGCATCCCGATTGTAATTCGTGGCCAGCACGCAGCCCATCGTCCGACCTTAGTTTGGATTCGTGTACGGGTGCTTGGACACTTGGCTTCCGGGTGCAGGTGTCGGCATTCCGGGTGCAGCGTGGCCGGGCGAAATTCGATTCGCCTTGTTGACGATGTCTATCGCTTGATTTTGTTGATCTTTCTTGTCAACTGCGAACGGGCCGGGGTGCTTCTCAGCTTGGTTTCCCGATGCAGGCGTCCTGGGAGCAACCGGGCTGGACGATATTTGATTCGCCTTGTTGACGATGTCTTTCGCTTGTTGCTGTTGGTCTTTCTTTTCAACTTTGAACTGATCCTTCACTTCCGAAGCGTTCGCGGCCGTCAAGAGGGTCAACCCAGCAATGCAAGCAGTCAACGCGGGCGGAATCGCACCGAATACGAATCCGCGCGCTGGCTGTTTCTGTTCTTTTAAGCTCATATTTATTCCTTTCTCTGCATTCATTTGTTGATGGTCGCCCTTCGGCGATCCCGCTATATAGTCGAAAGCGGATTGAAAATGTTCCCGGCCTCGTCGAACTCGTCACGGCAACCCACCTTCAGGATCCGATCAAAGGGTGCGTGAGCGAGCTGGGCAAGCATTTGGATTGACCCTTCCAGCGGATATGACACGGTGATCAGCAGCCCAAACGTGGGCTGAATTATTTGGCGTAATTTTGCGGTGCTCGGCGTCGGGTAACTTTCCATCGCCTCAAGCCCTGCGAAAAGGAAAGAAAGATGTCGAAAACATTAGTGATTCTTCTGATTCGTCGGCAACGATTGCAACGTGGGATGCTTTCCGTGGCGGGGGGCGACCTATGCTTATTTGTTTCGCATCGGCATCTGTTTTACGAGGAAGCTGAAAGGTCAAGGAGGTGGGTTTATGCCCATTGTTGATCCTTCTGACGCACCCTTCTCGATGGAATCCCTCAAGGAAGGACGGGCGGAGGCGTGGGAAGCCTTCATCAAAAACTACAATGGATTGGTCTGGGCGGCCATACTACGGACGGGCGGATTCACCGCAGACCAGGAATATATTGCCAAGGAAATTAGCCAGGACGTTTTTCTCGCTTTTATCGGGCAAATCCATCAACTTAAAAATCCGTCTCAGGTCAAGGGCTGGGTCTATCGCATAGCGGTCAATACCACGATAAATTGGATTCGATTCAAGAAAAGAGAGCAAAAAGTGTTCGTTGATCCACCGGTGGATCTGAAAACCGGTGAAAAGAGGACGCCGGAACTTGTCGCGTTAAGTGATCCCCTGAGGGATCTGATCGGCAAAGAAGATTACGCAAGAATCGAAAGTTGCCTGGAAAAACTTCGCGAATCTCCTCATTTCAACTGGTGGGAAATCATTGTCCGCCGATGTTTGAATAACATGGAATTCAGCGAAATCGCTGAGGACATGCATGTATCTCAAATTACTGTCCGAACCGGTTTGAGCAAAGCAAGAAAACTGCTTTGGAATTGCATTTTTGGGGAACAAAACGTCGATCTTGACGACTAATGGGTATGGACGACAACAAGAAGGCAAAGCAAATCGATGGCTTGCTGGCAAAATTGGCGGCCCACCGAGAGGGCCGCTTGTCTCCTCCTCCGATCGAGGGTTTCCAAATGAATGCCTTGCTTCGAGAGGTTGAACGGACACGCGGTCCGTCGCAGGTCCGAAAGGACTCCTCCGGGCTATGGCTAACGAGATTTTGGCCGGCGCTGGCCTTTGGCGTTTCCGCCATCGTAATGGCCGTTATCCTTGCGAACCAAATGAGGTGGAAGAGTCGCTCGGTTCAAAAGGCAGATGGCGCACAATCCGGTACAGTGACATTGGCTAATGGCACGCAAGAAAATAGAGCGACTTTAGCAGGAGCCTCTGCGCCGGGGCCGGATTCCGATATTGCCCGCTCCCTCCTGAGTGAGGGTTCCTCGAATGGGCGGGTTATCGGCTTGGATCTACTTTCGTCACATTATTTCGAGCAGTACCAAATGTGGACCCGAGCGGGATCGAAGAAAAACGCGGACAAGGCATACCAGCAGATGCTTGAGCACATGCAAAAAAACCCGCAATTGGCGGCTATGGCTCTTCAACGCCTTCCCCCTGAACACGCCAAGTATCACCCTCATATGACGAAAGATTGCAGCCTCCTAAAGGGTCTCAAGCCGGGAGACAAATTTGATGCTGCGGGACATGCGGAGGCAATCATTTCGGAGAGCCTAGCCTGCCCTATTTGCAACGCTCCTTCTTCTGGAGACAACAATGGAAAGCCGAATCAGAATCCGCGACCTCAGCCGGGGGATTCTGACGGCGCCAAGGTGGACTCCCACAGTGCCGCCATCGCCCGCGGCTCATTGCGTTACGCCGCTGGAATGAACTGGCTTCCCGCCGGAATGGACGACAAATTCTTCAACTCTCTGAGCGATGTCGAAGCTGTCGCGATGGCGGAAATGTGGACAGAATTCGCTTCGCCTGACAGCAAAAAATCTAGCCAAGTTGATTTGGGTCGGCATGTGGCGGCACTTGCCGAATCAATGAAGGATAGCCCAGATTACGCAACATCCGATTCGGGGGATGCGAAATACCCCTACACTCGTAATCGGTTTGTTTACGACGTCCTTGTTGCTGCCGGCCTGCCTGTGCATCTTCGTGACCGATGGGACGGCCTGCTTCAACCCCAGTACCCTCCCTTGGCCGGCGACTACGCTGACCCCCTGCACGAGATTCCCGGTCTGCCCGTGATTCACGGAATGCCCCGCCCCGGAGATATCGTCGCCGTGCCATTGGATTCTGACAACGCATCCGGACACGTCGGGATCCTCCTAACATACGACCCCGTGACGGGAATGGGCCGTTCAATCTACGTTAGCTCGGCACAAGCACCCTTTACTGTGCGAGAGGGGAATTTTGGTTTTCGTCCCATAGATGTTGGAGTGGTGTTCCGCCGACCGACCTGGACGGCGAAAGGACCATGAGGACCTGGCCGGAATTATTTAACCGGAGATAAAAATTATGTGTTGCTCCAATTTGCAATCTCGAAGTCTGGGAATTGGCATGTGTTTGGTTCTCGGCGCAGGCATCCACTTGTTGGCCTCGGAACCGAAGCCAATCACATCTGACAACGAACGAGGATTCGTTGCCATGCCCGTTTCCTTGGCTGGGCCACTGGCAGGCAATGCTGGGGTCTTCATGGGCGTTAATGACTTCGACGCCTATGGCCCACCACAAAGTCTCGGCGACTTGCATTACGCGGTGGATGACGCTGTTGCACTGGCACATCTTTTCGTTATGGAATTGGGTCTGTTGCCGGCAGTGGACACGGAGTTGTGTCTCTCAGGCAGCCCGACAACCGATCAAGCCAAGAGTGATTTGGCAGAGTTACTGGAAGCGCGCGTGCGCGTGTCGGGCGCATCACGTAATACGCTGCTGGCGGCGTTGCAACGAGCACGATTGGCCGCCCAGACCAGTAGCAATATCCTGGTCATCGCCCTCTCCTCACATGGATTTGGTGATGCAGCGGCGGAAGGCGGCGGCGGCGGCGACTTTTTCGTGATGCCCGCCGACGGACAGCCAACAATGCTCAAGGAGACGTGCGTGCCAGGAAAGGTCTTGGAGCAAGCGATAACAGAACGACGGTCTGATGCGCCGGAGATCGGAACGCGGGCGGGCAAGCGACTGCTGTTTGTCGATGCTTGCCGTTCTGTTCCCAGCATGAGCAAATTCCCTTTACCCGCCGGTATAGACGAGCAATTTCTTCAACGGTTGGCAGTCGCCAAAGGTCAAGTGGTGGTTTCTGCCAGTGCCAACCGGGAGGCAAGTTTTGAAGATGCCAAGCTTGGCCACGGCGCGTTTACCTATTTTCTTCTGGAAGCGTGCCGAGGATCCGTCGAACCAAACTCCGATGGTGTTCTGACGTTGGATGCGGCAGTTCGCTGGGCTACCACTAACACCACAGACTTTGTGCGGCGAACGTTTGCACGAGAACAAATACCACGTCTCAACGGAGAATTTTCAGGTGAAGGACTGCCTTTGGCACGCATGACCAGAGCGGCTGATGTCGGCGACACAAAATTGCCTCTGAAGTGGAGGGCTCGAATTGCAGAGCGCTTGTTGGCGTCAGACGTCAGATCCGAACGGTGGCGTGTTTCGGAAATCTGGGTGCATCGGGAATTCCTAAGGCTCCTGGATCATATTCCGAACGAAACTCGCTCTCAGGATCCGGTAGATAGCCAATTGGTTTCGATAGCTTCTGATTTGCTGACGATCCCCTGGCGCGACCGAGATATTTATTTCACTGAGGATTTCATTGCTAAAATCGCCGATTCGGCTACCTGGGGCGCACGGAAAAATGGAGAAAGGGTCGAAAATCTCTACTTTGCGGGATTATCGGCGGAGACTGCAAATGATTGGTCGGGGGCGATTGAATTGCTCAAAGAGGCCGCTGCCGGGGGGCACGTTGCGGCTATTTGGGAATTGAGTTGCATTCACAGGACTGGGGCTGGGAGTGCGGGCATAAGAAGGGCCTCCCCGGAAGCCATCAAGGACGCCCCGGAGTCCATGAGGTGGACCAAGCTGGCGGCGGAAGCTGGATTTGGTTGGGCAATGAGCCAGTACGGCGATGAACTCCTCCACCTTGGAAGGGTGGAGGAAGGCTTGGAATGGTGGAAAAAAAACGCTGTGAAGGGGGATAATTGGACATGCGGCAATGAAGCATGTCTTCTAGGTGATGCCAATTTAGAGGGGCGGATTTTGGATACTTTGGGTTTACCTGGGCATTTCTATTTCTCCGTCCCTAAGAATAAGAACGAGGCATTTCAGTGGTACAGTCGTGGAGCAGAATTGGATGACGAATCTGCGATGGAAGCTCTTGGTCTCATGTTCGAATATGGATGCGGCGTCGAACAAAGTGATCGCTTGGCGGTGGAATGGTTTCAAAAAGCTGCGGATCACGACAACGATGAGGCAAAAGAGAATCTCGCGAGAATGTTTGACGCGGGGCGTGGGGGATTGCCCAAAGACCATTCGCAAGCCAAATTTTGGAGGGGTCGGATAAAGTATTCGAACCTGGCCAACGATGATCGATTACGAAATTTAATGAAATAACAAGAAATAGGTTAAGAAGGAGACGAGAGATTATGAACTTCCTTGTGTCAGCACGATTACAAAAAACTTTAATGAGTTGCAAAAGTCAAAGCCAAGAAGCCAAATCTGTGAAGGTAGCTGGCTGTCCGAGAGTTTTGAATGTCAGCCTGATTGGTATTGCTCTCATTCTTTTCAGTATTCCAACTTTAATCAGTGGACAGGTCCCCGCAGAGGGGCTACGAAGTAGGCTGGAGCTGATTGACGCTAGAAACCCCGCAGCGACGTTTAAGGTGCGCCTGCAAAGCGCCACTGGGCAAACCACCTTTAAGGTGGGTGAAAAAACCGTTTTTGAACTCCAGAGCGACATAGATGCTTACGCTATTGTACTCACCCGAGATGCCTCTGGCGCAATCGTGCAACTTTGGCCGAATGAGTGGTCGGTCGCCGCCCACTTGAAAAAAGGAGTTTCCACCCTTCTGCCGAGTGGACCGGACGCTGGTTTCAAAATCGAAGCACAGCCACCCGTTGGGCTAACGATAATCAAGGTCATCGCCAGCCGCCACCAATTGACCATTGATGGCGCGGCCGGCGGCGGTTTTCCCGAAATTCCTGAGGGCAGTAAAGGATTTGCGCTGATTGCCGACGCCAAAATACCGCCTCGGCGTCCTTCGGAACTGGCCCCGGATGAATGGGCCACGGCAGAGCTGCTCGTGGTGGTAACCGACAAGAACAATCCAACTCCGTTCCCTCTCCCGCCCAAGATGGACTCTGACCGCCATCACCCGATCAAGGCGGATAGCACCGCGAACGAGAGATATTGGCAGAGTTGGATTCGGATTGGTCGAGACCTTCGCGCTGGTAAGCTTGATACCGAGGGTGCTGGGGAATTGGGCCAAACTCCGGTACTCTCTCAGAGTGAGGTCAAGCCGCCCTCGCCAACGGAAATCATTGTTGTCCGGCGTAACGGTGCGAAAGGCGCCCCAGGTGGATACCGCCGCGAAGTGGTTCCAGTGGCTCCCGTTGGGGCGAAGGGATTTGACAGGGGTGACCTGCTTGCTCAAATCGAAAAGATTCGAAAGGAACCGGATGTCATCACTGCTTATCCTAATGGAACGATTGACAAGCAACAATCCGGCGGTGTGAAACTCTGGAGTTTACACTACCACCTTACGAACGAATTCGCGCCGGGGATTGATATCGGTTGGACAAAGTTGCCGCCTGAAGCGAGGAGGGTGCGCACGCCGTTTATCGGTGTTGTTGACGAGGGACCCGACCTTACTGACCCAAGGATCGCCGGTATTTTCGCCAAGAACCTGGGTGAGATTCCTGGGAACAACATTGACGATGATGGGAATGGATTCATTGACGATGTTATTGGATGGAATTTCCTGCGAAATTCCCCCGAACTCTCAGACTCGCCGCGAACAGGACAATTCAATCATGGCTCCTTTGTCTGTTCGATTATCGCAGGCCGTCCTGTTGGTATGGCGAGAGACGTGCAAGGAATAGCGCCTTCGGCACAAATCGTGCCGGCTGCTGTGTTCGATGGAGATCGGAAACCTTCCGACACTGACATTATAAGAGCGATCGAATACTGCACAAATCGCGGCGCACGGGTGATTAATATGAGCCTTGGGCGGCCGATAAAACCGGTAGATCTAGTCGCAGAAAGCGCCGATCCAGCTTGGGCGGGCTTCCAGGCCGCAGGCGTGGTATTAGTGTGCGCCGCCGGCAATGATGGTGTTGACACAGATGTTACTCCTTTTTTCCCCGCAGGCTTAACTCGGTTTTATCCCAACGTTATATCAGTTATGGCGACGGATGTTGGAGGGGATCGGGGAAAGTCCAGAAAATCACAAGACGACTGGTCCTACTTCAGTAATTTCGGCGCGCAGTCCGTGACTTTGGCTGCGCCGGGCACATGCATACCCGGCGTACCCGAGCCGAACAAGATTGGGATAAACAACGGCACTTCATTTGCTGCGCCACAAGTAACTGCAGCGGTAGCCATCATCATGGGTATACACCCCGACTGGAATTATGAGAAAGTCATTCGTGCATTGGTTCAAACTTCAACACCTCTGGAAGCGCTCTCTGGCGAGTGCGTCTCAGGAGGAATTATCAATTTGCCTGCCGCAGTAGCATTCAACCCCGATGCCCCAAGCGGGAATTGAAGCTCCGAGAATCCGGTTTCACATGTGGACGATTCTCGTTTTAACGCTCTGATGGTTTGTGGCTGCAGCCACTCGGACTTGCGTCTGGGGTTCTCGAGAGAGATTGTTGAAAATATGAACGCTATATTTCCTCAAAAGTTATTTCATGTTATTCGGGTTTTCGCTCTTATAGCCGTTGCATGGGGGATAGCGGCCTGCTCGCAGGGTGGACAGACCACGCGCGATGAGCGATCGAGGGCGCTTTGGCATGATCTGCGTCCGAAGCTTGGAAAGAACGTGCCGGACGGGGAGCCGTCTCGATTGATTCGGCATGAAGGCAAACACCTCACCGCCGTGGCTTTTGGGTTTTCTGATGTTGACCCTTATATAAACTGGTGTGTCGTCTATCTTGAAAATGAGGCCAAAACAGTTGTCGCTCCATGTACCATTCTCGAATGTCGGGTGATTGATGAGGCTCCGTCCTTTTTCGAAACTGCCACTGGTCGAATTTTGTTCACGGCCGAAGAGGAAAGTCGCGGAACAGGTCTGCACTTCATAAATTTCGAGGTCTTCATTGGCCCTACCCGTGCATTAAATGAAACAACGTATTCACCCTCGAAGATGGTTTTTTATGGTCATTCCGAAGGCTATGCGCTTGTTCCCTTGAATTACTCTCGAAGGATGGCCGAATTCTATTTTGGCAGCGCACGGCCATTGAAACACTTTCCAAAAGGAGAGTGGCCGCTGTGGGCCTACGACTTCAATTATCTTGTCACGATGAGTGATGATGTGCTGCACATCAATCGCAACGGTACGATTCACTTAAGAAAGGCTGATGATGGTCGTGATCTCAATCCGAAGGACCTTTCCAATCGATCCATTTCCGAGATCTATCAATTCCATGTGGACGAGGGACTATTCGAGCCAGGCTTCTAATCAAGCGATGAGTGTTGGACTGAATTGCGGCGTTCGCATTCGCTCAAAAACTCGCATAGGGGGGCCGCGGATCGTGATGTTTGGACCGGGCGCGCCAGACGACACGGCAAGCCCCCGCAACCAAGGGTTGGTGGAAATTTAAGACACCAATTGTTTTTCAGGAATCATATCCACGACGTTGCTCGGTGAGGTTTCATCGAAGGAGACACGTTGAGCCATGTTTACGCTGTGTTGATCGCGCAAATGACCATAAACCTTCATCGCCAACGCGCCGCCGTCCTTATGCCCAAGCCACCTCGAAACGGTCGGAATATCCACCCCTGATTCGATACAAGTGGTCGCAAACAAATGGCGCAAATCGTGGTGAGTGATGTGTGGGATACTAAGCCGTTTGCAGGCATGTCTCAAAGAAGCGCTGCATTTTGAAACCTGCATGATCTTTGCGTCGGCGGGTTCTCCGGGCCGTTCCGCCTTGAGCCGTTCCAGGAGCTTCCGCATTCCGGGAATCATTGGAACCGTTCGCACCGTCCAGTTTTTGGTCCCGGTTTTTTCGTCGCCGCGAACGAGGATTTCCCCCTTTTCAAAGTTGCAATCGGACCAGCAAATGTTTTTGGCTTCGGCCTTGCGGTAGCCGCCATACGCCAAAAATTCGATCAAATCCGCAGCATCATGGCTGAAGCGTTTGTTGACTGCCCGAACGCTTTCAATCAACGAATGAAACTGAGCACGGCTGGGCAACTGGAGCGGTTTCTGCCGCACTTTCATCGTTTTGATGAACCGCGCCGGGTTGTCATACCGGATGCCGCCTTCAATCGGAATATCCAGTATTAGGCGAAGGGTCTGCGCGGTTTTATTAAAATTGACCGCGCTGGTCGAATAACCGGCCCCCCATTGCAAGCAATCTTGTTTCGTGATTTTACGAACGTCTGTTATTTCCAGAGACGGCCACGTCTTCAGGAGGACGGCGATCCGTTCCTCTCGATGGGCTTTCGTGCGCGGCTTGAGCGAAGCGTCGCCGTGAAGGCGTTGGCGATAAATCTGCAAACCGTCCCCAAATGTCATCTTTCCTTCGGAGAGGGAGGAGGCATTTTCGGCCATCTGGCGTTCTTGTTTTTCCAGGTCCGACAGACGGAGCTTCCCGACCGAAAGACTTTTGGATTTTAATGATCGGCGAATGAGCTTGCCCTTGACCTTCATTCGTGCGAATAAAATGCCTGATGGAACGTATCGAACTAAATTTGACACTGGCGTCTTTTGCCAGACCGACTTTGATTCTGTTTGGCTCTCTTTCATACAAACAGTATCACATAGCGGTATCAGAATGTCAAATTGTGAATGTTGCGTTCTTCTGTAAGTTCAAGTAAATCAATAGGTTGGAGAGGTGGCAGAGTGGTTTAACGCGCACGCCTGGAAAGCGTGAGTGCCTAATAAGCACCGGGGGTTCGAATCCCCCCCTCTCCGCCATTTGACTTCGCGTGACCCAAAATGACAAATGGTGACAGACCGTGACTTTCGCCAATGTTTGCAAGGGTTTTCTCACCATTCAAAATGTTTATTGCGGTGACAGGCTTGGACACCGATTGACTGCCTTGGACTGAAATTCCAGTGTCTTTTCCGGTGTCCTCGTATCTGTTCGCCCCGCAGCCGAATTCCGGCAACTTCGCCAACGTTGCCTCAACCGGCACTTTTTCGCTGTCGGTATAGGTTTCCAGCGTCAACCGAGGGCTTTTATGCCGCATCAATTTCATGCGCACCGCGTCCGATACGCCGGCAATCGCCAGATTCGTGTCGAACGTCGTCCGCAACGCATGAAAATCCAATCGCCGCCCTTGACCGTCCTTGAACGCAACACCTGCCGCCGAAAGATGTTCCCGCATTTTATTCATTGTCGGCATCCGCCCCGCCAGAACCAAGTTATTCGTCGGCATCCCCGGCGAACACAGCATTTTTAGCTCGGCCACCACTTGTCGCCCCAGGTAAACTTTTGCGGCATTCCGATCTTTGGTCGTTGCGGCCCGCACCAGGGCGAACGGTTGCGCCGTGTCCAGGTGCAAATCGCCCCGTTCCAGCTTCGACACCTCACCCCTCCGCAAGCCAGTTGTGACCGCTGCGAGATACGCCACGGCATAATCCCCGGCAACGCTCAATAAACTTTCCATTTCCGCTTGTGTCGCGGCCCGGCGCTTAAGCGTTTCCAGTCCGCGCCCGTTGGTTTTCTTCACACGCTTGAACGGGTTCGCGGCCAGTTGCTACGCCTTAAAATGACCTGTATTTAAACTAAGTCCATGGAAAAAATGAAAATATTTTAACTTTTTTTGGGGGGGAAGCGGAACTTCGTTCCGCGCTCGTGCGCTTGAAAAAGAGCGTGCATAGGAGGGTGAAAGGCCCTCTGTGGCGGAGCTTCCCGCCACGAGTTGAAAGTAACTGCGTTTTCCACTATACAAATGAATTACCGAAACTGCGGAAGGCATTGCCTGGTCTGGAGGGGATTGTGTTTCATGCGGATGCGCCAGGCCAGTTCTTCGGGGCGGATGACGCGTATGCTGGACGGAAGACGTTCGGCGCACCAGAGGACGGGAGAGTAGCCGGCTTCGCCGCCATGGGCGGACGGGTCTTGTTGCGGCATGTCCTCCGCGTTTTCGCCGGCGCCGGGCGCTTTCTTGAAATTGGACCAGACGTGGGCGACGACCCAATCGTAGCGGGGGCGTTGCGGCAACGGCGTTTTCTGGACGGTTTCCCGAATGGCGCGGGCGATTCGCGCCGGGGTGCCCGCCCGTTCCCGGTCGTTCGAGTTTGCCCAAATCGAGTAGCGGGCGGTGATGACCGGCACATCAATGCCGCGGCTGTCTTTGACCCAAAAGGTTTGGCCCGCCCCGCCCTCATAGGGGGAATATTGGAAAGCCAGGATGGCAAGCAGTCCGTCGGTCTGGCGGGCGAAGACTTCATAAGCCTCGCGCGCTTCGGGGGAATCGCAGCGGATTACATTGAAGCCGATGATGCGAGTGCCGGTCTTTTTCATCAGCTTCCAAGTGCGCCGGGCCTGGCGTCCCAGCAACTCCCAGCGGTTCGTCCGATCCAGGCCAAAATGGTCCGGGTAGTAATATCCCCCGCCCCATTCGACGAACGAATCATTGGTGGTCCGGGTGGCCATCGCATACTCGACGGCTTCCGGGCACAATTGCGCCAATTGGGCGAAGCAACAGGACCAGCTAAACGGAGTCTTTCCCCGATTGGGATTGTGCCAATAACTATCGCTGCCGTGAAAAAAATTCCCCTCGAACCACTGGACGTTGTCGCCGTCGCTGTCAATAAAACTGACCGCGCTGCGCTGGTCACTCCAATCAATCGTCGCGGGATCGAAGGTTTTGGCGATGGGCCGATTCAGCTTCTCGGTTCCCGCCATCAAGACCGGCAAATTCATGCACCAATCCGTGGCGGTCTGGATGTCGCCGTATCGGGTGGAGAGGCCGGTATTTTCAAATTCGTCGCCTCCATTGCAGCCGAGAATCGGCGAGAGCGGCTCAAGCCATTTCATCGCGGCGGGAATCGAGGCATCGTGTCCGAAAGCGGTAAAGGTGCGTTGCGCGATGGCCAAATCGCGGATATGAGGTTTGCGCGGGTCTTGAAGGCAGAGCATCCGGCGGTTGAACTGGCCCTGGTAGGTCTGGAAACACCATTGCTGCGTTTTTCCACGGGCGTCGAGCAGCAATTTGAGGCCGTGCGCCTGGGCTTCGGTTTCCAACGTCTCGTCCACCAGGACGCCGTCCAGCAACCCGGCCATGCTGGTGGCAACGTTGACCGAGCAATCCAAACCATTCCCGGCATTATTGCCGTCGCCTTGGGTTTTATCCAAGCGATACAAAATGTATCCTTTGACGATGTCCAGCCTGGCATAGCGATCGACCAATTCCCAAGGACCGAAAGTACCCCGCTTCTGCACCTCTGGATGCATGACAAACAACCGGGCATACCACTCCTCCATGTCCACATTGGCATTATCGACCCACACCATCTCATCCCCTCGACCGGTGTTGACTGCTTTGGCCGCCAAGCCCGCGACCGATTGCACCATCATTTGCAGCGAATCGCGGGGCGAAATGGGAGTCCGCACGAGCGCCCCCGGCAACGATTGCACCGGCCACCAGCGATCCTCATCCTGGCCGGCCATGGCGGCCACGGCGCTGAACAAAATGGCCAGAACCAGCACGATACGATGGGCGGCGCAACTTTGGCGCCGAATAAGGACGATCATTCTGGGCGAAGTTGCGGGGCAAGATGCGAGGCGTCAATTAGAAAATGTGCGCGGCCGTTTCTCTTGGTGCATTTCACTTTTTGGGTAAGTCGTGTTGACAAAGTAATGCGTTAACATCTCGGACTCGATTGAGAATTGGTAATTGAAAATTTATTATTGAGGTCAAGTCCTGAAATAAATTTGGTACTTTGAACATTGTTGTTGATTGTTGTTGTTGATTGTCCTCCTCCCCCAGTGCGCAGTGGAGGTGAGCGTAGCGAACCGGAACGAAGCACTGGGGGAGGAGGGATTTCATTTTA
>DASRLE010000619.1:0-9913 GCA_035648615.1 Saccharimonadales bacterium (SeqCode) | reverse complement strand
CACTCAGCGTGCCGGTGGCGGCATTGACTTCGTTATCCACGAAATCCAGGACTCCTTTGCGCGGAAAGCCGGTTTCGCTGGCCAGCTCCAATTCGCAAACCACTTTCCCTTGCCGGATGTTGTCGTCTTTATTGTCGCGGGCCAATTGCTGGTATTTGAGAATCGACCGTTCATCCGCGTCGAAATAACAATAAATAGGGTCGAGCGAAACGATGGTGGCGAGCAAGGTGGATTGGCCCTGGTTGCCATTGACCAGGTTGCCTTCAGTCATCATTTTGCGGCCAATGCGTCCGCTGATCGGCGCGGTGACGTGGGTGTAATCCATATCCAATTGCGCCGTTTCCACCGACGCACGGGCCGAGAGAATGGCCGAGGTGGCCGCCTGCGCCGATTTGCTGCGCGAATCGGCTTCCTCCTCCGAAATGGCGCGGGCTTTGAGCAATCGGCCGGCGCGCGCGAGATCGTTGCTGGCCAGTTCAAACCGGGTTTGCGCTTGTTGCAGGTCGGCCTGCGCGCGGTCCAGCACGGCCTGGTAAGGCCGCGGATCAATGACAAACAGCACGTCGCCCTTTTTAACGTCCGCGCCGTCCTTAAAGTTAATCGATTCAATGTAACCGGTGACGCGGGCGCGCACCTCGACCCGATCCACCGCCTCCATCCGCCCCTGATACTCATCCCACTCCGTCACGTCATGGCGCTGCGGCTGGTTGACCGTGACTGGCGGCGGTGGCGGCGCGGCGGGCGCGGCCGCTGGTTTTTGGCAACCGTTGGCCAGCAGCAGAAGCAACGCGGCCCCGGTCCATTTTTGGAAAGTGAATGGCTTCATTTCGTCATTAGTGAACATTTACTAACTTATCATGGGTCGATTTGTGATCAGGAATCCTGAAACAAGGCGATGGCCTTGGGATTGTAATAGGTGCCGATGGCTTTGTCGGTCATACCCATGCCGCGCAACGTGAACCAGACGGCCTGATAAAGAAGTTCGTCGCTGGAGCTTTTGTAATTGATGACCGCCTTGCCGGGTAAATGGACGGCGGCCAGCCATGCCGCCAAATGATGCGTAAAACGGGCGGCGTTGCCGGCAGAGAGGGGGCTTTTGACCGCGTCGCCCGCAGCGACCGCCGCCTCGAGACAGGCTTCAATCCGGGCGCAAAAGCAGGCAAAACGACTTTCATAAATGACCCGCGCAAAAACCCCATCTTCGAGGAGACTTTTTAACATCAACCGCTGGCGCGCGCTCCACTCCGCCACCGCGCCCGGCTTGCCAAAGACTTGCAGGCGCACCAAATAATAGACCAGACAAACCAGCGTCGAGGTGGAGGGTTCCAAGTCTGCCACCAAGGCCGCAATTTTACGCGACATCGGGTCGTTTCCCTGGCAGCAGGAGTTGTGGATTTCAAGGTACAGCGCCTCCTTGCTGGGAAAGTGTTTGTAAAGCAAAGGCTCCGAAACGCCGGCGGCCTTGGCCAAATCCTTGGTGGTGGTTTCGGCGTAACCCTGCCGGGCAAAGAGCGGGAGCGCGGCCTTGACAATGGCCTGCTTCCGATCCTGGGCTGACATGCGCGCCTTCTTCATTTCGCAGTGAGGTTAGTGTTTACTAACCTAAAGTCAATAGAGAAAATTGCGATAGTATTTGCTCAGTAACTATGCAGGGCTGCATAGCGGGTAGTCTCTTCGCACGAATCGCAGAGGAGGGCCGTCGATACAAGCCGTTGCGGGTCAACGGAAAAAGGATAATCCAGCGCGTTGGCATGAAAGCCGCTAAACCAACCGATTGATTTTGTGCCTATGAATCAGCAAAACCCGCGAAAATGGATTTTAATTGTGGATGACGACTCGTCCGTTCGCTTGATGCTGGCGCGGGTGCTGACCGGGGAAGGCTATGGCGTATTGACTGCGGCCTGCGGCGCACATGCCTTGGAATTGACCGAGATTGCGCGGGTGGATTTAGTCCTGCTTGATATCAATATGCCGGGCGCCAACGGCTGGGAAACGCTCAAAGAAATAAGAGCCAAAAACGCGTCGCAAGCCGTGATGATTATCACCGCCTCGCCCAACCAGGATGCCGCCGCGCGCCGAGCCGGGGTCAAAGTTGTGCTGGAGAAGCCCCTCCATTTTCCGACATTGATTTCCCGGATCGCCGACACCCTGGCCGAGTCCGCGCCCTTACCCTCATCGGTTTAACGATTCATGCATAGACCATATTGTAAATTTTGCCGGTGTGCCTACAATCCCACTGCTTTTACCGCTCGGGGCGGCCGTCCGCTTTACACACTAGGAAAGGACTAAGATGGCTGAGACTGTGTCAAATGCGGGAATGACTCCCAATGCGTCTTCGTCTTTGCGGGAAGACCATCGCCGCAAAGAACATCATTGGTGGATCTGGATCGCGGTGATCCTGCTGCTCGTTTTGGGGATCGGACTTCTGGCGATTCTGCGGCGTCAAAAACCAAAAGCGCCCCCGCCGCGGCCCATTTCCATCACCGAAACCAATGTGCAGACCGGCGACATTCAAGTGGCGGTGACCGCCTTGGGATCGGTGACGCCCGTTTATATGGATTCCATTTCGCCGCGCGTTGACGGCCAGTTGCTCAGCGTCAATTATACAGAAGGACAGATGGTCAAGACCAATGACGTGCTTGCGGAAATCGATCCCAGCCCGTATGCCGCCTTATTGACCCAAGCCACTGGGCAATTCGAGCGCGACAAGGCGCTCCTGGAGGGCGCCCAGATCGACTTGGAACGTTATCAATCCGCCTACCTCAAGAAAGCCATTCCGAAGCAGCAGGTGGACGACGAAGTGGCCCTGGTGCATCAGGATCAGGGAACTGTCAAGTACGACGAAGGACAGGTCGCCAGCGCCAAAGTGCAACTGGACTATTGCTACATCCGCGCGCCCATCTCGGGCCGTGTCGGCCTGCGGTTGCTCGATCCCGGAAACATCGTCCACGCCGCCAATACCAACGCCATTGTTGTCATCACCCAGTTACAGCCGATCACGGTGATTTTCAACATCGCCGAGGATTACCTGCCGCAAATTACCCGCCAATTGCAAGAAGGCAATCCACTGACGGTCGAGGCCTTTAATCGCGATCAAATAAACAAGCTGGCGACCGGCACGTTGCTGACTTTGGATAATCTGATTGACGCTTCCACCGGGACGATCAAGCTCAAAGCTGTTTTTCCCAACGCCGATTTCAGCCTTTTTCCCAACCAATTCGTCAATGCGCGCCTGATCATCGAAACGCTGCATAATGTTATTTTGGTTCCCTCCTTCGCCATTCAACGCAATTCCGAAGGGTCATTTGTTTATTTGGTCACGCCCACTAATACCGTTGCGACGCGCAACATTACCACCGGCACGGTCGAAGGCGACAACACCGAGGTGACGGCGGGCTTGGCGGCGGGTGATGCCATTGCCTTGGATAACTTCAACAAGTTGGACGAAGGAGTAAAAGTCACCGCGTCTAAACCCGGCCAGGACGGCAAGGACGGCCAGCCGGGCGCTCCGAAGAAGAAAGGCGGTTCGCATAAGAAAGAGGACCCCAGCGCCAAGGACGGTTCGTGAGTCCATCCCGCCCATTCATTTTACGACCGGTCGCCACCTCGCTTTTGATGGCGGCCATCTTGCTCGTTGGCATAGTCGCGTACAAGCAATTGCCGGTTTCGGCGTTGCCCGAGGTGGATTTTCCGACAATTCAAGTTGTCACCTTTTATCCCGGGGCCAGCCCGGAAGTGGTCGCTTCCTCCGTGACCGCTCCTCTGGAACGGCAATTTGGCGAAGTGCCGGGTTTGAATCAAATGACTTCGATCAGTTCGGGTGGGAGTTCGATTATTACCATGCAGTTCGCGCTCTACCTGAATATCGACGTCGCGGAACAGGAAGTGCAGGCGGGAATCAATGCCGCCCAAAGCTATCTCCCGGCCGACCTGCCCAGTCCGCCCATCTACAGCAAATCCAATCCCGCCGACGCGCCGGTCTTGACCATGGCGCTGACCTCAAAAACCCTTCCGCTCTCCAAAGTGGAAGACTTGGCCGATACACGCCTGGCCCAAAAAATCTCTCAACTTTCCGGCGTGGGGCTGGTCACTATTGTCGGAGGGCAAAAGCCAGCCGTGCGCATCCAGGCCAATCCCACCCAGCTTTCGGCCTACCACATCAACTTGGAAACTCTGCGCACGGCCATACAGCAAACCAGCGTCAATCTGGCCAAAGGCAATTTCGACGGCCCCAAGACTTCCTACCAAATCAACGCCAACGATCAATTGGTGACGAGCGCCGATTACAGCCGGATCGTTGTCGCCTATAGCAATGGCGCGCCCGTCATGCTCTCCGATGTTGCCACGCTGGTGGACGGGGTCGAGAACCTCAACCAGGCGGCCTGGATGAATAACGTTCCGGCCATCATACTGAATATCCAGCGGCAGCCCGGGGCCAACATCATCCAAGTGGTGGATCGCATCAAACAGCGCCTGCCCCAACTCAGGGCCACCCTGCCGTCCGCTGTCGATGTCAGCATTCTCACCGATCAGACCGTGACCATTCGGGCGTCGGTCAGCGATGTTCAATTTGAATTGATGCTGACCATCGCGCTGGTGGTGTTGGTGATTTTTCTTTTTTTGCGCAGCATTGCGGCCACGATTATTCCCAGCGTGGCCGTGCCGCTCTCTCTGATTGGCACTTTTGCCGTCATGTACCTGCTGGGCTACAGTCTGGACAATCTTTCCTTGATGGCGCTGACCATTTCGACAGGATTTGTTGTTGACGATGCCATCGTCATGATCGAAAACATTGTCCGATACATCGAGAAGGGAGAAAAGCCGCTCGACGCCGCCCTGAAAGGGGCCGAACAAATCGGCTTCACCATTGTTTCGCTGACCATTTCGCTGGTCGCGGTCCTCATCCCGCTGCTTTTCATGCAGGATATTGTCGGACGCCTCTTCCGCGAATTCGCTGTCACCCTCAGCGTCACCATTCTCGTGTCGGCGGTGGTCTCTTTGACCCTGACGCCGATGATGTGCTCGAAGTTGCTCCGTCGCACTTCCGAAGAAAAGCAGGGGCGAATCGCCGCCGCTTCCGAGCGGGCTTTTGACCGCGTCATTGCTTTTTACGGGACGACGTTGCGCTGGGTGCTGGCTCGCCGCGTCTTCACGTTGCTGGTCGCGCTGGCTACGCTGGTGTTGACGGTTGTCCTCTACATTCTGGTGCCGAAAGGATTTTTCCCGGTGCAGGATACTGGCGTTATCCAGGGAATATCACAGGCCGCGCAAAATGTTTCCTTTTCCGCCATGGCAGAACAGCAGCAAGCGCTGGCCAAGAAAATCCTGGCGGATCCGGCGGTGGCGAATCTCTCCTCCTTCATCGGAGTGGATGGCATTAATACCACTCTCAATAGCGGACGAATTCTGATCAATCTCAAACCGATCGGACAACGGAATATCAGCGCCTCCGACATCATTCGCCGCCTGCAGCCCGGCCTGGCCAAAGTCAATAACATCGCCCTTTTCATGCAGCCGGTGCAGGACATCACTATCGAAGACCGGGTCAGCCGGACGCAATATCAATATACCCTCGAGGACCCCGATCCCGCCGAACTTCAACTGTGGACGGGGCGTTTGCTGGCCAAATTGCGGGAAATTCCCGAGTTGAGCGACGTGGCGACCGACGAACAAAATGGCGGCCGGCAAATCTCGTTGGTCATTGACCGGGTGACGGCGGCGCGCCTGGGAATTACGGCGAACCAAATTGATGAAACGCTTTACGACGCCTTTGGCCAGCGGCAAGTCTCGACCCTGTTCACGCAGTTGAATCAATACCACGTCATTATGGAAGCCCTCCCGGCTTTTCAGAAAAACCCGCGAAAGTTGCAGGACATTTACATCCAGGCCTCCAATGGCGGCTCGGTCCCGCTCAGCACGATTGCCCATTTCGAGAACCAGTCCGCGCCGCTGTCCATCAACCACCAGGGCCAGTTTCCGTGCGTCACCATTTCCTTCAATCTTGCGCCGAACGCCTCGCTCGGAAAGGCGGTTGAAGAAGTGGATCGCGCGCAGAAGAATCTTCACATGCCGGCCTCCGTTATGGCGTCGTTTGAAGGCACCGCCGCCTCTTTCCAGGCCTCGCTCACCAACGAACCCCTGCTCATCTTGGCGGCCCTGGTTACGGTTTATATTGTTTTGGGTGTTCTCTATGAAAGTTATATTCACCCCATCACCATTCTTTCCACTCTTCCGTCCGCCGGCGTCGGGGCGATTCTGGCTTTGATGCTGTTTAACCAGGATTTGGGCGTGGTTTCGCTCATTGGCATTATTCTTCTCATCGGCATCGTCAAGAAGAACGGCATCATGATGGTCGATTTTGCGCTGCAGGCGGAGCGCGATGAAGGGAAGAACGCCGTGGACGCGATTTATCAGGCCTGTCTGCTTCGTTTTCGTCCGATTATGATGACCACCATGACGGCGCTGTTGGGCGGCCTGCCGCTGGCCCTCGGTTCCGGCACGGGATCGGAATTGCGGCGGCCTCTTGGCATCGCCATGGTCGGCGGATTGATTGTCAGCCAGGCGCTGACGTTGTACACGACACCTGTCATATATATCTTCATGGACCGGTTTTCCCATAAAAAAGCTCCAGCCGAGGCGAAGACCCCCGCCGAATCCGGCGTTGGAGCCGTCCCCGCGCCCGCGCAAACATGAATATTTCCGCGCCATTTATTCGCCGTCCGGTGGCGACGACCTTGCTGACCTTGGCGGTGGCGTTGTCAGGGATCGTGGCGTTTGAGTTGCTGCCGGTCTCGCCGCTGCCGCAGATCGATTTTCCGACGATTTCGGTGGCGGCGGGGCTGCCGGGTGGCAGCCCGGAAATCATGGCCTCGGCCGTCGCCGCGCCGTTGGAACGGCAGTTCGGCCATATCGCCGGGGTCACCGAGATGACCTCCGCCAGCTACCTGGGCACGACTGCCATCACCCTGCAATTCGACTTGAGCCGAAACATTGATGGCGCGGCCCGGGATGTCCAGGCGGCCATCAACGCCGCTCGCAGTTATCTTCCCGCTAATCTGCCGAGTAATCCTACTTGGAGAAAAGTCAATCCGGCCGACGCGCCTATCCTGATCCTGGCGCTAACCTCCGATGTCTATGATCGCGGCCAGCTTTATGATGCGGCTTCGACCATTATGCAGCAACGGCTCTCCCAGATCGACGGCGTGGGCCAGGTTTTGGTGGGTGGAAGTTCGCTGCCGGCGGTGCGTGTCGAGGTCAATCCCGTCCAACTTAACAATGCCGGGGTGGGCTTGCCAGCGGTCAAAAATGTTTTAAACACCGCGAACGCCAATATCGCCAAAGGTCAAATTTCCGACGGCCATACCACGGCCGACATTACCGCCAACGATCAACTGCTGAAAGCCAAGGATTACAAGCCGCTGATTGTCGGCTACCACAAAGGCGCGGCCATCAAGCTCTCGGACGTCGCCACGGTTTGGGATTCGGTGCAAAACCTGCGCGCGGCCGGCTTCGCCGATGGCAAACCCTCGGTGGTGATGATTATTTTCAAGCAGCCGCAAGCCAATATTATTGACACTGTTGATCGCATCCGCGCGGCCCTTCCTTCGTTAAAGGCCTCGGTGCCTTCCGCCATGAAACTCACCATCACCCTGGACCGCACGACGACCATTCGCGCCTCGGTGCATGACGTGGAAATGACGCTGGTGATTTCGGTGGTGCTCGTCGTTTTGGTGGTATTTTTGTTTTTGCGCAATGCCCGCGCCACGCTGATTCCGAGCGTGGTCGTGCCGGTCTCGTTGATCGGCACTTTCGGGGTCATGTATCTTTGCAATTATAACCTCGATAACCTTTCGCTCATGGCGCTGACCATCTCGACCGGCTTTGTCGTCGATGACGCCATTGTCGTGATCGAGAATATCACCCGCTACCTCGACCAGGGAATGGCGCCGATCGACGCGGCGTTGCGCGGCGCGAAGGAAGTCGGCTTTACGGTGGTGTCCATCAGTCTTTCGCTCATCACCGTCTTCACGCCGATCCTTCTCATGGGCGGCATCGTGGGGCGGCTTTTTCGCGAGTTCGCCGTCACCCTTTCTGCGGCGATTCTGGTTTCTCTGGTGGTTTCTCTGACGGCGACACCGTTGATGTGTTCCCGGTTGCTCAAGCGGGAGAGCGAGCAGGAGCACGGCAGGTTTTATCGAGTCACGGGAAAAATGTTTGACTGGCTCTTGGGCCGGTATGACGTTAGTTTGCAATGGGCTTTGCGGCACAGTTTCATCACCCTTTGCGCCTTGCTGGCCGCCATCGCGCTCAATTTTTACCTGCTCATGGTCGTGCCCAAAGGATTTTTTCCGCAACAGGACAACGGCATGCTGGCCGGCGGCGTTTTGGGCACGCAGGATATTTCCTTTCAGGCGATGCAAGCGAAGTTGGAGAAATTCATTGAAATCGTTCGCAAGGACCCGGCGGTCGAGCACGCCATCGGCTTCACCGGCGGAAACAGCGCCACGGATTCGGGAAATGTTTTTGTGACGTTGAAGCCCCGGAACGAACGGATCGGAGCGGCCGAAGTGATTAACCGCTTGCGGCCCAAATTAGCGGTCGTTCCTGGCGCGTCGCTCTTTCTCCAAGCCAGCCAGGATCTGCGCATCGGCGGCCGCTCCAGCAGCGCGCAATATCAATACAGCATCCAAAGCGACAACTTGCAGGATTTGAATAAATGGGGGCCCATTCTTCAGAAGCAGCTCAAGAAAATTCACGGGCTGACCGACGTCAATAGCGACCAGCGCAACAACGGCCTTCAATCCATGCTCACCATTGACCGACCGACTGCGGCGCGCATGGGCATCAGCGCGCAGTCGATTGACAATGCGCTTTATGACGCCTTTGGGCAGGCCGAGGTCTCGACCATGTACACACCGCTCAACCAATATTATGTGGTCATGGAAGTGGCGACGAATTTCTGGCAGACACCCGCGGGTCTGGACTCAATTTACCTTCAGTCCACCAACGGAGGGGAAGTCCCTCTCCGGGCCGTCACCCGCGTCGCGACCGATACGGCACCCATTGCTGTCAATCATTCGGGGCAATTTCCTTCCGTGACGCTTTCTTTCAATCTCGCCCCCGGGATTTCCCTCGGCCAGGTCGTCACTGAAATCAACCAAATGGAGCAGCGCCTCGGCATGCCCCAGAATGTTCATGGAAGTTTTTCCGGGACGCTGGAGGCATTCCAATCTTCGCTGGCGAGCGAGCCCTTTCTGATCATCACTGCTTTGGCGGCGGTTTATATTGTTTTGGGGATTCTTTATGAAAGCTACATCCATCCCATCACCATTCTTTCCACTCTGCCCTCGGCCGGAATTGGCGCGGTCTTGTTCCTGATGCTCTTTCACATTGACTTGAGCGTCATCGCGTTGATCGGCATCATTCTGCTGATCGGCATCGTCAAGAAGAACGGTATTCTGATGGTGGACTTTGCCATCGAGGCCGAGCGCAACGAGCACATGAAGCCGGCCGACGCCATCTACAAGGCCTGCCTGTTGCGCTTTCGTCCCATTTTGATGACCACCATGGCCGCCGCCCTTGGGGCGACGCCGCTGGTCTTCGGGACTGGGGCCGGTTCGGAATTGCGCCGTCCGCTGGGCGTGGCCATTGTCGGCGGACTGCTGGTCAGCCAGGTGTTGACCCTTTACACCACGCCGGTGGTTTATCTTTATTTTGACAGGTATGGCATTTGGTGGCGCAAAGTCCGGGGCAAGAATCCCGAGATTGCCCCCGCCGCGCAGCCTGCTCCGGTCTGAAATGCATGAAAGCAGCCTCTCTCATTTTATTGGCTTTGGTTGCCGTGGTTTTGGTCAACGGCTGCAACTTCGCGCCGCCCTATCGCGCTCCCGCCGTGCCAACGCCGGCCCTTTAC
>DASRLE010000618.1:0-2995 GCA_035648615.1 Saccharimonadales bacterium (SeqCode) | reverse complement strand
TTGCAGGGTTTGCCCCGAAACGCGATAAACCGGCGCAGACAAAACCAAACTTTCCACCACTTCTCACCACGACTCGCGATGGAAAACCATTTGATACCTTTTTCCGCCACTAAACTCGTGACGAAGGTTCGATTCCCTCCACCCGCTCCATTTAGCCTATCTTACTTAATTCCAATAAATTAAGAGTTTCTCGTTCTTGCCAAAACTCGCGAAATGGGAGTAATACTACTTTGCGTTCAATACGATAGTAATATTTCCTCAAAGGTTCTTGGGTTTCGTCGGATATTACTAGCGTATTGAATACAAGTTTGTATAACAATGAGAATAATCGTAGCGACTCGACGCACAACATAGCTTGTAATCCTTTACCTTACAGCTTACGGCCCGACGTACAATATAGCCTGTAGTCCATTACCTTACAGTTATTGCAGGATTGACTCACTGTCGCACCTATGGGCGCATCTTGACACTGTTCTTAGAATAGAAGGGTTGTAACGGTTTCCTCCACCGTTTGAGAAAGCACAAAACATGGATGGAATGCGCCTATATGAATCAACCCAAAAGACCGTTGCCGAGTCTGGCTGAGATTGAACGTGAAGTGGTGGCTGAGAGTCGCGAATGGGGCCGCCAGCGGCTGCAGGAGCGCCTGCAACAACTCGCCGATCAACAGGGCGAGGTTTTTCCCCCTGGCCCAAGCCAAGCGTCGAGAAGTCAGTCTGCGCAGCGAGCTGGGAAACATAAAACTGGCCGTTAAGTATGGCCAGGACCGGCAAACCCGACAGTGGCTCTGTCCGTTGCTGCGCCAATGGGGCATGGGGCCGCATCAAAAGATCACCCCGGCTTGGGCGGAGAAGCTCTGCTTTACGGTGACGGCCACCGGTTCGTATGAAGAGGCGGCGCAGGTGGCCAGCAAATGGGGTGAGGCGGTGGACGATTCGATTTTGCATGCTTTGGCGCAACGGGTGGGCCAGCGGGCCCAAGAGCAAACCGAGCAACGCCTGGAGAAACCCCCGGCGGAAAGGCAACCGGAGCGTCCGGCCAGTCGTTTGGCCGTGCTGATGGTCGATGGCTGGATGGCGCGCTTTCGTGGCGAGGGCTGGGGCAAAAAGAGGACCCAGAAGACACGGGTGGACTGGCACGAAATGAAGACGGGGGTGTTTTATTTGCAGGAGCAATCGGCCCGAAAGGAGGCGGGACGGGGTTTAATCCAGGACAAGGTGATCGTCCATTGCCAGGGCGATGCGATGGAATTGGGGCGGCGGCTCAATTGGGAGGCGTTGCGGGGCGGATTGGGACGGGCCAGACAGTCCTTGTTTTTGGGCGATGGCGCGCCCTGGATTTGGAATCTAAAAAGAGACCGGTGGAATCACGCGCTGGGCTTGTTGGACTTTTACCACGGCAGCCAGCATCTTTGGAATCTGGGGCGGAGCATCCAGGGGGAAAAGCAACCGGCATTGACGCAATGGATGGAACCGCGTCTGCATCAATTGCGCCACGGAGAGGAAGAAAAAGTGCTGGATGAAATTGCTGCTTTGAAAAGCCGCCATGGAACCGCTGGCGAAGTGATCCAACGGGAGAAGAATTATTTTGCCGGCCATGCCCGGCGCATGAACTATCAGAGCATCGCGCGGCGCGGCTGGCCGATAGGATCGGGCGCGGTGGAATCAGCCTGTCGCCAAAAACAATGCCGGTTCAAGCGCCCCGGACAGTTCTGGACTCAAGCAGGATTGAGTCATCTGGCCGCCCTTGATCAAGCCCGGCGAAACCATCACTGGGAACAACTTTGGTCTCCTAATTAAGAACAGTGTCAAGATGCGCCCCGCACCTATTTAGTCCTTGCGTTTTCATTTCCAGCACCTGTAGGGTTGCTTTGTGATCCCTAGACTGCGTCGAGTACCGTCAGTCACAACCATTTTCTCGTTTTGCGTGACGTTGCCCTGGTTGGTTCTAGCCGAGCAAGTCCCTGGGCAGGAATGGCAGCAGGAAGGGTCTTGCGCATGGATGCAGCTATCCATAGAGCCTTCAGCGAAAACAGGATTCGTGCGGCTTCCAGTTGCTGAAACCGGAATTCTCTTCACTAACACCGTGGATGAAACGAGCGCGGCGGCCAATCGCGTTCTGGAAATCGGCTCCGGGGTCGCCGCCGGAGACTTCGATGGGGATGGGCTGACGGACCTCTTTTTTTGCAGCTTGAGCGGAGCGTGCAAACTTTATCGGAATTTGGGCGGCTTCCGGTTCAAGGATGTGACCGCCGAGGCCGGGATCCAGTGCGCAAATCGAATCTGCATGGGCGCCGTGTTTGCCGACATCGATGGCGATGGCAAGTTGGACCTGCTTATCTCCACCTGCGGCCATGGCGTTCTTTGCTTCAAGAACGACGGGGACGGACACTTTACCGACGTGACGCGCACGGCCGGCACGGCAAGTCCGTTTGGCGCAACCACGCTGGCGCTGGCAGACATCGACGGCAACGGCACGCTGGACTTGTATGTGGCCAATTACCGCCCCAACGATATTCGAGACGTGGGGCAGGTCTCGTTGCAATCGGTTCAGGGCCAACTGGTCGTCCCGCCTTCGTTGCGGCGCCGGCTGCTGCTCGTTGACGGCAAGGTTCAGGAATATGGGGAACCGGATGTCCTCTATCTCAACGATGGCTCGGGGCATTTCACCCCCGCGTCCTGGGTGGACGGGAGATTTCTCGACGAGCAAGGAGTTCCCCTGAAGCACGCCCCCGCTGATTGGGGCTTGACGGCGGCTTTCCATGATCTCAATGGTGACGGCTTTCCAGACCTCTATGTCTGCAACGACTATTGGACCCCGGATCGCATCTGGACGAATGACGGCGCCGGTCATTTTCGGGCTATGTTGCGGGCCGCAATGCGCCACACCAGCGCCAGCTCCATGGGGGTGGATTTCGCGGATATCGATCAGGACGGGCACCTCGACATTTTTGTCGTTGATATGCTCAACCGCCAGGCTCGGAAGCAACTGACTC
>DASRLE010000617.1:0-8100 GCA_035648615.1 Saccharimonadales bacterium (SeqCode) | reverse complement strand
CCACTGGAGCGACGCCGTTGGGCAACTGATGCAATTTTGGATCAAATGACTCTCCGTCCTGCCCTAGCGCGGGAGAAAGTCCCAGGCGGCGGGCGGCGTCGCGGCAGGAATTTTGAAACTGCGCGACCTGCTCCGCCAAGGCTGGCTGACCCGACTGCTGGGCCGCCTGGTAAAGCGCAAAGACGTGATCCAAAATATGGACGGTCAGTTGCAGCCAGTCGGCTTCAGCCCGCTTCAGCTTTTCCACTTCCAGACGTAAATGAGCTTTTTCCGTCTCACCCGCTTTTTTCATGAACTCGGAAAAAGCTTTTGCCTCAGCCGTCATTTTTTCGGCCACGGCCCGCGCGCTTTCGGCCGTCTCGGCGGTGCCGCTCTGCAACGTGTGCCATTGGGCGGTCGCGTTGCTGATTTGCCTGGCCAATTGGTCGAGCTTTTGAATTTGCCCGACCGCTTCGGCCAGCAAAGCCGCCTGGGAAAATCCTTGTTCCTGGGCATAGCGGCGCAAGAACGGCGTCAAAAAACTCCAGGCTCCCGCCGCCGCGCAGACCATTAAAAAACAAGCCTCCCACCACAAGAAGGGACGATGTCCGACCCGCAGCAACAATGCCGCCAGGCCGAAGAAAAACGCATCGACAATCAAAAAAGGCCACCAAGGCAGCCGCGATTTTACATCGGTCATCTGGGGCAAGCGTAGTAGATCGAAGGATGAACTTCAACGCAATGCCACCGGAAGAAGGGATTTATTCGCGAGTTCAGCCAGCGGATATTTCGCCCGCAAGGCGGATTTGGCCAACGGCGCCTGGATTTGGCAGCCGTTTTCAGGCGAAAATCGGCAGCCGGTGGCGTCTTCCAAAAAGTCCGCCAGCCATGGCGGGGCAGTCTCTCCAGCGCATCGTATCGCGTGGATCTGGATAAGCTTATCCGAGACGGTCAAGAGCCATCGACCGTCAGGACTTATCGACGGATTCAAGGTCACGCCGCTAAGGTCAGGGCATAACGGAAGCCCCGAGGTTACGTCCCATATCCGACAAATATGGTCGTCCTCGAAAGTGGCAAACCATTGCAGGTGGGGTTCAAAGAAGCTGGAAAACCGTTGAAATCGCCCGGCTTGGCGATAGAGATGGCGGCCTCCTGCCATGACGACGGAGGCCTTCGGCTGGAAGGCGTGGGTAATTTGGTTCGAGCTATCCGGCGCTCCCCAATCCCAAATTCTCACGAAACTATCGCTCGACGTTGTCGCCAGCTTCTGATCATCGGCGGAAAAGTGAACAGAGACAACAGGATGCGGATGTTGCATGGAGCCGCTTAATGGAGATAAGCGATGGCCCTCGAACACCTGAGCGCACCCTTGCCCTGTGGCAATGGCCACGTACTTGCCGTTGTTGCTGAATTTCGCATCCTCGATTCGGGCCGGGCTAAAATCGCTCTGGGCGATTAAGCTTCTCGTTGCAACCGACCACAAGCGCAGGCGGCTGTTTGCTTCGACGGTTAATAAGCGATCGCCCGAAGGCGAGAGGTTTAATTGAACGCAGTCTTCATCGACAGTCAGCCTCAAATATCCTGATTACAAGGCTATTCTTACCCTTATTTTACAGGGGTTTCAAGCACTTTTTGATACTATCCGCCAACTATCTTACTTAGCCCGCCACCTACCTACTTCCTACACGGTTATTGAAGAAATCGTTGAAGGTTTCGTTGAAGGTTTTTTGGCTAGATTCATGGAGGTTACGGGTCGATTCTCTCGCAGCAAAGTTCAAAGCCGCGGCACGACACCTGGGAAGGGAGGGAAAGCTACACTATCGAGAGTCGATGGAATAGATAATTATACTTGACTATACTTATCCCACTTGTCTGGCGCGGCCAGACCCAGAGAAATCCGCAGTTGCAATCTCATCGCTTTTCTTCATGGTTACACCGTTGCGCCGCGCATTCTTTCGTCTCCAGTATTGGCTGATGGTCTTTGTTGCGTCGTCCAGCCAATCGCGGTCGGTCAGCAGGGTGATCAATTCGATGGAGCTAAAGTATTTCACAGCGTTGGGCTTTGGTTTGCCCAATGCCCGAAGTTTTCCGGCACTGGCAAGAATGGCAACATCATCCGTTGAGCAATTGAGAAGCTTTGCCACTTGTTCCGATTGCAACCGCGCCGGAATATCCTTCGCCGCCCAGGTCGTCATCGCCGCTTGCATTAATGTGTCAAACATATTGTCTGCCTCCAATCTTTCAACAGCAGCATTGACTCACCGGCACGCGGCAAATCATGCAGCGACGTTCAGGTGCCGGATGGCCCAGCCGGACCTCATCCTCATAGGCCATCAACGGTGGATGGATGGCCATATAAAGCCGTTGTTCCGCCTCGGAGAGCGGCATTTCGTCGCTCTCGTTCACGGCTCGCCAGAGCAGCTTTGTTAATTCAGTCGTTTTCATCTGGGCAGAGTTCATCTTCAAGCCATCGGGCAGGGGGCAGGCGCGCGCTGCGCGCGCGCCCACCCCCGCCCGAATCGGTTGTCAAATCCACCGCCGCCGAGCGTTCGGCTAGGCAGTACCAAGGGTATCTGAAACCCGCGCAATATTAGCCGGGTCCCAGATTGCATTCGCCAACATCACCTCATCCGCCGAATAGGAGAACTTCCCCACTTCATAGAGATTTGCCCCTCCATTCGTTACGTTGAGACATTTTAACGTGTATTCGAGACCTTGTTTTCTCGAATCGTATTTCCTGACCCGAGCCATGCCGCCGCCGAGTTCTTCCCACTGCGCCTTGATACTCATACCTGTGGCGACCTGGACGGCATAGGGTGGCAAACCCGCGATCAGAAAATGAAAGTGAAGTCGTCCGCTGATTTCCCCCGCCTCCTGGCGCAAAGCCCACACGCACTTGCGAAAGGGGACTTTGTGCCAGCGGCACAGGCAGCGGACGAGGGCAAAGAACATCGTCAACCGCACGCGTTCCGGCAGTTTGGCACTCTTAAACGTCAGAGAGCCGAAAAACTGCCAGTAAACGCGTTGCAGCGTATATGTCAGTGCCGTTTCCATTACGCGCCGACCTTGATGATGGCTCCCGACATCCGCATCCGCCCGGCGAAATTCTGGGTCATGTCCCGGATGTTCAGTTCGACGGTCTTGTCCACCAGCGTCGCACCATGTTTGCTCAATTCCTCCGCCGTCATTTCGTAATCAAACGAATTCCGCAGCGGTGGACGCGATTGATCCTGACACACCAGCAGATGGAGCGTTTTGGACCCTTTTTTTGTCTCGAAAGTTTCCGAAACCTTATCAATAACTGCAACTTGGACTTTCATAAGTTTTACTTTCATTTTAATCGGCGTTGTTAATGAGTCCCGCACGTTGCCGACACGAACGGGAAATTGCTGCGGGGAAAGAGTTCCGCGCACTTTGGCGTTTGAACAATAATTGACTCATAGGCAAGTTTATGGCTCAAAAAAATCATTTCCTTCCGCTTGGCATTTCCGGTTTAAACACGTCTTCAATCCGGCACTTGAAATATTCTGCGATGCGGAACATCACTTCGCCGCTCGGCTGAATGTCGTTATTCTCAAGCCTTGTGACGTAAGACGGGCACACGTCAATCTTGCGGGCAAGGGCTGATTTTGAAACACCCTTGCGCTCGCGTAATTCTGTAACCGAGTTCTTCATCATTTACTTTCCGTTCTAAAATGCCATAAATTGCCTTATAGAGCAAACATGAACTTCAAAATCATTTCATTGATTATCAATGTGTTACGAGTTTTTATTATTTTTCTTTTGACTCGCAGTAAAATCATGTTAAATTGGAGTCGATGCTAAAGCAACAGCCAACATCCGCCCCGCCGGAGTTCATCCGACTCCTGGAGCAAGCCATTCGCTCCTCAGGGCTGACCAAGGCGGAGGTGGCTTTCAAGGCCGATATTTCACCGGCGTATCTCTCCCGACTTTTGCACGGAGAGCGCGGTGTGCCGGCGGACACCATCGTCAGTCGGCTGGAAGATGTTTTGGACGTTCAACCGCGCGGCCAACTTTTTGATGCCGCCGGACGCCACGATGCCGTGGTAAGCAAAGTTCTCAAGAAACCTAACGCGCGTGTCTTGATGCGCTCCCTGGGGCCGCTGACGGACGATGAAATGGCGATTGTTCTGAGTGTGGCCGCAGGTTTTGCCAAAAACCATAGTACCATCTGATTTATGAACCCAAGAATCCAAGAGCAGCTTTGCGATCTTGCCAGAGCAGTTGGCGGTAAACTCAACTTTGCCACAGGGCTGCCCATTTGCTTTTACGATGGCCAGGATACCGAATCACCCATTGCCGTATTCGACCCTGACCAACCCCAATCTGAGTTAATTTTCAACATAACTTCACGAAATCGGTCTTAAACTCGTCCATTCCAGAAAGCAATACCGACTTCAAATCCCTTGGTTTTTCAATCGCCCTTACGAGAACGAGTCCGTGGGTGAGTGCGCCTATAAAGTCAGAAGAGGGCTGAGGCGATATTGCGGTAAGGAATGGCAGGCCGATTTTTGGGCGATTTATGCCTATTCTCAGATTGGATGCCCTGACGATTTCAAAGATTTTCTAAAGCGTCATCCCGAAAAGACCAAGTTTATATGGTTCCTCATGCTGGGGGTCTGGAAAACCCGTCTGATCAATGCAGTTCGCAATTTACTGCACCGTTTCAAACCCAACACCCCAACGTGATAGTCAACAATAAATCTTCACGGTTGATCGCGTGAATCTTTAGAACGGTTCGGTTTTCCCGATTCTGTCGTGGCCGGTTGGATTCCCTTGGCCTCCAAGAGAGCTTCGGCACGCACCAGATTCAGTTCAAGTTCGTGAGCTTTGCGCACGGCGGCCGTCAAATCAGCCTGCAATGCCGCCACCTGGGCTGCGTGAGCAGCACGAGCCTCCGCGAGGTTCTTTAATGCCCCTGCTGCCTGGCTGGTCGCTTCTGCCTGAGCGGTCCTGGCTTGTTTCAGTTCGCCCTCGACATGAATTTTGAATTCAGCCAGTTCCGTTTCGGCACGCGACTTTGCCTGCTCATGTTCGACGGCATGATTTTGCGCGGCCAAGGCCGTCCCTTCCAGGCGTTCGTTCTCCGCAGCTAGAGCCTTGACGTTTTCGCGAAGTTCCACCAGAACCGCCGCTTGTTGCTGTCGGCCCTCTTCGACGGCCAAAGCCCAAACCTCACGGAAGGTTTTCAAACCATCAGGCGAGTCTGCCGCCGGTTGTGCCGCAGCCTCGATTTCCGCCTTCAAGCGCACCAGGGTTGACATTGATCCCCGATTGTTCAACGCAGCATGAAGGGCAGCCAAGGTTGGTTTCTTGCCTTGGCTGGACAAGTCAACCATTGCTTTGCCGACTTCCTCTTTCGTAATTATCTGTTTCATATAGTAGTATCATACTACGAAACTACCATAAAATCAACAACGCATTGTTTTAATTTCCAAAATAGTTGCGTGAACGGCCAAAAAATTCAGTTGACGAAACTCCACTCCAAAATCATTTTTCTTCTCACCCCCTTAAAGCCAACAATCCTAGCAGATTAAATTTGCGCTGTAATGCCCTCTTGCCTACGCTTCAATCGCCATCATCAGAACGATGCGTATATGAGCAAAACGAAAAAACATTTTAGTATTGCACGGCTACGGTCTGAGTGAAAGCGACTCTCAATAAGCTCTCGCCTGCCTGTCACGAATTCAGTTTTATGAATACCACCAAATACAAAACCCTTAAGCAGTTCGAGTCATCAATTTATCCCGATTACGAAATTACCAAAAAACTGAGAAAAGGATGGGTGCTGCTGGCGATACAAACAACACGCCAAGTTTCGACCAAAGGCGATTTTGAGGATCTCTTGGTTTACACGCTGGGGCATGAAGATGAATTATGACCACTAAATGGCTTAACCGATCCATTTTTGCTCTGATGCCGATTTTTTGGTTTTTCTTGGCTATTTCCGCTCACGCCCAGGCCCCATCAATCATCACGCAACCAGCCAGCCAAAGTTCGGCTGTAGGCGGGACAATTCAGTTCACAGTTTCCGCTGCTGGCGGCGGCACGCTGGTTTACCAGTGGCAAAAAAACACGACCAACCTCGCCAACGGCACCTTTTCCGGACGTGCCACGGTTTCCGGGGCTACCACGGCGTCGGTGACCCTCGCTGGAATTACCACCAACGACCAGGCTAATTACACCTGCCGCGTCACCAACACTTATGGAAGCGTCACGAGTTCAATCGCCACGCTGACCGTTTATGTCGCACCCACTATTACCACGCAACCCGTCGGCAAGACAAATCCTCCAGGTGCAAATGTCTCGTTCATTGTCGTTGCCACCGGCACCGCGCCATTGAGTTATCAATGGATGGAAAACGGCACCAATATCCCGTCCGCCACGCTAAACGTTTATTCTCTGGACAATGTTACCGCCAGCGACACGGGTACTTACAGCGTTTCCGTGAGCAATCCAGCAGGCACAGTCAATAGTTCCAACGCGCCGTTGGTTGTGGAAGCGCCGCCGGTAATCACTGGGCAACCCCTCGGCAGCACCAACCTCGTTGGCGGTACGGCGGCTTTGAATGCCACCGCCACAGGCGATGCGTTGACGTATCAATGGAAGCAGAACGGCACGAAGGTCCCAGGAGCGACCAACGCCAGCTACAGCATCACCAACATTCAAACCGCCGCTGCGGGCACATATACTGTCACGGTTACCAATCTGACTGGGAGTATCACCAGTGCCGGGGCAACGCTGTGGGTGGTTGCCCCTTTGATAATTACTGTTCAACCAGCCAGCCAAACAGCCGGGGTCGGCAGCAATGTCGTCCTTAGCGTTGTCGCCAGTGATGGCTCGCCGCCGTTGTATTATCAATGGTTTAACTCGACGAACCTCCTCGCATCGGCGACCGATGCAATCCTTGCCCTCAACGACGCTCAACTAGCAGATTCCGGCTCTTATTACGTTGTCATAACCAACGGTTACACCGTCGTTACGAGCGCCGTGGGCATCCTCAGCGTGCAAAATTTCGCTCCAAACATCATCACGCAACCCGTGGGCGGTAATGAGGCAGTCGGTGACAACTTCACCTTCATGGTGACAGCGACCGGAACCTCGTTGAGTTATCAATGGCAGAAAAATGGCGCAAATATCGCCAATGCAACCGGGCCTTGCCTTGCGTTAAGCAATCTTGGTTTAGGGGACGCTGGAAACTTCACAGTCATTGTCACCAACTCCGTTGGCAGCGTCACGAGCACCCCGGCGATCTTGGAGGTCGGCTATCCTCCTGCCATTACCACGAATCCAGTTTCGCAGACCAACGCTTTTGGCGGCACAGCCGTTCTCTCCTGCACCGCAACCGGTCCACAGCCGATGAATTATCAGTGGTTCCAGAATTCCACCAACTTGATTGGCCAGACAAATGCGACATTGACACTGACGAATCTACAACTGACAAACGTCGGTAACTATTATGCAATCGTGGGGGATGCTTTTGGCAGCATCACCAGTTCCATAGTTGCTTTACATCTGAGTCCTGGCATTGCGGTTCAACCAACTAACCAAGTCGTCATGCCGGGCACTCCTGCTAGTTTTATGGCCGTGGCAGGTGGCGAACCATCTCTCTCCTATCAGTGGCAGTTAAACGGAACAAATCTGGCAGATAACAGCATTTACTCTGGCTCGATTTCCAACACATTAAACCTTGCGGCCGCACTGACTAACACGCAGGGGAATTACATTGTTGTGGTATCCAATTCTTACGGTTCAATTACCAGCGCAGTGGCAACGCTTTCGTATGGCTTCCAAGCTGTTTCAACTTTTAATTACTCAGGCGTTGTGCAAACCTACATTGTTCCCGCCGGAGTCACGCAGCTCGGGCTTTCTGTAATCGGTGGGAACGGCGCTAGTTCTGCTGGTTTAGGAGGTGAGGGCGGGAGTGCAATCGGCATAATTTCTGTAAATATATCCAACGTCTTGCAATTATCCGTTGGGGGCGGTGGACAGAGTGGCATCGGTGGTAATTCACCTTTGGCGGGTTATAATGGAGGGAATGGCCCAGCAGGTGGCGGTGCGGCTAGCATCGTAGCGATGCCGGACGGTGGTTATATAATC
>DASRLE010000616.1:0-16981 GCA_035648615.1 Saccharimonadales bacterium (SeqCode) | reverse complement strand
ATTCTCAGCCGCACCATGACGATTCCGCAGACGGTCGCGCAATTTTTTGGCGGCACCAGTTTGCTGATCATCGTCGGTGTCATGCTGGATACGATGCGGCAAATGGAAGCGCATCTGTTGATGCGGCATTATGATGGATTTCTTAAGAAAGGCCGGCTCAAAGGGCGGTTTTGAGGACTTTCTGTTGTGCCCGGGCACAGCGTCGCGACGGTGATGACGATTATTTTAAAGAGCGAGCGCGACTTGGAAGCGATGCGCCCGGCGTGCCAGGTGGCCAGCACGGTCTTGGAAGAAGTCGGGGCTTTTATTCGGCCCGGCATCACCACCAAAGAGGTGGATGACTTTGCGGCCAGCCGGATTAAGAGCTATGGCGCCAAGAGCGCATTTTTAGGGTATCGGAAGTATCCGTGCCAGATTTGTATTTCGGTCAACGAACAAGTAGTGCATGGGCTGGCCGGTCCGCGGCGGTTGGAATTTGGCGATATCGTCAGCTTGGATATCGGGGTGCTGCATCAAGGTTATATTGGGGACACTGCCAAAACGGTAGCCGTCGGCGGTTGCGATGTCCGAGCCCAGCGGTTGATGGATGTGACGGAGCAGGCGCTGTATGAGGGCATTGCGCAGGCGCTGCCGGGCAACAGGGTAGTCGATATTTCGCGGGCCGTGCAGAATTATGTGGAAAGCAACGGGTTCAGCATCGTGCGGGAATTTGTCGGGCATGGCGTCGGGCGTTCGGTGCATGAAGAACCGCAGGTGCCGAATTTTGTCGAGAAAGGCAAGAGCACGCCGAAGTTGAAGGCGGGGATGACGCTGGCCATCGAGCCGATGGTCAATGCGGGCACGCCCCAAGTGGTGGTGCTAAGTGATGGCTGGACAGTTACGACAAAAGATGGTCAATTGTCGGCTCATTTTGAGCATACGGTTTTAATAACGGAAGCTGAGCCTGAAATTTTAACGTGGCCCGTGAAGACCATATCGAAGCTGAAGGCCGGATAATCGAAATTCTGGCCCTGGCATTGTTTCGCGTGGAATTAGAGAATGGACATCGCTTGGTGGCGCATGTTTCGGGCAAACGGCGTTTGGTTTTCGAGCGGTTGTCCCTCGGAGACAGCGTAAGGGTGCAGATGTCGCCTTACGATTTGTCCAAAGGGTGCATAACAGTCAGAGATGAATAATTTATGAAAGTGCGAGCGTCAGTCAAAAAACTTTGTGAAAACTGCAAAATTGTCAAACGCAAGGGCATCATTCGTGTGATCTGCACGAATGCCCGCCACAAACAACGACAAGGCTAATTTATGGCACGAATCATTGGAGTTGAAATTCCGGGCGAAAAGCGCATCGATATCGCTCTGCGCTACGTCTTCGGCATTGGCCCGTCCAATGCCAAGATCATCCTGGCCAAGGCAAAGATCGATCCGGCCATCCGCGCCAAGAATCTCGACGAACAGCAGTTGTCCCAGATTGTTCACGCCATTCAAGACGGCAAGTACGTGATCGAAGGCGATCTGCGCCGGGAGTTGGGCATGAACCTCAAGCGCCTGCAAGGCATCAAGTGTTATCGCGGCGTGCGCCACCTGCGCGGCTTGCCTGTTCGCGGCCAGCGCACCTCGACCAACGCCCGCACCCGCAAAGGCCCGCGCAAGACCGTCGGTGTGCAGCGCAATCCCAATGCCAAAACCGGCATCCACTAAATTTTCCTATGGCTGAAGAAACAAAATCCAAAAAACCCGCGCCGAAAAAAGAAGGCAAAGCCGAGGGAGCGCCCGGCGCTGAAGCCTCCGCCAAGCCCGCCAAGAAAGCTGGCGCCGCCGCCGACCCTGCCGCCGAGGGCGGCAAGAAACCGGCCGGTGACGCCCCCGGCGCAGCCGGAGCGCCCGCCGCTCCTGTGGCCGCCGCCGCCGCGCCGACCGCCGCGGAATTGCTGGCCGATGACGCCAACGCCAAGAAAATTGTCAAGGCCAAGGGCGCCAAGAATATTTCGGTGGGCATCGCCAACATCTTGGCGACGTTCAACAACACCAATGTGACCATTACCGACATGCAGGGTAACGTGCTGGGATGGTCCAGCGCCGGTCGCGTCGGTTTCAAAGGCTCGCGCAAGAGCACGGCCTTCGCCGCCCAGCAGGTCGCGCAGGATGCCGCCCGCCAAGCCATGTCGCATGGCATGCGTGAAGTCGAAGTGCGCGTGAAAGGTCCCGGCTCGGGGCGTGAATCCGCCATTCGCGCCTTGCAGGCCATTGGGCTGGAAATCTCGGCGATCAAGGACGTCACGCCGGTGCCGCACAACGGCTGCCGCCCCCGCAAAAAACGGCGCGTTTAACGAATGAAATACCTTTTGTACTTTTTGCAATCCGCAACCCAGAATTGATATGGCTCGATATACCGGTCCTCGCACCCGCATTAGCCGCCGCTTCGGCATCCCGATGTTCGGCCCTGACAAATATTTGGAACGCCGCAACTACGGCCCCGGCGTCCACGGTCCCAAGTCGCGCCGCAAACATACCGATTACGGTTTGGGCCTGATCGAAAAGCAAAAATTGCGCTATTTCTATGGCTTGATGGAACGCCAGTTTCGCGGCGTCTATGAACGCGCCCTCAAACGCCGCGGTGTGACCGGCGAGCAAATGCTGCAAATTTTGGAAACGCGGCTGGATAACGTCGTCTATCATTTGGGCTTTGCCATCACCCGCGCCGCCTCGCGTCAAATGGTCAGCCACGGCCACGTCAAGGTCAATGGCCGCAAGGTCAACGTCCCTTCCTATGCTTTGAAAGTGAATGACATCGTGGAAGTCCGCGAAACCAATGTCTCGCGCCAGCTCGCCACCAAAAATTTGGAACTGTCCACAAGCAAAGTGGTGCCGGATTGGCTGCTCTTGAACAAAGACGCCTTCAAAGGCACGGTCATGCGGATTCCGACTCGGGACGAAATCCAGCCCATTGCCAACGAACAAGCCGTCGTCGAATTTTATTCCCGCTAGTCCATAAACCGTCGCGCCAGGCGCGGCAAAAACAATTACACGGGTTTCTCCGCGCGGGAATAAACAGCGGGGAAGCCAGATTAAAATTGTTGAAAGGAAAATATGCCAGTACGTCTAGGACGTTTTGAAATGCCCAAGCGGTTGACCAAAGAGGATTCAACCGCCACTGAAACCTACGCCAAATTTGTCGCCGAGCCTTTTGAAACAGGTTACGGCCACACCATTGGCAACTCCCTCCGCCGCGTGCTGCTCTCCTCGCTGGAAGGGGCGGCCATCACTTCCATCAAGGTGGATGGCGCCATGCACGAATTCGCGACCGTCGAAGGCGTGGTCGAAGATGTGACTGATCTCGTTTTGAACCTGAAGAAGGTTCTATTTCGCGCCAATTCGCGCGACACCCAGACCTTGCTCTTGTCGGTCAATAAAGAAGGCGAAATCACCGCCGGCGACATCGAACTGAACCAGAACATCGAGCTGGTCAATCCCAAGCAGCGCATCTGCACCCTCGATAAAAAGAAGAAGTTCGAAATGGAATTGGAAATCAAAGTCGGGCGCGGCTTCTGCCCCGGCGACGAAAATAAAAAGCCCGACCAATCCATCGGCGTCATTGCCATCGACTCACTTTTCTCGCCCGTGACGCGGGTTCGTTACGCGGTCGAAAACGCCCGGGTCGGCCAGCGCACTGATTATGACCGCCTGATCCTCGAGATCTGGACCGACGGCCGTATCTCACCCGACGACGCCTTGACCCAGGCTTCGGCCATCCTGCAACATCATCTGGACGTATTTGTCGGCTACGACAAGAACGCCGTTGAGTTCGAGGAAACCGAAACCAAGCAGGACGACGAGAAGGCCAAGCTCAAGAAATTGCTCAACATGAGCGTCAACGAGATTGAACTGAGCGTGCGCGCGGCCAACTGTTTGAACAACGCCAACATCACCACCGTCGGCCAATTGGCCATGAAGACCGAAGCGGAGATGCTCAAGTATCGCAACTTCGGCAAAAAATCCCTCAACGAAATCAAAGAGAAACTGGCCAGCTTAAACCTCTCCTTGGGCATGAACATCGATCCGGCTCTGCTGGAAGCGCCCAAGGACGAAAACAAGCTGGCCGAATAAGCACGTTTTATGCGCCACCTTAAACGCACGGCCAAGCTGGGCAGGACCGGCCAGCATCGCAATCGCATGCTGGCCAACCTGGTTTGCAGCCTGATCAAACATCGCCGAGTCACCACCACTTTGGCCAAAGCCAAGGCGGCGCGCTCCGTCGCCGAGAAAATGATTACCCTCGGCAAAGCCGGCACTCTGCACGATCGCCGCCTGGCCTCCGCGCGACTGCACCAGGACACCGAAGCCATCAAGGTGCTCTTCAACGACATCGCGCCGACCCAAAAAGAGCGGCGTGGAGGCTACACCCGCATCATCCGGCTGGGCCAGCGCCAGGGCGACGCCGCCCAACTGGCCATCCTGGAATTTGTGGACGTTCCGGTGCCGGAGTCCACTCCCGCTCCCGCCGACGCCGCCAGCGCCGAAACGGAAAAAGGCGGCAAAGGCAAAAGCAAAAAAGCCGAAGGCAAAAAGCCCGAAGGCGAAACCGGCAAAGAAAAAGAAGCCGCCACCCCCGCCTAAGTTCGTCTTGACGATCGTTTTCAAGCCCGTTCCATCTCGGAACGGGTTTCTTTTTGACCTTAATCCCCCTTCAAGGCTAAGATGCGCCGGCTTCTTTGACGCATCCGTAGCTCAATTGGATAGAGCTTCTGACTTCGGATCAGAAGGTTGCAGGTTCAAGTCCTGCCGGATGCACCACTTATTATCAAGCACTTACAACGCTTCTTAAATGATTTGTCCACTTAACAAAAGCTCTCAATAGACGTAGCCTAGACGTTATGAAATCGACATTTCAGCTTAAAAAGGTGGAGGGAGAGGATTACCTCTACCGGCACCCTGTCTCGAAAATGTATTATTTGCGGACAAAAACCTCCTGGGAGTCCTTGGGAACAACGCAAATAAAGGCGGCCAGGAAGGACCGCGACGAATGGGTCCATAAGCAGGCCCGCCGGAACCTGGGGCTGGCACCGGAGCAGGAAGACCTGCCGCGCCTGCTCATCACAGAAGCTGTTCACGATTATGTTCTGTCAGGGTTCTCGTCGGTCCATCACAACACGATACGGAAACCTGGGGACAAGCACATCGTGACGGAAGAATTAGCAGTAGAGAAACTTAATGAGTACTTTGAAAAGACTTATACGGATGAACTGCGGGCTGCCAAGCTCGATGCGTATCACACTTGGCGCTGCGAGAACGTCAAGAAGGGAGCGAACGGCCACAGATCCACCGACTTGGATTTAAACACGCTTTCCAAGTCTTTGGATTGGGCGGTGCGCGGAGAGAAGCTGATGGCGAATCCAATCCAAAAACGGACTCGTTATTACAACAAAAACGAAGCGCGGCATGCCAAGGACGTGGGCCCCAGCTCAACGGAGGAATTTCACAAGGTTGGCGCCGTCTTGTTTTCAAAACAGAGATCAATGGTGATGGGCTGGCAGTGGATGATTGACGGGGTGTTGGGCATGAGGACAAGCGAGACCGTAGAGCTGCGGCGCGATGCAAAGAGCGCAAGTGAGCCGGGATTTCGGATGGGCCGCACGATGTATTCGATCCCCGGCAAGAAAGACGGGTCCACCAGAGGATTCTATTTAAACGACGACGCGCTGATTATCTTGGCCGCGATGGATGCATGGGCCAAAAAGTTCAGGCCAAAGTCCCCATATTATTTTCCAGGGGAAAGAGGGACCAAAGGCCACGTTGGAAGTGGAGCACTGACAAATTATTTGGAGCGCCTCGTTAAATCAGGTCGCATCACAAGAAAGCTGACGGCACATGGTGCGCGTGCATTCAAGGTCCTGGTGGAGCGTTCGCGCGGCAAGTCAGACGCTGAGATCGCGGCTCTCTTGAACCAGGAGGGGGGAGTGGATACTCTGCAACGATCTTATGGAATGATACCGCCGGAGTGGCGTGGAGGGGAGGGGCCTAAAATGCGGTTTCTGCCGAAGAATCCAAAGGACTACGCTTGGGCCAAGCTATTCAAGATTCATGGGCTCAAGATCAGGAACAAAGTACCGGCGGTGTAATATCTCACGGGCTCTTTTATAATGGATTTTGCCTGGGACCGGTGTGGCCTGCCATTGCACCCCACGTTCTTCGATCCAGTCCCTGCCCCAGCCCCACCGATGGGGAAGGGCACGATGTGGCGAGCTTGGATTTGTCGGGAGTGCAGGAGGACTGCCGTCCGGCTTTTCACCCGAACGATCCAAACATCATCTACGCCTCCTCCGGGGGGATGGCTCAAGATCAGCCATGACCGGGGCAAGACTTTTTCTCCCATCGGCAATCTCAAGGATGCTCTGGCGGGAGAAATCGAGATCAATCCGTCGGATGCAAAGATCATGTTGGCCGGCTCGCGCAGTGGCCACTGTTGGCTCTCGTGCGATGCCGGAGAAACGTGGGCTGCATGCTAGGGGCCGTCGGGCCAGGTAATCGCCTTTCACTTTGATCGCACCCGGCAGGGCCGCTCGATGTTCGCCAGGCGCGATTTCCGGCCCGCGGCAACGAAAAACCAAGCTCCCCGAACCAATTCAGGGTGGCGTCTTCGACGATGGATTCGGTGAAGGCCATTATTCTAGGCGGGACTCAGGTTTGGACACTTATCCGGGTTTCGGCTTCGGCAACTCGGATTTCGTTTTCAATGAGCGCATAGATCGGCACTTCGCCCTGCAAAACCTCAAAAGACACAGCGACGCAATAGCGAGCCGTGCCAGCTTCCTTCAAATGATTCCAGCCGAGGTGAGACCGCACTGCGATGGCGAATTCCTCGGGCAAGTTGAATGAATCAAAAATCGCCCAATCCTTCTGCACCGACCCGCGATTGCGGCTGGTCTCTTGCGCTTCTCCCCATCCTTCGCGCTTGTGGAGCGTCCAGGGGAATTCCTCGTAGGCGGACGTGCCACCATTTTGCATCCGTGCCAAAAACTGATCTCGCGGCTCCCCCAGTTTGCTGGTTTCCCAATCGAGCCACGTCTCCAAATAGCCTGTGCGCCGGGCACGAGTGCGTCGCGGCAACGCCGTATAAGCCAACGTCACGTCTATCCGTAATTTCGCTTCCAACGCGGCGTTTCGCAGTTCCTCGGGAATTCGAATGGTGTAAAGATGCAGTTGCTTGCTAGGAATTATTTCGGCATCTGGCGTGATCAAGGTGACCCGTTTTTCGGAATTGGTCGTGGCTCTTTCCAGTGAGGGAAGTCCGTAGCCGATGAGTTTGAGGACCTTGTCTTTGTCGGCCTCGTTTTCAGTCCAGCCGGGCCAGCAGGCGCTTTGCACAATCAGCGCCCGGTAAAGCAAAGGCGACGCGGCAGGAAAAAGATTTTGCAGATGCGCCGCGATGTGCGCTACCTTCGGCGCGGCAAAAGACGTGCCCGCGCCATCCTTGGAATAAGCGGGCTGGCCGTGCATCGTGGAGTTGAGTAATTCGACGGCAACCTCTGGATGAAGCCGCACGAGGCGTGGCGGGTTCTTGGAATAGACAAGGTCGCCACCAATTTCCACGACTTCGGGTTTCACGACCGACCACGGCTCGCCATAGCCTGCGCGGCTGAAACCGGAAGGCTGATGTTCCCCGTCGGCAAAGGAGCGCGCGTTTGCGTCCTCAAAAACCGCTCCGCTGACTGAACCCACTGTCAGCGCGTGGAGACTCTGTGCCGGGTTGGCAACACGCATCGAGGCTTCCAATTGATGTTCCGGCGGTTGCCTGCCAGCGTCCAGATGGGCGCGTAAACCGGGATTGGCCGGGTCGCCGTTGTCGAACCTGGTTTGATTGCCCGCTGACTGGATGAAAAGCACTTCCTGCTCATGCGAGAGTTGATCCAGCTTTGCCGCCCATGAGGTCATGCGCTGCTTGGGGCAGGGCACATTCGCGTTGATCGAGTGATTGAAAACCTTGGTGAAGCGCGGCGCGGCATGAAAGTGCGCGACAACCCGCTGGAGATATTCTTCCGGTGTGAGCGCGTCGGGCAATTTGTTGTCCGCATCGAGAACGCGGGCGTTTTGAATCCACGCAACCGGTTCGACTTCACCGGCGGTGGGGATTGTTCCGGGATAGAGAACTGCGCCCGCGACCCGGGTTCCGTGTCCTTGCGGGGCAAAGTAATCGGCCACATCGTCTGCGGCGACGTCGGGCAGAAAGCACCGGCTGGTTTCTGAATCAATGGCTGGTTCAAGCCAGCGGTGGCCTTCCTCGATGCCGCTGTCTATGACGCACACAGTGGGCGCACTCTTAGCCGGCGGACGCACCACAAGTTGCGGCTCGATCTGATGCCCCAGGCTCTCGGTCGCTGGTTGCTGCAACTCCGGTGGCAACACGACATCGAATAAATGGGCGAAATTCAAGATTACGTCCCGAAAGCCCACGCCATTCATCCGCACGCGCACTTGCACGCTGTCGGGAAACACCATGCCGACTTCTTCCTGACGGGCCGGATCAGAAATCAGCCCGGAAGTGATTTCCCCGCCATAGTGCTGAATGAACTCGTTGAGTTCGTTCACGCGGGCTTCGGCATTTTCGTCCCATTCGATGTTTGCTTGTTCCCAAGCTTTGCTGCGCTCCGCCTCCCTGCGCTGTAAGAACTCAGTCTCCGACTCGTTTTTTCTCGGCTTAACTGGCGGCCATTTTACATCCCGCGTGCTTGTTGCGGTTTGGATGCCAAGATCAAACGTGTAAGTGGCGGCATCGGCCAAAGGCCACAGAACAAGAATCTCCGGCGCAAGAATGTTCTGCAATCTGCGTTCGTCGTCCGGTTGCTCGTAGATGTCCAGCAAAGATGAACCGGCAACAAGGCCGCCAGTTCCCGTTTCAAACTGTCGCAAGACCTCCTCCAGTTTTGTGAACTGAAGATCCACCGAAGAAACCAGCATCAGACCGTCCTCGGTTTCAGCAACCAATTCAACGCCCAGTGCTCGGATGAGTTGGTCAACATTCACGCCCTCTGGCAACTTGAGCAGAAATCCTTTGTCGGCGGGGATGGCAGGCAGTCCCATCTCGGCGCGGAGCCGGCGAAGCTCCTCATCGGACTGCCGCATTCTACCGAGAATACCACGAATCCTGGTTGCGTGGCCTTGGGGATTCGTGCGGTTGGCCTCAATCTCCGGGTTTTCGCGTGGTCCGCCTTGAAACAGTGGTTCATAACTGCCTTGAAAAGCCAGATGCAGGTGCGGAAAATCTGGAGGCGTGGGCATAAAGTTCAGGAAGATTGGTTGCGTTCATGAACTTCGGCAAGCGCACGTTGGATGTCCCCCTCAATGAGCCGCCGTCGGCCATCCAACACACAATGCTTCGCGGCGTTCTGCGCGACATGGACGACTTCCGAACCGGACATGCCATCCATTGCCTGCGCGAGTTCACGCCATTTGATGGAGACATCCGTCTCCATCGGCGAAAGCGTGGTTTCCAATAATCGGCAAATCTCCTCGATGCCGGGCAGCGGGACTTTCAACACCTCGTCGAAGCGTCGGAACAACGCGGTGTCCAGGGCCGAGTCGAGATTGGTGGCGGCGATCACCAGGCCGTCGCCCTTGTAATCTTCCAGCATTTCCAGCAAGGCGTTGGTGATACGCGTCACCTCGCCCACGTCGTTGCGCTCGGTGCGCGAACGCGCGAGCGAGTCGCATTCGTCCAGAAACAATGCGCATGGGGAATTTTGGGCGGCGTCAAAAACCTTCCGCAGATTAGCCATTGTCTCCCCGAAGTAGGATGACAGCAATGTGTCGAATCGGACTTTGCGGAGCGGCAGACCAGTGTTCCATGCGAGGCGTTCTGCGCCGAGGCTTTTGCCGCAGCCGGGCGGGCCGTAGAGCAGAATTCGATGCCGGGGCTTTAGCCCGTGCTTGGCCAGGCGCGTGCGCGCCGCAAATTCCTTTTCAATCCGGTGAAAACGTCGTTCCACGGCCTCCGGCAGCACCATGTGGTACCGGAGCTTATCAACCGGAATCTCCTGCATGAGTGGCGCAGAATCCCGCCGGCTGGTGGGCAGGCGTTGCAGGGTGCCCGCGTTTGGTGCGGACTTGGGCGTTTGCTTCGCACTTAAAATCTGCTCCAACTCCTTGGCCACTTGGCCATGTCCCTGTTTCTTTTCCTCCTCCACGATGCGACGGCACAGCGTATCCACGTCGGCGGTTGAGCCTGACTGGATGACGCGGAACAAGCGTTTCATCAACGTCGCATTCATGGCGGGAATAGTTTTAACGATTTATGTGCAAATTGGAATCTTTGAGTTTGGTTGAATCATGCCAGTCCACCAGCACCAATCCCCATCATTTTCCTGAAGGCTTTTTCCAGATTGGTGGGCGCCCCTTGGTCTGGCCGAATTACCCCTTTGATGGTCCAATCTGGAATTTTGGTCTGCTGTCGGTTGCAAATCTGAGGGTTTTCGGCGTAGGCACTTTGAATGAGAAATGTTTCGATTGTGCCGCAAGTCGCGCCAGGAACACTCTTTTTAGTTCCGTCGGGGGCGACGAAAAACATCACAGGTGTTCCTTTTCGTCCGTCAAACAGGACATCATTGTAATGATTTAGTTGATGAGGGCCGAGCGCTTCTTGCTTGAATGACCTTGTGGCCTTCCCAACATACCAAGGACAAAACCCCTTCGCAGCTCGTAGGGCGAAGATGTAGCAACCTTGCTTCTTTGCAACCGCTTCGACATCGGCCTTGGTCCAGAAAGAAATCACATGTCGGCTGAGAATTTGTTTGGCATTCCCGTTGCGTTGTCGGCGAAAAGGAATTTCAATCGGCCCGTAAACAATGAGGTTTTTAGCCATAAATCATATTTTTGATTACGCAAGTTTGGCTGCGCTGGTAGATGCAACTTGACGGTCAGATTGCGAGATTCGCTCATGGCTTCGTCTCCATGTGCGTCTCGAACAAGAAAGTGGTCAGGGTGGCCGCAGCGCCAACCGCGAGCTTTGCGTGACGGGGACTCAACCCGGAGGCTTTGCCATGCTTCCCGTGGCCAGTGCCGTAAAGGCCACGTAGCTCCGCCAAACCGTTGCCAATCGTGCCGAGGTTGCTGAGTAATCGCTTTACCACGTCGCTGCCCCGCGCCGAATCCGGCACGCCGTCAGGAACGAGCTTCAATTCCTTCAAGGTTTCCTTGGTAAGTGTCGGCACGTCCGGTGTACCGGCCACGGGTTTGCCGCGTTCGGCAAGAATCGTTTTGCAGCACGTCTCAATGAGTTCTTTTGCCGTGCCGATGGCCAAGCTTGGATCGCTTTCGACGGATGCCTCCATGCGCCGAATCTGTTCGGCGAGATAATTTGCATCGAGCGCCTTAGCGTGGGCTTTCAAAGGCTCAAGGCTCGGCGAACCGGCGAGAAGTCGCGCGGCGGTCTGCCGGCAACGCTCGCGCAAAGTTTCTTTTTCTGGCGTCGGTTCGGAACTGAGAGTGACCGAATAATCCACCAGCGCAAGAATCAGCTTGCCGACCAAGTAGTCTGATTCATGTTTCCAAAACGCGCGCAGTTTCCGCGCCTTTGATGTCCCCTCCGTTGTGTATCGTTCCAAATGAATATCCACGCCGACCGCCTCAAAAATGAACTCGCCAAAGGTGCGGTCAGAAAAATTTAAAACATAGCCTCCCTCCATCCCAAAAAGTTTTTCAAGATTGTGACGGTCTGCCATGTTCAGGGAACTCATCCGCGCCTCCTTTCTTGATTCCTGGCACACGCGACTCGCTCGACAGCAGCATCGGTAGCAACGCGGCGCCAGAGATGGATTCGTTAAGGCTCATAATTTCGCACCCGACGAAGGGACGTAATCATTCCAATGCCGAAGTAGAAAACCTCTCATGCCAGCCTTGGGATTATAGCGCGGATAGAGCCGTCGGAAATCAGTCTCAGCGGCTGGCAGGCTGACGGAAGAAATGCCGTTTGTACGAGCCGCGAGATAAAGCAGGCCGATTGATGGAGACCGCGATTCTCCCTGGTTGCAGTGGATGAGCACCTTTTCGCCCGAGCGCATACCTTCTTCAATAAACGTCAATGCCCCATCAATGATTTCTTTCGGTATGTAATTGGGATCATCCGCATCCACGATGTTCAGATAGAGTCTTCGTTCCCGGCGCGCGAAAAGATATTCAGGGTGGGTTTTGGGCGCGGCGCGTCCGGCGTAACCAAGCAACTGCCTGTGATAAGGCTCTTTGCAGGCATGGACTACCCACCATCCCGCCGACGACCGCGTCTGGGATTCGTAATCGAACTCAGTTCCGATGAAAAGTCGAGGATACACTTCAATCATAGACAACTATTGACTCGCATTCGCAATTTGCCCGGCAGCAGCTTATGCAGCAGCGCGTCGCGCAGTTCAGCGAGAATGGTAAATTGATTTTTTTCATTGGAGGTAATCCGCCAAAAAATTAGCTATGCCTACCAGCATTTGCTCAACATCCCCTTTGGTGAACTGATTGAATTCGCCATGTGCGGCTTTGTTACGTATGTCAGCCCATGCTCGAAGTTGCTTTGCTTTCAACTCATTGAAGACGCCTGCTTTTTTCAGATCGTCAATCAGTGGATTAAGAGTCTTGCTATCACCATTTGCATTCGTAATCGGAATCTGCGGTTGCTGCCGATCACAAAGCGTTCTTAAAGCCTTTTCGAGGACCGCCCCACTCAAAACTGCGGCTGGCACATGGTCGAACGCTCCTGGCTGCCCCTCTTTCAGCAGCGTATCAGCTTGTCCCATATAATCAGCCGCAATCTCCGCCTCAACTTTCAAAAGGAAGTCATCTAAAAAGCCTTTATCAAAGTCGTCTCGAAATGCTTCCAAAATGCCAAGAGCCTTTTGCATCTTGGGCTTTCCTCCCGTTGTGCTACCAAACAGATCAACCTGACCGTAGAGCTTTGTTCCTTTGCTCACGAGAGGTTGAAATAAACTTAAACAGCTTGTCTTCCACTTTTCTACACTTTGGCTATCCCACCTATAGGTTGTGTACATCATAACGACGTTACCGTAATTTCCTGGCGGATGGACCTGAATCGAATTGATGATTGCCGTGCTTTCTTTGATCAAGTCGTCGAAGCGGGCCAGATATTGCAATTTGACATGCTTGGGCAGATTCATGGCATTTCTGTTTTGATCCGAACTTCCCCCGACAACAGCTTGGGCAGCAGCGCGTCGCGCAATGCAGCCAACGTGCGGGATTCGCGGCGATTGTGCTCGGCTCGCTCATACAGCGAAGCGCAAGTATGATGAAATTCTTCTACAATTTCTGGCTTGTCTGGCCACGGCACTTCTAGCGCGCCGATAATCTCCGGGCGAACGGCTGGATAAGCTCCGCCGTCCGCGTGCTGGCCCAAATACTCAAAGGTGCCAGTTTGCGTCATTGCCGCGTGAATGAAACTCCACGGAGCTTTTGTTGGCGTCAGCACGGCGAAGCCGGTGGACGCGATGAGGTTCGGTGACGGATTCATGCAGAGGAAATAGGAGCCACGATCCGGCCGAACGGTGGACAGGACGGTATCGCCGTGCCGCAACCTGCGCCTCGCCCGGCTGGGTTCCTCTCCGCGTTCGTAGGGCTGAATGTTGCCGATGGCCACCATGCCCCGTGTTATAACGCGTAACTGGTTGTGAAACAATAAAAAGGCGACGGTGGCTTGGTTTCTGGCGTGGCAGGGTTCTTCTCTGGCCAATCGCTGGGATGTCAGCTGTGGTGCGACGGGTGTTTCACCGAATCCTGTTTCAATTGGGAATGCTCTACTTTGACGATGGGCTGCCAATCCAGCGTGGACAGGTCACGGAGGATGTTGAGCGACGGATTCGGCGTGGCGCAGTGGAAGACGACACAGAGCCAGTAATCTCGCGAAGGCGTTTCGCGGAGTTGTATTCATTGGTCGTTAGCGCGATTCCGCCGATGTCGGTCCGGCCCTTCACTTCGATGAAACGCACGTCAATGGCGGTCTTTGGGTCTTAAGGGTGCAGTTTGCGGGAAATGAGGTCAAAGCCGCGGTTGGCCGAACGCCAGTACCAGCCGCACTGAGCTTCTCGTGGAGGCCGACCTTACCTCCCCGCCCGAAACGGGTCCGACGGACGAAAGTCGACGTGAATTAGGCCCTGTTTCCCTTGGATTTGCGAAACGGTCATAACCTGGACTGGATTTGGGCCAACCTTCGCCAGCCCGTCAAAGGCGGGAGCGAAATCGTCGGCCACAATCAAATGTCGAGTTGCCGCCAACCGCTGGATAGCCTTCAGAAATTGTGAAATTCCCGGCCAAATGCCGTTGAAGATCACCAATTCCGCTTTGGAACCCTCGACCTCGGCCATGATATGGGCGGCGAGATGTTGCGCCAGTTCCAAGTTTGGCGGATGTTGGCAGGGCCCCCAACACAACATCAAACGGTTCAGAACCATCCGGGCATCGATCAAAGAGGTCGGCTTGGTTGAGCCACTTGTGGTTTACCCGCAAAAGGGCATGGCGGGGAAATATTTACTGCTTGACGGCCACCTGCGCTTTTTTGCTTTGAAAGACCTGGCTGAGACGGAGGCCGAGTGCATTATTGCCAGCGATGACGAATGCTTCACGTACAATGCAAGGGTCAACCGGCTGAATCCGATCGCCGAACATAAAATGATCATGAAAGCCGTGCAGGCAGGGGTGAGGCCGGAGCGCATCGCGGCGACGCTGAATCTGGCGGTGAGCGACGTGAAGTCCTGCATGAAACTGCTGGACGGCATAAACGAGGAGGCCGTGGACCTGTTGAAAGACAAAGTGATTTCGCCGAATGCCATCCGGCTGTTGAAAAAAGTGACAGGCCTGCGCCAGATCGAAATCGCGGAATTGATGGTGAGCGCGAACAATTTCACCAAGGTCTACGCAGAGGCTCTGGTGCTTGGAACGCCGAAGGACGAGCTTGTAAATCCTGCGGAGCCAAAGAAGAAGCACGGAATGACGCGCGAGCAGATCGCGAAAATGGAGCTTGAAATGGAGACGGTCGAGCGCGACCTGAAGGTCGTGGAAAAGTCTTACGGGGAGAATATGCTGAGTCTGACCGTGGCCCGTGGATACATCAAACGACTGTTGGTGAATGCCAAAGTGGTGAAGTTTTTGGCCGGCAACCACCGGGAAATTCTGTCGGAATTTGAATCGACCGCCGCCTCCGAGACGGTGTGAGGGGCTGACCAGGCTTCAAAACTGGTTCCAATACCAGGCCTTTGCCGAGATGATATATCTGACAGCCGACCTAAAGTTTGTCGTCCCTCATGTGGATAATCGGCATGTCGGGCATTTCGAGTTCAATCCGTTCAATTTAAAGGAGCGCGAGCTGCTGTCCGCTTGGCTCGCGCAGGCTGTCCTTCCACCGATGTTCTGCTGAACAGGGCAATTTGTCGGATAGAAAATGCGAGTTCGGTGATTTTTCTTCGATGGCGGCGCCTCATCCTCTCGAAAACGGCGTCAAACACAGATTTCGAAGCCGGCTTGAGGAAGGGCCGGGCAGCAAAATGAAACAATCAACCAGAAAGAAAAAGCATGTCGAATCTGAACGTCACTGTGCTGATGGGGCGCCTTGTTCGCGCCCCGATTATTCGAAACAACGGCTCCAAGATGGGATTCTTTTACATCGCGAGCAATCGTCACTACCGCGACAAAGCGGATGTCTTCCAAGAAGAAACCGCGTTTGTCGGGTGCAAGTGTTTTGGAGGCTGGACCGACGCGCTGGCGCGTCACCAGAAAGGCGACATGATCATGGTGGAGGGCCGCCTGCGCACCGAGACCTGGAATAATGAGGGCACATCACGCTCGCAACTCATTCTGGTTTGCGATTCCGTACAGTTTGTTGTCCCAGAACCGCGACCGCAGAATCCGTCGAAGCCCAACGATGGCGACGAGCGAGAACACGCGACGCTTGCGGCCGGCGGGGAAGCCGACGGCCAGCCGCCGTTTTGAACGCCGAACCCATAGGCTGCACACCCAATTTGTGCGAGCCGAACTCGGTCACCCCTCACTTGGAGCGCGAAATCTGACACGCACGGCCGGAATTGTGCGGTGACTTGTTCCGCTTGACAATCTGGCCAGCAGTACAAAAAAGAGGTTTGGAGAAACCCACCAGCCTTCAAAAGCACCATTCAACAACGAATCCCGAGTTTATGCCCAAAAATCGAATCTTCGAGCGCCCGGAATGCCGACAGCGTTCTTTAAAAGCATCATTAACAGACGTCACCAAAACCGCCCGGCAGTGGGACGCCGTCTTCGCCATGCGTGTTCATCCCGAACTGCTTGGAAAATATACCGCGCCAAACATGGCCGATGATGATGAGGGATATTATCTGGTGGGCGCTTTGGTGCAGGAGATCGATGCTGCACTCGACGGCCGAATGCCGAGCCGGCTTGTGAGCTACGGGAAGTTCCTTGCCCTTGATTTCACATTCCTGGCGCGACGCCGCCGGACATCAAGTAAGGAAGTTCTGAACCTGCAGGCTGTCCTTGGCCCTTGCGACGGCAGCCACCCCTTTGTGTGCGTGGTTAGGCAGGCCCCGCCGTTCTGAACGTGCTGGAAGCACCCCGATTACGATTCAAGTGAATTGCCGTTGCGTGTGAGAACAAAGGCCGCCACCGCGAGTTTGCTGGCAAACCAAAAGGCATGAACAGGCAAACTCGGAAAACAAAACTTCCCGATGACGGATTTATGACCGCTCCGGGCTATCCGTTTTCGGCACGCGACATCTTCGGCGATTTGCGCTCCAGGCTTGCCGCAGAGCACCGGCACCCGATGAGCTTCGAGCGATTGGCAAAAATGCTCGGCCGATCCAAGAGCACCACTTACAACTGGTTCGACATCTTTCACCACCCGCATGTGCTCGGCTTTTTATGCTTGTTGGAGCGATTGCCGCCAGCAGAACGCCAATCTTTCATCGAGGCTCACTGTCGGGCTTACCCGACTTTGGATGACCCGCGCGTGGCCCATG
>DASRLE010000615.1:0-6775 GCA_035648615.1 Saccharimonadales bacterium (SeqCode) | reverse complement strand
GTATTTGTAGGTGTCTATTTATACATGTCGAATTCGAGGGAGTTCGACGGGAGAATGTCCGCCGGCGGCAAGCTTCCCCGCGAGGTCGGTGACGCTTTTTGGGAAGCCGGCGATAGCCATCAGTTTGATGGCGTTGCGGGTCGTGCAGGGTCCTTTGCGAAGGCGATAGTCGAAGCGCGCTTCGTTGCCGTTGATCACTTCGGAAAAATGGTAGAGGTCGAAGTCGTTGCGCAGCAGGGTGCAGAGTTCGTGATCATGCGTGCTCGCGATCACAAGGCCGTAGCTTGTCAAATAATTCAAGACCGCGCTGCCGGCAGAGACGCGTTCGAGGGTGTTGGTGCCTCTGAAAATTTCGTCGAGCACGAACCAATACTCCCGGCCGCTTTGGGCGGCGTCGTTGAGCATGCGGAGCAATTCGGAGGCTTCGAAATAAAAGTAGCTTTGCCCCGAAGTAATGATGTCTTCGCGCTCGATCAGGGTTCGAACGCGTGCTGGCGGGAGAACGGCTTTCTTTGCGAGGCACACGCCGAGCGTCTGGGCGAATAGGAGATTGACGGCTAGGGTCTTGATGAACGTGGTTTTCCCGGCCATATTCGTTCCGGTGAGGAGCAGGGAGTTGCCGCTACCTTCGATACTGTTGCACACGGGATTCCGAACAAGAGGATGCTGAATTTCCCGGAAGGAGAATTGGCGGCCAGCTTTTATTTCGGGGACGCAGACCGAAGGGTATTCGGCCAGGACGTTGGAAATACCCTGAAGTGCGTCCAATCGCGCCACAACTTGAAAGAGCTTTAGAAGGGCTTGCCGCTTCTGGTTGACAGCCTGGATGGCCCGGCACAAAGCGATCACTTCGAAAAGGCACAGCATGTTCAGGTACTCGATCAAGATCCTGGTGAGGTCATCGCCGCCGTGCCCGCGGAGAAAGGCCAGTGATATGCGCTTTTGAATTTTTCTCGCGACTGGCGCCGAGGTTTGAAGCTTTCCGAGTTCGGGCAGGTTGGTGCCTTGAAGGGCTTGCGCTATTTTCGGCAGGCAGGCCAAGAGAAGCCCGAGCGTGAGCAACGCGGGCGAATGCCGGACTAAACCGGGGCTGTAAAGATAACAGAGGAAGATGTTGACTCCCCAGAACGCCATGGAGGCCGGCAAAAACCAGGCGCTGAAGAAAAGCCCAAAAGGGCAAGCGATCGCCAGAGCCGAGGCCATGTAAAGGAAACGGTAGCGGGCGGGAACGGTGGGCGGCGGACCCATCAGGAAATCTGCGAGGTCGGCGCTTTCCCGACGGTTCAATTTCGTCAGGGCGGCCCGCAACGCAGACTGGACTTGCGGCTCGGATTTGAAGGTTTCGTAGGCGTTGACGTTTGCGGCAAGATTCGCCGGTTGGGTCTGATAATTCCGAAAGAGTGCGTAAAGATACTGGGCTCCAAGGGGCGTGACGCATCGGTTCAGACGTGTAAAGATTTTCTCCAATTCCAAGTCGGACCAGGCGCGGTCATCCACTTGGTCGGCATTCGGGGATTCTGCCACCAGACCGCGATGGTAAGCTGCGGTTTCTGAAACCGTTAACTCCCACTTCTGTTCGTCGGGCGCTGATTGTCCCTGAGGCCGGAAAGGAAAGCGGCTCTTGAAGCGTCTTAGCACGGCTGTCGCGCCTGATTTCAAGATTTGAGACAATCGCATTGCCTGTTTGATACCCGAAGGCGGGGAGGGGAACAAGAGCAACTGGAAGTGCGGCCGCGTGCAGCATCAGTGCGCTCCCGCCCGGGAAAATGAATCATCAACTGCTTCACTATCCTTCCGCAGCGAAACCGGCGACGACATCCAAATCGTGCTGAAGATCAGGGAATCAGATTTTGCAATCCATATGCGACGCCTCCTGATGCTTGCCGCCAGGTTGAGCCGGAGGCTCAACACTACAACTTCGCCATTCTGTTTTGGCTTGCCTACTGCAATTTGTAGGGCAATCCGGCCACGGTCGAGTAGAGCGCGGACAAAGTTTCGGCAGTCTGCTGGTTGCGCGCTCCGGGACCAAAGCGAAAAGTGGCCGCCGCCTCGAAATGATGCAGCATCACGCAATACGTGCTGTTGGCCATGACGCCGAGCAATTCCCCCGTCTTGCTGAAAACCAGGTCGCCGCTCGACGGATTGAATTTGCCGAACAACCCTTTCAACGAATTATGGTCCATCTTGAGATATTGCGGCGCTGTCAAATCGATTTCAAATTTGCACTCTCCGTAATAGCCCTCGCGTGCGCCGACCAGCACAGCGTCCTGGAATTTGAAAGGGTCGTTCGAGAGATGATAAACCTTGGCCCCCAGTTCCCGCGCCGCCCCGGACGAAACCGGCATGAGCACGATACGCGGGTCAAGAAGGTAAAAGGAGAGCGAGTCGATCGAAAACACGCTGGCGCCGCGGGCCAGCGTGCCGGTCAGTTCCTCCCATTGCGTGCCGGGGTCCCCCAACCGCAACGGCGTGTCCTGCACATGGCAGACGGCAAAAGTATTGGTGCCATCGGTCGCTAAAATTGTTTCAGTTTGTTTGGTTTTGGTGGAATCCGTCCCGAAAAACCCGTTGCGCGACGCGGAAAAACTGGCCATGACGCGGTTGGTGGTAAATTGGTTAAAAATGGTGTTCGGGGCCAGCGCCCGATTTTCGCGAATCTCCTGCACCAGTTCCGAGGATTTGCTGGCCAGCGACTTGACGCCTTCCGCCAGCTTCGCATTCTCCTGCCGCTGGGCGTTGACCTCGTCCGACATCTGGGCCAATTGCGCGGTGGCGGCGCGTTTTTCCGCCTCGGTCAATTGCAGTTGATTGGCCAATTGCTCGCGTTGCGCAGTGATCAACTGGTTGCTTTTTTCCAGAGAGGCCAGTTGCCGGCTCAAAGCTTTGGCTTTTTCCAATTGTTGACGCGCCTCGGCTTCCATGGCGGCGCGTTCTTCTTTGGTGATGACCGTTTCCACCGTGCTGGCGTGGAGTTGCTGGTTCAAATTCTGAATATGGGTCTGCGCATCCGCCATCTGCCCCAGTAAATTGGTCTGCTGGGCTTGCAAGCGCGCCGCCTGCTCTTCGCGCGTGCGAAGCTGTTGCTGGAAAGTCCCGAGTTGCTGCTCACGCTGGTTGAGCAGCGCCTGCTGCTGGCTGAGGGAATTGCGGGTCTTGGACAATTCGCCGGACAAGGCGTCGCGATTTTTTCGCTCATCCTCCAACGCCAGGCGCATCACATCGCCCAAGTCCTGCCTTCCGCTGGCCTGGTTGGTCTGCGGGGTGTTATCCATGTCCAGCTTCAAGCCGCGCGCCGCCGTTGGACTGGCCACTTGATTGATGTCCACGGTGGAAAAAGCCAGGAGGCTGATCAGCAGGAAGTCGCAAATAACAATGAGGATGCTGCGGTTCATGGCACGGTGGCAAAGGACGCCTCCGCCGCTACGCTTTCCTCTTCGGCCTGGAGCAGCAAGCGGCGGCGGGCGGGGCGGACATGGAATATTTTTAAGATCGACACAAACACGATGCCGAAGGAGGTCGAGGAGTAGGCCGCCATCAAGCTAAACTGCAAGACCCGGAACGAAACCAGAATCAGGCAAATAATCGTGCCGACAAAGCCGAGATAAAGCCCGGCGTCAAAAAGGTGCTCCTCGTTTTCGAGCAGTTTGAGTTTAAGGCGCGCCGGCGCTTTTTGGCGGAGGTCCTCGGCCAATTTGGCCAGGCACGCGGCGTAGATGAGCGCTTGCAGCACGAAGAAAAGCAGCAAGGTCAACACACTGGTTGTTAGATTTGACGTATTCATAATCGTTGATTTTACCTGGGTGATCTGGTTCGCGGCCATGCTGCCGATCGACGGCAGACGCAGCCGAAAGGGAGCCTCCCCTCTCTGGCTTTCCTGGGCGAGAAACGGCTCGCTCACCAGCAGGACCACGAGCAAAAAACCCGACGCAAACAACACATTGCGGGTCACCCGGACACCGCGTCCTTCGCCCGATGGCGGCGCGCCCGGCAGCGCCGCAGCCAGGAGGAATCCGCCGCACAGGTAAAGGAACCATTTTAAAATCAGCGCAAACTGCGGAACGCGCAAGGCCCAATCTGAGGCCGCGCGCGAAAAGGCCCCGAAGGGCACATAGCCGCTCCAATACTGGCGAAAGCTCGAAGTGTACAGCCTTTGTTGACGCTGCAAGAGTTCGTTGATCCCCGCAGGCCCGAAGCGCTCGCTGGCCGCGAGATCTGTCAGACCTGTCTGACTGAAATCAGACAAGTATCGCGCGACGGCCCCAGGATTGCGCGAGAGTTCCACCACCGAAAAAAGCACCGGCAATTGAGGACCGGCTTTGCGGGCAGCCTCCGCCAGCGCAGTCAGGGTGGCGGGGTCGTCGATTTGCGCGGTAAATATCGCCAGATGCACCCAGTCAAACCTTTGGCCGAGGGACATGGTATCCATCAGGATTTCTTCAATGGGCTGCGAATCCCCGCCATGGTTGGCCGAGGCGGCTCGCGCCAGAATGCTTTCGCGCAAAGCCGGGGTTAGACTTCCCTCTTCCAGAAGCAGGCCGCAGATGGATATTGCGGTGTCAAAGGCTTGCCCCGAGGCGGACGAGGATGGAGGGAAAAGAACCGTATTCGTCAAGCTGCGGCAGCGAAGCAATTCCCGCACTGCGGGCGAAGTGGAGGCCTGCAACCGTTGCATTGCTTTTTCGCGGTTGGCCAGCCGAATGAGAAAAGGGGTCACGGGGGCCGCATTGGCAGTCGAAACATTTTGAGCAGGCGAACTGGAATTTCGGGCCGCCCGTTGAATGACCGCCAGATCAACCGCGCGCAAATGGCTTGGTATCAGCCAGGCGCAGGCCAGCATGACCAGTGCGAGGGCAAGGCAAACCACAGCCCGGCCCCATTGATTTCCTCGCGCGATCATCTAACAATATACGGCAAATTTCCCAAACTGCACGCGAGTTGGACGCGCCCAAAACGGGGAAAGTTCAAATTTAGTTCGTCAACCGGCTGACCGGCAAATTGGCCAGCGTGACTTTCGGATTTGTCTGGCTGAAATAATTGGCGGACCAGTCATTGGCGAAGAGAACGACCGGGTTCTGCGCCATGTCGTAGGCAAGGCGCGAACCGCTCGGCAAGGAAAGCCCATCCAGGTCCTCTTCTTTAAAGTCTGCGGGAAGCCAGCGCACGACGGTCCATGGCGCGGCTTCCAATCGCGAAAGCGCGCCGTATTCGTTTTCAAGACGATATTGCACCACCTCAAATTGCAGCGGCCCGACGGCGGCCAGGAGCGTCACCTTGACCAGTGCATCGCGCAGTTGCAGCACTTGAATGACGCCCTCCTGCAAAAGCTGGTCGAGGCCGGTGCGGAACTGTTTGTACTTGGCAGTGTTGGGATTGTGCAAATAAGCAAAGGCTTCGGGCGTGAAACGCGGAATTTCACTGTAACGGATCGCGGGGTCGGTGGTCAGGGTGTCGCCAATGCCGAAATCCGAGTGGCCGACCAGGCCGATGACATCGCCGGGATAGGCTTCGTTAACCACTTCGCGTTCGTTGCCAAAAAGCTTATGCGAACTGGAGAGGCGCACCTTCTTTTCGGTGCGCGGATGGATGACGGTCATGTCGCGCTCGAATTTGCCCGAACAAATCCGGACGAAAGCAATCCGGTCCCGGTGTTTGGGGTCCATGTTCGCCTGAATTTTGAAAATGAAGCCGGAAAAGGCCGGGTTCTCCGGCGAGATTTGCGCGCCGGCCATGACACGCGGCTTGGGCGGCGGCGCGTGCTGGAGAAAACGATCCAGCAACATCTGCACGCCAAAGTTATTGATCCCGCTGCCGAAGAAAACCGGGGTGGTTTGCCCGGCCAGGACGGAAGCGTCGTCGAAAGTTTCGCCCGCGCCATCAAGCATGGCCAGCTCTTCGGAAACCTTGGCAAAGGTCTCATCGGACAACCGGTCGCGAATGATCGGATCGGCCAGACTGCCGACCGAAACAGGCGCGCGAAATTGGCCGCCGACCACCCGCTCGAAAAGATAGACTTGACGGGTTTGCCGGTCAAAAACCCCTTGAAATTCAAACCCGTTGCCGATGGGCCAATTCACCGGGAAAGCGCCAATGCCAAGCACGCGTTCCAGTTCATCCAGCAGCGCAAGCGGTTCGAGCATCGGGCGGTCGCATTTGTTCATGAAGGTGAAGATGGGCACCCCGCGCTGGCGGCAGACTTCGAAAAGTTTCAAGGTCTGCGTTTCAATGCCTTTGCCGGCGTCGATCACCATGATCACGGCATCGACGGCCGTCAGCACCCGATATGTGTCCTCCGAAAAATCTTTGTGGCCCGGGGTGTCAAGAAGGTTTATGCGGTAGCCGTCGTAATCGAATTGCAGGACCGTCGAGCTGATGGAAATGCCGCGCTTGCGCTCCAGCTCCATCCAATCCGAGGTGGTGGCCCGCTGGCTTTTGCGGGCGGTGACAGACCCGGCCAATTGCACCGCGCCGCCGTAGAGCAACAATTTTTCGGTCAGGGTCGTTTTGCCCGCATCCGGATGCGAAATAATGGCGAAGGTCCGCCGTTTTTGGATTTCTTTTGCGATGTCCACGAGAAGGCGCAAGATAGCATGGTATGCTCCCTATCCAAGTTAAAATGTCGTTTAGCCGCAGGACGAGCCTAGCAGCCTGTCGGACTTAAAACTAATAATTAAAGTAAGCGTATCGAATATAACTTGAACCAGGTGGTCTAAGTCTTCATGTCAACGCGCTTTGTTAACATTGACCGGCAGACTCCGATGCTTCTGCCCGCTGACGT
>DASRLE010000614.1:0-5054 GCA_035648615.1 Saccharimonadales bacterium (SeqCode) | reverse complement strand
GCCATGCCAACGATTGGAATCTCTCACTGCCCCGGCAGCCCAATAAATTTTTCAACTTGCGCGAACACGTCCAGCTTTTCCACACCGCGTTCCATGACCGCAACATTCCGGTCGATTTCGCGCGGCCCACCGAAGACCTCTCCCAATACAAATTGGTCATCGCCCCCTCTCTCAGCCTCCTGGCTGGCGGCGAGGCGGACGCCCTCAAGCTCTACGTCCAAAATGGCGGCACGCTGGTGGCAACGTGCAACAGCGGGCTGGTCGATGAGCATCACATGGCCGCCGAGACTGGTTTTCCACACGACTTGACGGACTTATTTGGCATGGAAGTGACGGAGTTCGACCCGTTGCCGTCCAACGAAGAAAACCACCTCGCCTGCAAAGGCGCCTTCCACACCACGCATGTGCATAGCGCGCAACTCTGGTGCGACGTGATCGAAGCCAAGGGCTGCGAAATACTGGCGACCTTCACCCGCGATTTTTATGCCGGCCGCCCGGCCATGACCACCAACACCTATGGCCTCGGCAAAGCCATTTACATCGGCATGGTTTCGCAGCAGGCCTTTTACTTCGACCTGATTGCATGGCTGCGCAACACCTGTCTTTTGTACAGTCTTCTCAAAGTGCCGGACACCATCGAAGTCAGCCTGCGGCAAAAAGAAGACACCAAAATTTATTTCCTCCTCAATCACCAAAGCACCCCGGTGCGCATCACCTTCTACAAGCCGATGCATGATTTCCTCACCGAACGCACCTTCAGCGGCAACTACGACCTCCCGCCCCACGGCGTCCTGGTCCTGGACGAGCGCACCGCCGACAGATCCATCGAGGGCCTGGACACCTCCATCCTCGCGCAAAAAGCATAGCCCCAATTCTTGCGGAGATAAAAAAATGATTTGTTCATCGTCATTGCGGTATGACATTCTCTGACGTTACGCCTATACCTGATTATGAAACATTAATGCTTCCTCTATTGAAATTGGCTTCGGAAAACCCAAGCGCCGAATTACGGGTTTTGGACGCGACCAACTTACTGGCAAGTAAATATCGGTTAACCCCGGAAGAAAGGAGCGAACTGCTTCCAAGCGGTGCTACGTTTAAATTCTCCTCCAGGGTGAGTTGGGCCGCTACCTATCTAAAAAAGGCAGGTCTCCTTGAGTCTCGCAGCCGAGGTTACGTGCGTATCACATTGCGTGGCTTGGAAGCCTTGAAACGACAGCCATCAAAAATCGATGGCGATTTATTATCGCAGTACGAAGACTTTCGGCAGTTTCGAGACAAAAATAAGAAGGACAAGAATTCGAGTCTTTCAGAAAATTCAGAAACGCCGATTGAATCAATTGACGCGCAATATCGAAAGGTTCGGGAGGCCCTCGCTTCAGAGTTGCTCGAAAAGGTCAAAAAATGTTCTCCTCAATTTTTTGAACGACTGGTTATCAGCGTATTGGTTAAAATGGGCTATGGAGGATCGTTGAAAGATGCCGGTCTGGCGATTGGCCGAAGCGGAGACGGTGGCGTGGATGGAGTAATCAAGGAAGACAAATTGGGGTTAGACAATATTTACATCCAAGCCAAGCGTTGGGCTGACAAGTGCGTTGGTAGCCCTGACATTGACCAATTCGTCGGCGCGCTGTCAAAGAAGAAGGCAAATAAAGGCATATTTCTTACTACATCGACATTTTCCAAAGATGCGTTGGCCTCAGTAGAAAAATATGAAGCAAAAATAGTCTTACTGGATGGCGTGCAAGTCGCGAACCTAATGATCGATTATGGAGTAGGAGTATCCATCGACCAAATTTACGAAATCAAAAAAATGGACTATGATTTCTTTGAGGACGACGATGCAGGTTGAAGGAAAAAGAACAGATGTCTTGCATTTCCTACTCTCCCCCACCCGTCAACCCAGTTTATGCTAGAATGGCGGCCCGGACCTGGCGCTGAGGCGAAAAATCAAATGAGCGACCAACCACCAATCCCTGCCGCTAATGATACCTTCGAGAATATCAAGCGCGTTAGCGCGGAAGGAAACGAATCATGGTCGGCGCGAGACCTCGCAAGCGTATTGGAATACTCCGTCTTTCGAAACTTTCAGCCAGTAATCGACAAAGCTAAAGAAGCGTGCTCCAAAAGCGGTCACTCAATTGCCGACCATTTTGCGTTAATGCGCAATATGGTCAACATCGGTTCGGGTGCATTACGCGAACTTGAAGATTGGTCTCTCTCTCGTTACGCCTGCTACTTAGTCATCCAAAACGCTGATCCCAGCAAACCGCTGGTCGCACTGGGACAGACTTATTTTGCGCTGCAAACGCGACGCCAGGAACTCGCGGATGATGCCGTTTTTAAGGAGGATAAAAAACGCCTCATGCTGCGCGCAGAGATAAAAACCCATAACAAATATCTGGCGGGGCCAAGGAAGCGGGTGTAATTCAGCCCGTTGAATATGCGATTTTCATGGATCACGGTTACCAAGGGCTTTACGGCGGGCTTACCAAGCGGGACATCCACCGACGAAAGAACCTTAAGCCAAAACAACACATCCTCGACCATATGGGAAGCGCTGAACTCGCCGCAAACCTGTTCCGAGCCACCCAGGCAGAAGAAAAACTTCGCCGGGAAAAAATCCAATCCAAGGAATTGGCCAATCAAATCCACCATCAAGTAGGACGCAAGGTGCGTCAGACGATTCGTGAATTGGGCGGGACAATGCCCGAGAATCTACCCGTGGCTGAAAGCATAAAAGAATTGGAGAGTCGCGAGAAGAAGCGATTGAAAGCCGAGCAGAAAAGAAAATTGTCCAATCCAGGAGAAAGCTAAACTAAATTTTTCTATTTGCGCGAGCGTAACGCCTCGTCCATAATTGGGTTCGGAAGGTTTTAACGTGCCCTTCTGCACCATGCCTATGAAATCAAACAATCCAGAGAGTCCGCGCCCGCCCGGCCCGAAAAAGTCGAAGCTCATCAGCGCCGCCGAGTCCAAAATCAAACAACTCCGCGATAAAGTGGGTTTGTCCGCCAAGCCCAAGGCCAAAGCTGCGCCCGTCCCGGCCGCAGCCGCCAAAGCCCGCCGCACCCCCAAAGGCACGCGCCTTAACATCCCGCCCATTTTGTTGGAAGGCGATTCGTCGCCCGGTCCTGCCGCCGCCAGTGGCCCAGGGGAACGATACTCACTCGGCCCGACTCCGCCCGTTCCGCAGCTTCCCTCGGCCGGCGGCGCGCTGCCCGAAGCGTACGGCACGCAACAATTATTTTTGACGGCGCGCGATCCGCACTGGGTTTACGCGCACTGGGATTTGACCCGGGAACAACTTAAAAAATATAACAGCCTTTCCGCCGAGGGTCATCTCGTTCTGCGCGTTTATCGCGGCGCCCTCGATGGCGCGCCGCTCTCGGAAATCCCGGTGCATCCCGAATCGCGTCATTGGTTCGTTCACGTTCCCGAGGCGGGCGTGAAATACCTGGGCGACCTGGGCTATTACGATTCCGCCCATCGCTGGGTCACTCTCGCCCGCTCCGGTCCGACGGTGACGCCGCCTGATTCGCTTTCGGAAGATACCGCGGTGCGCTTCGCGACGATTCCTTCGGATGTCCCCTTCGCCGTTTTGCTTTCGACGGTCAAGAGCGCCTCGCGCGAACATGTGCCGTTGGTCGAGGCGATTCAGCAAATGCGCGCGCAAGGGTTCAAAGACCTGCCCGCTCCCGAACAGATGGGCCGCCCCTGGACCCCCGCCCAGGAAAACGCGCTCGCTGAAATCGTTTCGATGGACCAGGTGCGCCGCATCTGGATAGGCTCGCTCGAAATCACCGAGTTGATTCGCCGCCAGCTTCAACAAAACGTCTCTTCGATCAGCGCCGCCCAATTCGGCTGGCCCACTTCGCCCGTCGAAACGTCCAGCGTCTCCAGTCCATTTGGCGGACGCGAGAAAGCGCGCGGCTTCTGGTTCAACGTCAATGCGGAACTGATCATCTACGGCGCGACCGAACCGGGCGCAACGGTGACGATTGGCGAACGATCAATCAAACTTCGGCCCGACGGGAGTTTCAGTTTTCGATTCGCGTTGCCGGACGGCGAGTATTCGCTGCCCGCCGCCGCCCACTCGGCCGACGGCGAAGAAACCCGGCAGGCCCATCTGCAATTCAGCCGCGAGACGGAGTATCAAGGCGACGTTGGGGCGCATCCACAGGATAAGCGCCTGCAACCGCCGTTGGTCAGCGCGGTGGCGTGAACGGGGCAAATCGGCGCGCCGGCTTCTTGCCTGTGAATGTTTACACCAAAGTTGCGCTGTCGATTATTCGGCTGGCCGCCTTTGGCTTTATCATTTTCAGCGTGAGCCTTTGCGCGAGCGATTTGTTTTTATATTTGTCACCCCGCCATGTGCCGCTCCAGCCCGGCTGGCTGGCCTTGAAATGCCTCCCGTTGCTATTGGGCGCGGCCCTCTGGTGGAAAAGCCGCGCCTTGGCTGTGCATTTGACCCAGGACTTGGACTAACTTCCCATGCAAGGCCATTTCGCCCTTTTATTACACGCGCACCTGCCCTTCGTGCGGCATCCCGAGCATGAAAAGTTCCTCGAGGAAAACTGGCTCTACGAAGCCATCACCGAGACCTACCTTCCGCTCCTGCGACTGCTGCAAGGCTGGCAGAACGACGGCATGTCCGTGCGCTTGACAGTCTCTCTTTCTCCAACCCTGTGCGCGATGCTGCTCGATCCGCTTTTGCAGGAACGCTACGTGAAGCATCTCGACGGGCTGATCGCGCTGGCCGACAATGAAATCCAACGCACGCACTGGCAACCGCCCCTGCGCGAACTGGCCTGGATGTATCACCATCGTTTCACCGGCTTGCGCGAAACGTATTTTGCGTGCGGCCGGAATATCGCCGGCGCCCTGGGGAAATTTCAGGAAGCCGGGCTGCTCGAAATTGCCACCTGCGCCGCGACGCACGCGCTTCTCCCCTTGCTGGCCGATGATCCTCCTTCGTTGCGCGCGCAAATCCTCGTCGCGCGGGATTCGTATCGCCGCTGTTTCGGGCGCGACCCGCGCGGCATCTGGCTGCC
>DASRLE010000613.1:0-3869 GCA_035648615.1 Saccharimonadales bacterium (SeqCode) | reverse complement strand
AGCCATGCCTCTTTTTGCCCTGTCGCCGGGGAGAAGGCAATATTCAATTGTAAAATATTTTTTCGGCTGAAATACTGCAACAGGCATGAGCAAATTTCTTCCTCTTTGTTGTCTGTTGGTTTCTCTTCTTCCAGTTGGGGCGGACGCGGCCAAGCCGCCCATGCGCTTCGCCATCGTGGGTTTGGTGCATGATCATGCCTATGGATTCATCCCTCTGACCCGGGGCCGGCAGGATGCTGAACTCGCCGGCATCGTTGAACCCGATCATGCCTTGGCCATGTCCTACGCGCGGCGATTCAATTTGGACAGCAATCTTTTTTATCCTACGCTCGACGCGTTGCTGGCCCGAACCAATATCCAGGCCGTCGCCACCTTCACCACAACCTTGGATCATCGGCGAGTGGTGGAAATGTGTGCGTCCCGCCATATCGACGTGATGATGGAGAAACCGCTGGCGGTGAACATGGCCGACGCGCGCGCCATGGAAACGGCGGCGCGCAACAGCGGGATTCAAGTCATCGTCAATTACGAAACGACGTGGTATCCGGGCAATCAAGCCGCCTACAAAATAGTCCACGATGAACATGCGATTGGCGATTTGCGGAAGATGGTGGCCTGTGACGGCCATAACGGCCCCAAAGAAATCGGCTGTTCGGCAACATTCCTCAACTGGCTGACCGACCCAGTGTTGAACGGCGGCGGGGCACTCCCTGATTTCGGTTGTTACGGAGCAGGATTGATGACGTGGCTGATGGATGGCCAGCGGCCCACTTCAGTTTTCGCGGTGACGCAGCACATCAAGCCCGAGATTTATCCCAAGGTTGAGGACGAGGCGACCATAGTCTTGACCTACCCGAAAGCGCAGGGGATCATCGAAGCCTCCTGGAACTGGCCGATGGGCCGCAAGGACCTCGAGATTTACGGCAACAGAGGTTGTGTGCTGGTGCCGCGCCGGAACCTATTGCGAGTCAAGAAGGGAAACGCGCTCGAGAGCGAGGTCGAATTACCCGAGGCGGTAAATTCGGGTCCGCCCAAGAATCAACTTTCCTACCTCATTTCCGTGGTGCGCGGCGAAGTTCAACCCAGCGGCCCGTCCTCTCTCGCCGTGAACCTGATCGTGACCGAAATACTGGATGCCGCCCGCGAATCCGCCCGCACCGGCCGGCGAATTGATTTTCCCCAAGAAGCGCCGCAGTAGCTTTTCGTTATGAGGGACGAAGAATTTCTCGCGGGATTAACTGGAAGTGATTCAGACTTGCGCCTTGCGGTCGAGGCCCTGCGCGAGGCGGGCCAGCTCTTCTGCATCATCGGGGGATTGGCAGTCAACCATTACGTTGAGCCAGTGGTCACCTTGGACGCCGATTTTGCCGTGGTCGCCGCCACGGGAGTCAACGAAGCCCTGCAAGCCAGAGGCTTTCGGGTGGAAGCAGTTGCCAATTCCATTAACGCGCAATTGCCCGGAAGCCGGCTGCGGCTCCAGATCACGATTAATTCACCGTATGGGACATTTCCGGCGCGGGCGGTGCCGGGCCGCCTGTTTGGGTTGGACATGCCGATCGCGTCATTGCCCGACCTTGTCCAAGGCAAATTATGGGCTTTGCAGGATTCCGCGCGACGCCTGTCCAAGCGCGCCAAAGATCGCGCGAACCTAATTCGGCTCTGCGAATCGCATCGACAGGTTTTCGACCTTATTCCGCCGGGATTGATTGCCGCGGTCGATGAAATGAGAACCAGCCGCTGAGATTTTTCGCCGTCCTGACTCCTCACTGCCACGGGTTGAGAACTTTACAACCCATGCGCTCGAATGGCGCAAGGTCGCGCGTAACGACCCGAAAGCCGCGCGAGCGGGCGATTGCTCCAATGAAGGAATCGCGCAATGGCAAGAGGCCACTCACCCTGGCGGTTAATTCTCCCCATATTGCCGCTGCACGGGTGTCATAGTTCAACACGGTGTATGTCCGCGTCACATTGGTCGCGAATCGCTTGATGCTCTCGTAGTCGGCGTGTTCCGATGGCAAACGGTGGAAGCCATGCCATACCTCGCCCAACGAAATGGTGGTGATAAAAAGGTGAGCGGGGTCTTGGGCATCCACCCAGGCAAAATAATTGGAGTTGGGGCGAGGCTTGCGCAACTCGCTGACAGCATTCGTGTCCAGCACGAAGTTCACAGCCGAAAGGGCTTTACCAGATCGTCGGGCATCCGGGGCGGTTCCCAATCAGTGGTGCCGCGAACGGAGTCATTCCATTCTTTGAACTTCTGTTTCCTGCGGGCCAACGCGGTCTGACGAGATGTGCGGCGCGGTCGGATAGAGGATTTGCCGTTGTCCTGGTGCTTGTCCAGCCAGCCCAACAATTCCCGCGCCTGGGGAGCAGACAATTTTTTGACTTTTTTAACTGCAAGTTCAACCGCGCTCATGCAATTCACCTTACCCAGAAGATCGGCTTACGGCAAGCAGGTTTTACCTTTGCGCGGATCGCGTGGGCGTGGTTTTTACTTGCAGCGGCGTCAAAACATTTTGTACGCTGGGAAACACCTATGGCAGGCGAAATTGCATGAATGCCCCCAGGTTCTTGTCTTTGATTGGGCTGGCGACAATAACCGCGTTTGTGGCTGGACCCTCTGCGGCTGCGGCATCGGTTTCGGCGTTGCCCGCACCCAGCCAACTCTACCTCGTCATCAGTAACAGCACGACGGCCGTTTATCTGACCGCTTTTAACACAGTCTCCAATGTCTCCTACAAAGTCGAAACCAACACGGACATCACAAACCCGAACGGCTGGGGCGTATGGTTGACGGCGCTCGCCACCAACAGCGTGACTCCGCTTTCGTCGCTCGGCTTGGACTTCAAGGAAATTTATTTTCGAGCCGTCATCGAGCCGGCGAGTGGCGCCGAGCTACCGTCGACTGCGCCCGGGTCATTGTACCTTGGCCGGTTGAACGTCAATACAAACGCCAAGCAAAGCTCCCATTCCTTCCAAACGGTCTCAGGCAACGACCAATCTGTATCAAATAATCTATTAGATCAGAATCTACCTGGCTGGGGTCGGATTGTTAATCCAGATGGCGATTGCAATTTTTACCTTGGCAAGAACTCCCTAGTCATCAGCGTTCCCGGTTCGGGACATCCTCATGACTTGGCCGCCGAAATTGATCGGACGAACGCGCCGCGCGTGGTGCAAGAGGTCGAAGGCGATTTCACCATTCAAGTGCAGACGGATGGCCGTTACGCGCCTGGCGAAATTTCCACCCAGGCAGGCCGCAGCGCCTACAACGCCGCCGCAATCATCGTGACGCTGGATGCGCAAAATGTAGTCACCCTGGCCCGCGCGGTCTTGCAATTTCCCGGCGAAAAACCCGGCTTTTACGCAAACTTTGAACTGCGGGCCGGCGGAGAACTTCAGCGCATGGGCTTGACCGGAGATCACGGTCTTCCGCCGCAAGGCCCGGTTTTTCTTCGCCTCGAACGGCGCGGTTTGGACATCACGGGCGCGACCAGCCTGGACGGGAGCAGTTGGCATATTCTGGGCACGAAACACATTCCATCGAATTGGCCCGGAAAACTTTCGGTGGGCGTCGCCGCCATCAGCACCTCGGAAGCGGAATTTGACCCCCGCTTCTCCGGACTAAAAATAAGCCGGTAAAATCGATTTGTCTCGGCCAGCGCGCCAATCAGGACGTTGCTGTCCAGGAGCCGGCGCATCAATCACGATCCCACTCGGCGCGAACCTCGCGCTGCCAGACGCTGCCATCCAAGTTAGGCCGACGAAGAACACCTAGCAGCCTGTCGGGCTTAAGCGATCACCATCCTAATAGCGATTATGGAACATATAGGGCCAGACACGTTGCGAGGGTAACTCTGGTTGGCAGT
>DASRLE010000612.1:0-15010 GCA_035648615.1 Saccharimonadales bacterium (SeqCode) | reverse complement strand
AAGTTATCTCGCTCGCCGCCCTCGTCGCCGGAGTTGTGTTGATCGTTTTCGGGGTCAACGCCTCCAACTCCGCCGGTTCGCACATTTCCAACTTCTTCACCGGAGCGCCGACCAATAAAGCCATTTGGCTGTTGATCGTCGGCATCGTTCTGGCTGTGGGGGGGTTGGCCACCGCGTTTCGCAGTTCCAAATCATAATCGCCTATGTTACGCAGCATCAAAAAGTTTGTCGGTCACAAACTTGGGGCCAAGGACGGCCATATCGGCCATGTCAAAGACATCTACTTTGATGACCAGGATTGGGCCGTTCGCTATATCGTGGCGGACACCGGCGCATGGCTGCCGGGCCGCCTTGTCCTTCTCGCCCCTCACGCTCTGGGGCCATGGAATGCCCAGGAAAAGCTCCTGCCGATTCACCTGACGCGCCACCAGATCGAGAACAGTCCACCCGCGGACCTGCACAAGCCGGTTTCGCGTCAATACGAAGAAGAGTATTATCGGTATTATAACTGGCCCTTCTATTGGCAGGGCGGCGCGCTTTGGGGAGTGAGCGACTTTCCCATGGCGCCGCTGGTCAATATGCCACCGGTGAGTCCACCGCCGGGCAAACGGCGGCGCGGGACCAACGCGGACGCCCACTTGCGCAGCGCTGAGACCTTGATGGGTTATCAGATCCAGGGCAGCGGCCAGGAGGCATTTGGACATGTCGCCGACTTCTTGATGGACGACGAAACCTGGGGCATTGACCATGTGGTCCTGGACATGGGAAGCTGGCTTTCGGGCAAGAAGGTTTTGCTCTCACCCTTCGAGATCGAAAAAATTAGCTGGTCGGATTCCAAAGTTTTTATTGACTCGACCAAATCCGCCCTCGAAAAAGCGCCGGCCTACGAATCGTCGGCCGCCTGAGCAGGCGGCACTTGAGTCTTGCCATTGACAGGCGCAGGGTTTAATCCTTGCGCCTATGAAAAAAAATCTCCTTTGCGCGATAGTTCTCTTGACGGCGGGGCCTCTGTTCGCCGCCGACTCCACTCCCAATGACGACGTTAAAAGCGCCGCCGATAAACTGGCGGCAGCCGATAGCTACGCCTGGAAAACAACCGTCGAAGCCAAACAGTTTCGCCCAGGCCCCAGCACGGGTCAGACGGAAAAGGATGGCTACACTTATCTCACTTTCTCCATGCGCGATAATACGACTGAGGCCGTGATCAAAGGCGGCAAGGCTATCATCAAGACGGACGACGGCTGGCAGACTCTTCAGGAAGCGAGCAAGGACAACGGCGATGGACAGTTTAATCCCATTCGCTTTCTCGCTTTTCGGCTGCGGAATTATAAAAATCCGGCCGAGGAAGCCGCCAATTTAGCGGGCAAAACAAAGGAGCTAACCAAGTCGGATGACGTTTATTCGGGGGACATGACCGAAGACGGCGCCAAGAGCCTGCTCAGCTTCCGCCGGCCCGGCGGCGGGGATGGCCCGGCGGTGAGCAATGCCAAAGGCACCGTCAAGTTCTGGATCAAAGACGGCGCCCTGACGAAATATCAATTCAAGCTGGAAGGCACCGTCAACTTCAATGGCAACGACCGCGACATTGACCGCACCACCACGGTGGAAATTAACGGGGTAGGCTCGACGAAAGTAAGCGTTCCCGAGGAAGCCAAGAAAAAGCTTTCCTAAGAGCCCCGCCTCTTTTCAAAAGGGCAATGCAGTGCGGTAAAACCGGCTTTGATAGGAACCGGCATTGGGGTCGGTAAATTGCAACAGGCCATTGACGTCCGTGACGTTGGTGGAAAGGGTTTGCCAGGAGGTGTGCGATGTCAAAGCGCCGGCCGCTTGGATAAGATAGGTATAACCAGGAAGGCCGACGAAGGAGAGGGTCATGCTCTTATCCGGGTTGAGTATGGGATTCAAAATCGCAGTATTGGCCGCGCCGGCGACTCGCACACTGCTAAACGTGGCGGCGCAAAGAGCCGGCGTTGCCGTGTGCGCCGTCACGGCCAGTCCAACATAGACACTCGAAGTCATGGCGATAGAACTCGAGCCAATTAAACTCCAAGTTACGCCATCGGGTGAAACATAACCGTTTAACACATTGCCGACCCTGGCCATTTTCACCCAATACGGACTAACGTCGTTTGGAACCGCGTTCGGTTCCACGGCATAGGCGCCAGATGAGGCGCGATATTGAAATGCGGCGCCGTTGGCCGCAGAAACCAGCATGAGCGCCTGCGCTGAACTGGGGTCGAGCGATTGCCGAAACATGACACCCGCTTTCGCCCATGGGTCCGTCGCCTGAAGACCGGAGACACACGCAATAATTTGGCCGTCGCCGTTGAATGGCTGATAGACATACTGAAATGCGTCGGCTGTGGCCCAGATGTCCGCTCCGGCGCCATTCACCGTAAAGACGCCGCCGGAATAAGCCGCGCGGCCAGCCAGCCCCACCGCGCCGATGTCGGAATTCGTCCAAGGAGACGGCAAGGCGCCCCCGGAGGGTTTAATAATCGTGAACTGAGCCTTGGCAATCGGACTCGCCGCTGCTCCGGCTGCGGCGTAGGCATTGACAATGGCGTTGGTCGCCAGAGTCAGCGGCGCCAGATAGACGGTTGAATTGGGCGTCGGCGCAGTGCCGTCTGTCGTGTAAAAAATGGTTGTTCCAGTCGAACCCGCCAAAGTGACAATGGCCCGGTTGGTATAAGTCCCTCCGCCGGGCGAGATGACTGGCGCATTCGGGCTGACAAGGATGGCAACCGGCGCCGAAACGGTGCTCGTTCCAGCCGCGCTCTGGGCCTGTGCGGTCACATTGTAGCTTCCCGCCGGGACATTGCTCCAAATCATATCATAAGGTGCGGCAGTCAGGGCCGGCCCCGCTTGGATTCCATTCTCGTAGAAAGTGACGCTGGCGACCGCGCCGTTCGAGACCGAAGCAGCCGCCGTTAAAAGAATATCGGCTCCAGCCGAATAGGAGCCCGACGGGACGGACAAGCTAACTACGGGAGAGGCATTGGTCCCGGATGCGCCGGAGCCGCCCGAAGTAACGGCGTTGGTGGTGATGTTGCGCACCACCACTTCGTCGATCCATCCGTTAAAGTGACCGAGGGTCAAGATGTGAGCGTTGCCGTTTTGGCCCCAATTCGACAGGTCTTTGTTTGCCGCCAAAGTAGCGATGTTAGTTCCATCGACTTCCATCGTGTAACCATTGGTGTCAATCGAAAGACTGAGATGATGCCAGGTTTCGGCGGTCAAGGCGCTGCTGATCGTGCTGCTGGCAGCCACCGTAGTCCCGCCGGCGCGAAAGGTTGGGCCGGCATACATATCATCCATCAATTCCAAGGTCGAGTCCCAATTGTCATTCTGATCTCCCAAAGCCAGCACATCCACGTTGGCGGTGTTGTAACCCAAATAAGCGCTGATATAGATCATGGCCTCAATGGAAATTTTGCGGGTCGCGGAATTCCAGATCAGACTGTTTGGAATGCTCACCGTTGCGGTATCGCCGATGTTCATGGCATGCAGCGAACTGCCGACTGGACTCGCCATCCATGAGACGTTGTTACTGTCCAAGTAAGCGCCGCCCGCCGGGGTTAACGCAAGTCCGTTGCCGCTGGCGTCCGCCCAATTGTCATCCAGATGGTAGAGCGCGATCACGGTGGAATCGGGAGTCTCTTCCGAGGAAAGATATGGGTTGGGAGGTGTCACGGAGATGGTCTGGAACGAGTTGGTGGCAAAGACACGGCGGCCATCGGGCAGCGCCGCTTCAACCTCAATCCAACAGGCCCCGGCCGTATTGGGCACGAAGGTAAATGTCGCTCCCGGGGTCGGATCCTGGCCGGCCGCCTCCCAGACATACATCGCGTTGGTCATGGTTAAACCGGACACGGAGAGTCCCACCGTCACGGGCACGCCGTTGGTCACTCTACCGGGCAACCCGGTAATCGTCCCGGCAGCGTATTGCCAAGTTTGCGTCGCCGTGGAAGTTTGCGCCATCAAATAGGCCATCGCCGCCAGACTGCGGCCTTGTTGCCAGCTCACTAACTCGGTCATGGTATTGAAAGTGTCAGCCCAGCGGTCGTAAGGAGCGTAACTGGAGCCTGCGGGCGTATCGTTGGGGAAGGTCAACTGGCTGCAGAGCGAATCATAGGGCTGCAAATAGACAAAGCCGCTCTGCACACTGCCCTGCGGAATACCGGAGGGCGGCAGCGAGCGAAACGAATTGTCGGCATATTGACTGACAATCTCGTGCTGGCGCTTTAAGCCAATGCCTGTGACATAGGTCATGTTTAACGGATTGCACCCGGCCTCATAATTCATGTTGCCAAGCATCGCGGGAATGTAGGCCGGATCGTTCGTGATGGCGTTGGCGACGGCAATGTCAAAAGTTTGATTGACGGAAAAAAACCAACCCGCATTGAACGATGACTTATAGGCATCCGAGAAACTATTGTGATACGAACTATGATTGGCCCAACTCACATTGTCATTGGCACAGGCGATGATTTGCGCCTCGCAATTGGTCAGGTAATTGTTATTGAGCTGGCTGGACTGCAAACGGCCGGAACGCGCGGCGAAAGCATAATCGCGAATGGCGCAACCGTAGCCCTCGTACATTCTCCACCATCCCCAGTAAACAGTGTTGGGATCGGAGGGGTTGAAATGATTGGTTAAATCCGATTGGTAGGCGGCGTTTCCGGTCGCGGCATACATCGAGGCCGAAGCCCACGCCAGCAAGTCGTCGTTGGTATAAGCGTTGCCATATTGTTGGATGGCTTGGTAAGAGCCGGCGCGGCCATACTTGGAAATGGCCGTTTGCAGAAATTGATAGCCTTTGATCGCAGCAGCCATGTAAGTGGCGGCATTGGATGGATAGTACTTCTTCATGTAGGGCGATGACCCGGCTTCGGCCAGAGCGCCGACCGCTGCGGCGGTCGCTGAAGTGGTTTTTGGAAAGACGCACTGGGGGTCGCCCAAGGCAGGGGCAACCAGCGACACGTCCGCCTCATATTGACGGTTCGTTGGATAGACCAGGAAATAGAAGCCGCCGTCGGCATCTTGCAGGCGGGAGAGAAAATCAATTTCCCACAGCGCCTCTTGCAAAACGTCCGGGACGCCGTCGCCGCTTTCGGGGACACCCAGGTTATCGAGTTGGGCCACGCCCGGGAGCGAATCCACCGCGAAAAGCAGCGTATGACAGAGTTGAGCGACATCGACCGTATATTTGCTGTAGTCGCCCGCATCGTGATGGCCGCCGTGGGTATCGACCGGGCCGGTATTGACGAAGGGATAAAGACTGGCATTGATACTGGTCAATAGAGGTGTAGTGCTCAGTTGGGAACCGGGGCCGAATTGCGTGGCCATTTCCTGCAGAACCCCGTTGACCTCCGTATAACTCATGTCGGGCACCACCGTCGGCAAATCGTGACAGGCGCCTTTGCTAAAACGCGTGTAAGGCAGCGCGTTGGCATAACCGCAGCGCGAATGATACAAGCCCAGTTCATAGGTCCTGGCGAACAGTCCCGCAATCCCGGAGTCGATGACGAAAGGATACGAAGCCCCTAAAGTCGGCACTTGCAATTGATATTGGCCCGCGTTGGTGAATGACGAAAAATCCGCCTCCAACACATGCTGGTACGGCGCGGGCGAATTGAAACCTTGTTCCGCCCGAGTTGTCAGGGCGCCGGAATAGACCGTTTGGCCGGTGGCAACGCTGACGATGTTGAAACCGAGGTTTGCGGAAACCGATAATTCGCCCATGCTGCCAAGATAATAGCCAACCTGCGCCCATTTGTTGTAGCCGGGCATGTAACCCACCTCGTTGACGTGAATCACCGGAGTGATTCGCATCGGGCTGTTGGTGGCGGCAAATTGGACATCGGCGCCCCAGAGGCTGCCGTCCGGATTGCCGACCTGCACCACAGCGTTGTTGGGAATCGGGCTGCTCAACTGCAAATAAAGGGCGTTGCCAATGCGCAGGTCGTAGTTGGTGACCGCCGCGTAAATCGGCCGGCGCTTGAAACCGACCGATTGAATGCCCACTTGGCCGCCGCTCACGTTCACGATAAAACGCGTCGCTGCTGGCGCACTCAAGCTGTTGGCGGCGGGATTGACAAAGTCCCAAGCCGTCACCGCGTCATCGCTGGAATTTGCGGGCGCGGAACGAGTCGTAATCAACGTCAATTCCAGCAAGTTTGAGGTGATGATGCGCAAACCATAATCGCCCGCCTGCGGCAAGCGCATCGGGTTGGCATCGGTTATCGGCTGCGCCGCCTGCAATCCGGGAGAAATAAAAACACCCAGCGCGGCTGCCACGGAAAAAACAGAGAGCAACCTTACCGCACGCTGGACGAGAATATTTCGTTTTATCATCGTTTTTGGATGAACCACCCTGCTACGTTCGAGATCGTCCGCTAGTAATTTCCCTGATACCAACACCGGGCATCACACTTAGGATACTCTAGTGGAAAATGCTGAGTAGCAAGCAATATGCCAATGAATCAGCAGGAAGTGAGAACGCCTAAATCAGAACCAAACGTGGGGAGTGTCCAGTTTGGAGATTCTTTTGTCTCGTTCTGAGACGGCGGATCGGTGGCCGAACGGTTAAATTTTGTCCGAGGGCAACTGAAATTCGTCGGCGTGGTAGGAACTGCGCACCAGCGGCCCGCTGGCAACATGGAGGAATCCCATTTTCTCGGCCGCAGTTTTGTAGCGCGCGAAAATAGGTGGGGCGATAAATTCGACGACGGGCAAATGACGCAGGGTCGGCTGAAGATATTGGCCAAGAGTCAAAATGTCGCATCGCGAACGCCGCAGATCAGCCATCGCTTCGAACAGTTCCTCCTCGCGCTCTCCCAAGCCGAGCATCAAGCCGGACTTGGTGAAAATCGAGTCGCCGCGCTTTTGTTTGACCTTGGCCAGCACGCTAAGGGAGCGGTCATAGGTAGCTCGATGCCGCACGCTGGGGGTCAACCGCCGCACCGTTTCGAGATTGTGGTTGTAAATATGCGGATTGGCCGCCAACACCGAATCAATGGCTTCGTCGCAGTCCAGAAAGTCCGGCACCAAAACTTCGATGGCAATCGCGGGATTGAGTTTGCGCACGTTCTCGATGGTTTGCCGAAAATGTTCCGCGCCGCCGTCGGCCAAGTCATCGCGAGCCACGGCGGTTATAACCACATGCTTGAGGCCCATGCGCCTCACCGCTTCGGCGACGCGCGCCGGTTCATCGGTTTCCAAGGCGAGGGGCTTGGCCGTTTTAACCGCGCAAAAGCCGCAGGCGCGGGTGCAATGGTCGCCGGCGATCATGAAGGTCGCCGTGCCTTTGCTCCAGCATTCCCAATGATTCGGACACTTGGCGCTTTCGCAAACGGTGTGGAGGTTCAACTCATCGAGAAGCGCGCGCGTGCGGGCAAAGCCCGGCGAAGTGGGGAGGGAAAGGCGCAGCCATTCGGGCAGCCGGGGCCGGGGAGGAGTGGAAAGCAGGTTCATTCAAATCGCTTCCAGAATTCTGCCAGTTGCACGGTATCGAAGTCAGCCAAAATCTCGCCGTCCACATCGATCACCGGGGCCAGACTCTGCCCGGACAATTGGCGCATCTCCTGGCGGGCGAGAGGTTCGGCCAGAACATCCAGTGTTTCGTACGCGATGCCCCGCGCGTCAAGCCAGGCGATGGCTTGGTGACACCAACCGCACCACGGTTTGATAAAGAGGCGGACTGATTTCGGCTTCATGGCAATCTAACAGCTTACTAAGCAATAGGGTTTCAAACCAGCTTCTGTCAATGTTTCCCGAGAACGGCCATTCGTCTGTTGTCGCGCGACAATTGAACTCGTCTTTTCGCTCTCGTTGTGCCATTGTTGGAATGAGAGGGACGGGCGCGTTCAAACCGCAGACCACAGGAAAGGATTTATAAAAGATGGCCAAATTACCCTTTAGGGAAGCAGTGCGGACGGGAATAACTGTTTTGGCGGCTGCCGCCAGCCTGGTCGCGCCGTCCAGTCCCGCGCAAACGCCGTCCATTGTTTCCATAACGCCCTCAAACGGCCAGACTGTTCCCGTGACGTTTACCGCAATGTTCTCTGTCGCGGTGACGAACGCCTCCTCGAAGCCTTTTGGTTACGAATGGTATTTTGACAATCAACAAATCGTCGGAGCCAGCCACAACGTGCTCAACGTCATCAATTCCCAGCAAAGCAATGCGGGAACCTATTTCGTCGTTGTGACCAATTCCTTCGGGGGCACGACCAGCGGCCCTATCACGCTGACCGTGACGAACGAGGCCTCCCAATTGACCAACCTTGTATTCAACACTGTCGCCTCGCTTGCCACCGGCTCCAGCGGTGATTACTCCCAAAATAGCCTCGTGCAGGGCCGCAACGGGAACATTTACGGCACGGCGTATTTGGGAGGCGCCCAAGGGTATGGCACTGTCTTCAGCCTCAATACCAACGGCGTCTTTTCCTGGGTCATCGCGTTAGATAATATCCATGGTTCTTATCCCTCCGCCGGACTGGTCAGCGGCCCCGATGGGACCCTGTATGGCACAACCGCTGCCGGCGGCGCCTTCGACTGGGGCACTGTTTTTAGCGTCACTCCCGCCGGTGATTTTCATTCCATCTACTCATTTACGGGGAAAGACGACGGGATCAATCCTCAAGCAAACCTGGTGTTTGGCGCGGACGGATATTTGTACAGCACCACCCAGGCGGGTCCGACCAACGCCGGAATCGATCGCGGTTACGGCACTGTGTTTAAGGTGAGCACGAATGGAACTTTAATTTGGTCGTTTGCCTTTAACTTGACCAACGGGTTTTATCCCCTGGCCGGACTGGTGCAGGGCGCTGATGGCAACTTTTATGGAACTACCTTCGAGGGCGGCACCAACAATATTGTCAACGGAGGCAATGGCACCATCTTCGTCATTAACAGCAACGGCGTTTTTACCAACCTTTATTCCTTCAAGAACGGTGCGGACGGGGCCAATCCGTATGCCAGCCTGGCGCAAGGGAGCGACGGCAATTTTTATGGCACGACTTATTCGGGGGGGACGAACAGCGAGGGCGCTATTTTCAAAATTACACCTCGGGGCGTGTTGACCCCATTGGTGTCCTTCAACGGCACCAACGGCAGTTATCCGGAAGCGGCTTTGCTCCTGGCGGCCGACGGCAATTTCTATGGCACTACTTTTTCCGGCGGCCTTGGGTTTCCTGCCACCAGCTATGGCACGCTCTTTCAAATGACCCCGAGCGGCGGGCTGACCACCCTCGTTTCCTTTAATGGAAATTATGACGGCGCGTTTCCCTATGTCGGCGTCATCCAAGGCAGCGACGGCGGACTTTACGGCACCACGTCCGAAGGCGGCGTGAACGATTTGGCGCAGGGCGGCGACGGCGCTATTTTCCGCGTTGGTTTCCTGGCGCCTTTTCTGCAAAGCGTGGTGCGAAGCGGTTCAACTATTTCTTTTACGTGGAACTCCATGGCCGGGGAGTCCTATCAAGTACAATACACGTCCGATTTGACTCAGTCCACTTGGACAAATCTTGGCGCGGCAGTTTTTGGCACCAATGGAGTGGGCGGGGCGTCTGACACCCTCGGCGCAGGCAACGCTCCTCGTTTCTATCGCGTCATCCAGCAATAGAGACGCAAGTTGAAGCCGATTCGGATTTTGTTTTCTTTTCGATGGGGAAGACCGTAAAAGGTAAGCGCGGATGAAGACTTTTGCTGAACTGGGATTTCCGGGGCGTTTGATCGCGGTCGAGGGTCTTGATGGCTCAGGCAAATCGACCCAGATCTATTTGCTCAAACGCTGGCTGGAGTTGCAGGGACTCAAGGTTTTTTTCAGCGAATGGAATTCTTCCACCCTGGTCAAGAATGCGACAAGCAAGGGCAAGAAACGGGAACTGCTTTCGCCGACGACCTTCAGCCTCATCCATGCCACAGATTTTGCGGACCGCTATGAACGGCAGTTGGTCCCCCTCCTGCGCGCGGGATATATTGTGTTATGCGATCGCTACATTTTCACCGCCTTTGCCCGCGACACAGTGCGCGGATGTCCGGCGGAATGGGTGCGGGGCATTTATAATTTCGCGGCGCTGCCCGATTTGGTTTTCTTCTTCAAAGCCTCGCTGGAAACTTCGTTGCAGCGTATTCTGGACGGCCGTCCGCAGTTGAAATATTTCGAGGCGGGGATGGACTTGCGCCTCTCGACCGATCCCTACGAAAGCTTCCGGATTTTTCAGGGCCGAATTTTGGAGCAGTATCTGGCCATGAGCGCAGACTTCAAATTCTTGGTCATGGATGCCAATCAGCCCATTGAAGCCCAGCAAAACATCGTGCGCGATCTTGTCGCCGCCAAGGTGGACCTGGCCAAGTTCGCCTTGAATAAAACAGTGCAATCATGAAAAACGCCCGTCATCTCGCCGCGAAAAAAAACCGCCGCTGTATTGTCCCGCGAAACAAGCCCCGCCGTTTTTACGGCCAGGGCGTTCCCGGCGTTGACCTGACCAAGCTGGCCGGAAAACTGATCGTAGTGGAAGGCGCGGACGGGAGCGGACGTTCGACCCAAATTGCCCGCCTGGTCGAGTGGCTGGAAGGCAGCGGCCATGCCACCGTGCAAGTGGGCCTCAAGCGCTCCACCCTGGTCAGCGAAGAACTGGATCAGGCGCAGCAGGGAAATATTTTGAGCCGCACCACGCTTAGTCTTTTTTACGCGACGGACTTTGCCGATCAGTTGGAAAATATTATTTTGCCCGGCTTAAGGGCCGGTTTCATGGTGCTGGCCGACCGCTACATTTACACGCTGATGGTGCGCGACATGGTGCGGGGCATTGATTTGGCGTGGCTGAAGAACCTCTACGGAATCGCGCTGGTGCCGGACGCTGTTTTTTATCTAAACGTGCCGCCGGAGGAATTGGTGCTGCGCAACTTCTCCAAAAATCATTCCCTGGATTTTTGGGAAAGCGGCATGGATCTGGGCCTCTCGCGCGACATGTTCGACAGCTTCCTGCAATATCAAGCGCGCGTGGCGCTGAAATTCAAGGAGTTGCAGGGCACTTACGGGTTTACCATGGTCGATGGCCGTCAGTCGCCCGAAGAAATCAACGGAGAACTGCGGCGGCGCATCGAAAGCGTCCTGGAGGCATGAGCAATCTAACTTTTATTTCCTGCCATGCCTGAATCCACCGCCAAGGGAGAATATTTTGTCGGCGTCGATCTGGGAGGCACCAAAATCCTGGCCGGCGTCTTTGACGCCCAGCTCACCTGTTTGGGCCGCAACAAAATGAGCACCAAATCGGAACGGGGCGCGGACGAAGTGGTCGAACGCATCGGCCGTTGCGTGCGCGAGGCGGTCGATGAATGCGATCTCGATCTCAAGCAGGTGCGCGGCGTGGGCGTGGGCGCTCCGGGGGCGATCGATGCGCCGTCGGGCCGCGTCATTTTTGCGCCAAACCTGCAATGGCAGGACGTGCCGTTGAAGAAAAACCTCGAAAAGGAGTTGGGCCTCCCTGTTTCCATCGAGAACGATTGCAACGGCGCGATGCTGGGGGTTTTTGAAACCGAACTCCAATCCAAGCCGCGCAATGCCATCGGCATTTTTATCGGCACTGGCATTGGAGGCGGCCTCGTCCTTGATGGCAAAATTTATTCCGGCTTCAATGGCACGGCGGGCGAGATCGGCCACATGGTCCTGGAAGTGGGCGGACCCAAATGCGGCTGCGGCAATCGCGGTTGCTTCGAGGCCCTGGCCAGCCGCAGCGCTATCTTCCGAAAAATCCATACGGCGGTCAAGGACGGCCAGAAAACCTTGCTGACCGAGATGCTGGGATCGGACTTGACCGATTTGCGCAGCGGCGATTTGCGCAAGGCCATCCGCAAAGGCGACAAATTTGTCGAGCGAATCGTGGAAGAAGCGGCCGAATACACCGGCATTGCGGTGGCCAATTTGATCAACGTTTTCAATCCGCAAATGGTCGTGCTGGGCGGCGGAGTGATTGACGCCCTGGGAGACGAAATGATGGCCATCATCGTCGAGACCGCCGAAGACTACGCCATGAGCGGAACGAGCAAGGGCATCGAAATCGTAGCCAGCAAGGCTGGGGATGACGCCGGGATCATTGGCGGCGCTGTCCTGGCCCGTCGCGCTTCCAAGTAGCCCTTGAACCGTCCTGCTCCAGTTCGCCGCGCTGTCATCGACATCGGCACCAATTCAGTAAAGCTGCTTGTCGCCGATGTGGCGGATGGGTTAATCACTCCAATTTGTGAAACAAGTAAGCAAACCCGCTTGGGCGCCGGCTTTTACCACACCCGGCAATTGCAGCCATCTGCCATCGCTTCGAGCGCGGAAGTCGTGGCTGAATATTCCGCCCAGGCGGCTGATTTGGGAGCATCGTCACTGCGCGTCATCGCCACCAGTGCGGCCCGCGACGCCCACAACGCTTACGAGTTGACCGACGCCATTCGCGCGCGCGCAGGCAAGGAGATGGAGATTCTTTCCGGCGACCAGGAAGCGGAGTGGGTTTTTCGCGGGGTGACCAGCAATCCGCAACTGGCCCATTCGCCCGTCCTGGTTCTGGACGTAGGGGGAGGCAGCACCGAATTCATTGTCGGGGACGAAGGAGAGCCGCAATTCCGGCATAGTTACAGTATCGGCACAGTGAGGCTGCTCGAACAGTTGGCGCTCAATGATCCGCCCGGTTTGGAGGCGCTGGCGGAATGCCGCGCGGGGTTGAAGACTTTTCTTACCTCCGAGGTCGCGCCTTTCCTGGAGCCTGCACTGCGAGCGGCCCCGGGACAGACGCGATTGGTTGGAACTGGCGGAACCGCCACCATCCTGGCGCGCATCGAAAAGAAACTGGCAGGGTTTGATCGGGAGCAAATCGAAACGGCGCGCATCACTCTACCCACCCTGCGGGCTCATTTGCAGGAGCAATGGCAAATGACCTTCGCGCAACGCCAGCAAATTGTGGGCGTCCCCGCCAAGCGGGCCGACGTCATTTTGGCGGGTATGGCCATCTATGAGGCGATCATGGCGCAATTCGGGTTTGGCGAACTGGAGGTCAGCGCCCGTGGTCTTCGCTACTGGGCGGTGGCGGAGGGGTAATTAATTTCACTGGAGAATTGGCGCGGAGCGTTTATCTTCAACCAAACGCAAGGGCAAGGGAAAATGATGAAGCATCTATTTAAGGTGGCGGTGGGATTTTGGGTGGCGTGTTATGCCGTCTGTGCGCAAGTGCCACTGCCGGGCGGACTTCCGGCGGGCTTTCCGCACGCCCTGCTCGACGTCCTTGGCTCGCGGCCCTCATTTTACGGCAAAGCGCAAATTCAGGTGGCCAGCGCCGCCGAGACAAACTTCGAGTGCAATGTCGCCGTGCTCGCAGGGAATATGCGTTTGGAAGTGAGTTCTTTTCAAGGCGCCTCCAATCTCCCCTCGGCCGACGCCGTCCAGTTGGGTCAGATGCACACCATAACCCTCCTTCGGCCGGACCGGAATCGAATGTATGTGATTTATCCCATGTTTTCGTCTTACCTTGAGCTGCCCTTCGGCCCCAATAAGGGGAGCGACCCGGTAAGCCTTCCCACCGTTATCAAAACTGCCTTGACCAACGAAACCGTTGATGACCATCCCTGCGAACAAAGCAGGTGGAGTGTCACGGAAGCCGACGGCGAGCACTACGACTTGTCTGTCTGGATGGCAACGGATTACGGCAATTTCCCGATTCAGATAAAGCTCACCTCGCCTCCAACGGTGGTCAAATTCCAGGATGTGCAACTCCAGCCTCCTGATGTCAACCTCTTCGAGCCCCCCGCCCAATATGCGAAATACGAAGGCATTCAGGAGTTGATCTTAAAAACGGCGGCGCGGATGCAGACCAATTCTCCATAAAAAAAGGGCGGACGCCATTGCAGCGTCCGCCCCCCAACAACCAAACTAACCAACCCTTGACCTCGGAAACACAACTCGATGGGAAAACCAAAAACCCACCCAGCCCGTTGTCCGAGGCTTATATATATGACGCGCCTCTTTCTTAAATGTTCAAAACTTTTTTTATTCTTTTTTGGCGACTCCCAGAGACAATAATCACCCATGCGCGTTGTTAATCTCAATCCCGATTCGGACATCGGCGCCAGCGCCTGGTTCGTGGAAATGGACGGCTTCCGTCTCCTGATGGACACAGGCATGCACCCCAAGCGCGATGGCCGGGCCGCGTTGCCTCTTTATTCGGCCGTGGAGCGTGAAGATTTGGATGCCATTGCCATTTCTCATTGCCATCATGACCACATCGGCTCGTTGCCAGTGGCGATGCGGCATTTCCCGAAAGCCCACGTCCTGATGACGGAGTTGAGCTACTTTTTAGCGAAACGTGTGCTGCATAATTCCGTCAATGTAATGGTCCGCCAGCGCGACGAGAAAGGCATCCGCGATTATCCGCTGTTCACCCACGACCAGGTGGAAGATAACGAAGCCCACTTCCAAGGGTTTAAATACAACCGCCCGGTCGAATGGGCTGGCTGGCAAAAGACCCGCGCTGGGGAGCACTCCCCGGAATTGGAGTTTTATGACGCGGGGCACGCCCTCGGTTCGGCCGGAATCATGGTGCGAGGCAAAACGCAGACCCTTTTCTATACCGGGGACGTTTGCTTTCACGATCAAACCCTTTTGCAAGCGGCTCAATTTTCCGGCGTCAAAGCCGACGTTCTTATTATGGAAACGACCCGAGGCAATCGAGCGCCCATTCCCGGGTTCACGCGCGAAGCCGAAATTGACCGCCTGGCCGCCGCCATTCAACGAGTGCTGGATCGCAAAGGTTCGGTTTTGATGCCCTCCTTTGCCTTAGGGCGCACCCAGGAAATTCTCGCGCAATTGTCGCTCATGATGGACGCTCGGAAAATTCCGCGCCAGCCAATCTACATTGGCGGCCTAGGCCGGGTTTTCACCGAGATTTACGACCAAAAATCCCATCTCGCTCCGCGCCACCATCCCAAGTTGAATCTGACCCGCGATTTGCAATTGATTGTCCTGGAC
>DASRLE010000611.1:0-2404 GCA_035648615.1 Saccharimonadales bacterium (SeqCode) | reverse complement strand
GTATAATCATGATGTTCGGCCGCTGGTCCTTCGCCGCCACTGTGTTGGAGTTGCCCAGCAACGCGAATGAAACGAGGACTACCAAAGCTATTTTAGAAGGATGTTTGACATTCATGGCTGCGGCGCAGGTTAGAATCGCGGCGGCAAAATTACAACGGTTTTACGGCGCAAATCGCGATTGTAAACCGCCTTTGATCCCGGCATTTTCTCTTGGATTCAAACCAGATGATTTTGTTGCGAATTATTAGATTTTCCTTCCTTGCTGTTTTGCTGCTGGGCCCTGGGGCGCGTGGCGCGTCCATAAACGAAGCGATAGCGCGGGCGACTGAGGCCATCGAAGCGGCCGTCCCGCGCGCTCAAGTCGATCCTCTGCGCCCCGCTTTCCATGTCGCGTCTCCGGCCCAATGGATGAACGATCCGAACGGCCCGATTTATCACCAAGGTTATTATCATCTCTTTTATCAACTCAATCCGTTCAGCGATGGAAGCGGGCCGAAATACTGGGGACATGTTCGCAGCCGCGACCTGGCGAAATGGGAACCCCTGCCTATTGCGCTCTGGCCTTCCACCGAAGCGGGGGAAGCGGAAGTTTGGTCCGGTTGCTGCACGATCAATGGCCAAGGCGCGCCGATGATCTTTTACACCAGCATCGCTCGCGGAAAATCACCGCAAGACCACGCCGAACAATGGGCCGCTCTTGGGGACGATGATTTGTTGCAGTGGCGCAAATCTCCGGCCAATCCGATGCTGACGGAAGCATTGCACGGTGGAACAAAAATTTATGATTGGCGCGATCCGTTTATTTTTCGCGACAAAAAGAAAACCTTCATGGTGGCGGGCGGCAATTTGAACCGGGCCAAAGGCGGCCAGGCCGTGGTAAATATTTACGAAGCGGAAAATACCGAGCTGACCCAATGGAAATATCGCGGCGTGTTGTTTGAAGATTCCGACCCGAACGCAAAAACGGCAGAGTGCCCGAATTTTTTCCAGCTTGACCGGCAGTGGGTGCTCTTTTTGTCGCCGTATGGGAGGGTGCAATACTTCGTGGGCGATTTCGACGCGGCAACCTGCCGCTTCACCCCCCGCCATCGCGGATTGCTGGATTTTGGCTCCAGCTTCTACGCGCCGAACACGATGCAAGTACCCGATGGCCGACGTCTCGTTTGGGGATGGGTCAATGGCTTTCCCGGCGGCCGCGGGTGGAATGGCTGTTTGTCTTTGCCACGAGTATTGACCCTGTCACGCGATGGGCGGCTCCTGCAATCTCCTGCGCCGCAATTAGACAAGTTGCGTGGACAATCAGTGGAATGGCGAAATGTCCTTTTGAAAACAGACGGTAAAACTTTTCAATTGCCCCAAACAAACGAACTGGAAATTGCGGCGGAAATCGATTTATTGGCTGCGGAAAATGTCGAGCTTGCCATCAAGAGCGGCGCCCCGGACTACGCTCCAATTCTGCTCAAGTTCAACGGCAAGGAACTGCAACTGATTGAAACAAAGGCGCCCCTGACACTTTCCAAATGGGAACGGATGTTGAAGCTGCGCATTTTCATCGATCGTTCCGTGCTGGAAGTTTTTGTCAACAATACCATTTGCGTGACCCACGTTATTTCGCCGCTCAAGGACAGCCCGAGTCTGCAAATTCGCGTCGATGGCGGGCCCTCGATCGCAAAACGGATTCAGGCCTGGCCGATGAAGACGATCTGGTAATCAAGCGGCCTTGATAATTTTGGCGATTCAATCACTTTAGGGCGATGAAGATTGAAATAATCACTGCGGGAAACGGTGTCTCGCCCAAAGCCGGCGACCAGGTCACCGTCCACTATACGGGCTGGTTGACAGACGGGACCAAGTTCGACAGTTCGGTGGATCGGGATGATCCATTTAGTTTTGTTCTGGGGGCCGGCGAAGTGATTCAAGGTTGGGACAAAGGCGTTGCGGCGATGCGCATCGGCGAAAAATCACGTCTGACCATTCCGCCGGAAATGGCTTATGGGACTGCGGGTTACCCGGGCGCCATTCCTCCGAATGCAACCTTGGTTTTCGAAGTGGAGTTGCTGGCCATCGGTTAAGCGACCAGCCGCCGCTTGGCCCTTTGCCGCTCGCGCTGAAATGTTTGTTCATTAGAATCCAGGGATGGCGCGCTATTCACGCAACGGCCAGGCGGGAGTCGATCTTCCGAAGGCGAAGCTGGATCGGGAAAATCTCAGGCAGGCGCTGGAGCTGTTCCGGTATCTTCGTCCTTACCGAGCCAGGTTCGGTGGTGCGATGGCGGCCTTGTTTGCGTCCAGTCTGTTAAGCCTGGCGTTTCCTTATCTGGCCGGGAGCATGCTGCCCCAGTTTCTTCGCCAAACCACCATCCTTCTTGGCGGCGTCACGCTGATTGCATTCACCTCATTACAAT
>DASRLE010000610.1:0-12468 GCA_035648615.1 Saccharimonadales bacterium (SeqCode) | reverse complement strand
CTCATAAGCTCGCGCGCATTCGCCGCCTTGACGCTGCCACCATATTGGATGCGAACGTGTCGCGCAACGTTTTCGTTGAACATCGTGGCAAGCAATTTACGAATAAAAGCGTGGATTTCCTGCGCTTGGGCGGTGCTGGCGGTCTTGCCGGTGCCGATGGCCCAGATTGGTTCGTAGGCAACCACGGTCTCGGTCATTTGCTCCGCCGTCAATCCAGCCAGGCTGCCCAGCACCTGTTTTTCCAGGACTTGTTGGGTATGGCCGCCTTCGCGTTCGGCCAGCGTTTCGCCGACGCAGACAATCGGCTTGAGCGAAGCGGCGTGGACGGCGTGCGCCTTTTTAGAAATCAATTCATCGCTTTCCTTTTGGTAATGACGCCGCTCGGAATGGCCCAAAATGACATAGCGCACCGAAAACTCCTTCAACATCCCGGCGGCGATTTCGCCGGTGTATGCGCCCGTGTTGTGTTCGCTCATGTTTTGCGCGCCCAAGCGGATGACGGAATCGAGAATGGCCCGCGAGACTTCGCTCAAGGCGGTGAACGGCGGGCAGATCACGATGTCCACCTCCTTGATGTTGGCCAGTTCGATTTTCAAACCGCGCACCAAAGCAAGGGCTTCGTCCACGGTTTTGTTCATCTTCCAATTGCCCGCGATAATTAGTTTTCGTTCTTTATTCATGGATAATCGCGGCTCACTGGTCGGAGAGCGCCGCCACTCCCGGGAGTTCAAGCCCCTCCAAAAATTCAAGGCTGGCCCCGCCGCCCGTGCTCATAAAGGTCACTTTGCCGCCCAAGCCGGCTTGATTGAGCGCCTTGACGCTGTCGCCCCCGCCGATGATGCTCTTGGCGCCTCGTTCGGTCGCCTCGACCACGGCGCGGGCCACAACGGACGTGCCTTCCGCAAAACGGGGGTCTTCGAACATTCCCATCGGCCCGTTCCACATGATGGTGCGGGCGTTGCGGATGATTTCGGCAAAACGGCGGCTTGTTTCCGGCCCGATATCAAAACCCTCCGCGTCGTCTGGAATATCCACCTCGGGATTGACCCGCGGATTTTGAAATTCCATGATCGGCGTGCCCTTTTTATTCAGTTTAGCGGTCGGAACCGGTGTGGCGATAATATTATCGGTGGGAGTCAGGAATTGCACCCCGCGCGCCTTGGCCTTTTCGACAGCGGCGCGGGCGAGATCGACCTTGTCCGGTTCGGAAAGCGATTTGCCCACCTTGAGTCCCTTGGCCAGGCGAAACGTATAAGCCATCGCCCCACCGATTAAGATCGTGTCCGCCTTTTCCAAAAGGCGATCAATCACCTTGATTTTGTCCGATACTTTGGCCCCACCAAGAATAACTACGAAAGGCCGCGCCGGCTTTTCCAATTCCTGGCCGAGATATTTCAACTCACGCTCCATTAAAAGCCCCGCCGCGCATTGTCCACCGCGCTCGGCAATAATACGGGCCACGCCTGTGGTGGAAGCATGGGCTCGATGAGCCGCGCCAAAGGCATCATTAACGTATCGGTCGGCCAGCTTGGCCAATTTGGCGCCGAAAACCGGGTCGTTCGCCTCCTCCTCATTGTAGTAGCGGACGTTCTCCAACAGCAAAACTTCACCCGGCTGGAGCGCGGCCACGGCCTTTTCCACCGTTTCGCCGATGCAGTCTTCGACAAAACCCACCGGGCGACCCAACAGCCCCGCCAGTTCCGTGGCAACCGGACGTAAAGACATCGAAGGCTCCCTCTTGCCCTTAGGCCGGCCCAAATGAGCCGCCAGAATAATCTTTGCCCCCTTGGCAATCAGCAGGCGCAACGTGGGGAGAGTTTCCTTGATGCGAGTGGAGTCATTAATTACCATCCGCCCGTCCTTTTCCTCCATCGGGACATTGTAATCCACCCGCACCAGCACGCGCTGGTCTTTCGTTTTCAAATCATTGATCTTCAACTTTTCCATATCGGCCCGAGAGAGTAGCAGAAACAAAGGCAGAAGGAAGAAGGAAGAAGGAAGAATAAAATTGAGGATAGCGAAGTCAGTTTTCTTCCTTCTTCCTTTTTCCTTCTGCCTTTCCCGCCGCCTTTCCCCTAATGTCCAAGGCGCGTTGGCGCAGGGCGGCAAGGATCTGGAGCTTTTCCGCCACGAGCCGCGCGGCTTGGGTGCGTCGCGAGGCGCGTTTGCTTTCGAGCGTCTTGGCGAGGTCGAAGCTCATGGGGCGTCGCTTAGAAATTGCCGTTCAAACTTCTGCCAGGCCTCGAGTAGCCCGTGTCGGGTCAGAATAACTTGAAAGCGTTCGGTATCAAGCACCCCGGCTTCGACGAACTGGAGGAGCCGGGCTTTGTCCTTGGCTCGGCCGGTCTGAAGCGCGATTGCGGCCAAGTGTTCGGCTGTAAAAACCCGGGCGGCGGTTCCGCCCACATCCGTTTCCACAGCCTTTTGCAAAGCTTCGACCAGAAGCGGGTTTCCCGGGGGCAGGAATTGAACAGGCCATCCCGCGACGACGATATATTCACCCTCCATGGCGCCGCCTCTCGCCTTTAAATAATCAAAAATAGGTTGCAGGCTGATCAGCAGGGCGCCTGGTTCGGCTCGGCAAGCGATGAAGATATCCACGTCGAACGTAGCAGCCGGTTCCAAGTAGAAAGTCGCACCCACTGCGCCGCCAATAGCGTAACGATCAATGACGCCGTCGGCCTCCATCTGATTGATGGCGGCTATGACTTCTTTGATATCCATGCCTATCGAGGATGGAGGAGGAGGGATGAAGGACGAAGAAAAAAATATTTCTTCCTTCTTCCTTTCTACTTCTTCCTTTTTTTGTTTTCATCCCGGCATGAACCGCATAATTACAATGATTCTTGCTCTTGCGACCTTGAGCGCCGGACCCGCCGCGCGCGCGAATGGATACCTTCTCGTGGCCAATAAGGGTGAACATACTTTAGGCATTGTCGATACCGAAGCCGGGCGGCAAGTGGCCGTCGTCCAGGAAGACGGCGTGACCGGCCACGAAGTGGTCGCCTCCGCCGATGGCAAGCGGGCCTTCGTCCCGATTTATGGCAACTCCGGCGTCGGCAAGCCCGGGACCGACGGCCGCCTCATGCGCGTCATCGATATTGCCACGCATCGGGTGACCGATACGGTGGATTTTGGCAAAGGCGTTCGTCCGCATTGCGCGGTCATCGGGCCAAAAAACGGCCTGCTCTACGTCACGACCGAACTGATCCAAGGCATCACGGTAATTGACCCCGAGTCGCTCAAAATCCTTGGCGTCATCCCCACCGGCCAGGCCGAATCCCACATGCTGGCCGTCAGCCATGACGGTCGTCGCGGTTACACCGCCAACGTCGGGCCGGGAACGGTTTCGGTGCTGGACATGGACGCACAAAAGGTCATTACCATTATTCCCATTTGCAAAACGACTCAGCGGATTGCCATTTCGATGGACGACCGGTGGGTCTTTACCTCCGACCAGGACAAGCCGCGCCTGGCGGTCATCGACACGGCCAAAAATGAAGTGAGCCGCTGGATAACTCTGCCCGGCGTTGGCTATGGCTCGGCGGTAACGCCCGACGGCCATTGGCTGGTCATTGCCATTCCGCGCGAGAAGAAGGTGGCGGTCGTGGATTTGAAAACCATGGAAACCGCCCGCTCAATTGATGTGCCCCGCGCGCCCCAGGAAACGCTGGTGCGTCCTGACGGCGGCGAGGCCTACGTTTCCTGCGATGCCAGCCGCAAGGTCGCTGTCATTAATACGCAAGATTGGACGGTGACAAAGTTAATCGACGCCGGAGCGGGCGTCGATGGCCTGGCTTGGGCGAAAGGACAGTGAGCAGGCCGGAGCAAGCAAACGGCTTCGCGCCGGCCCACTCGTAAATCAAACTTTAAACCAAGGCGGATTGGCGCGAGGCCATCGGACGGCTCTCCGGTTTACGTTTGCGGGCGACTTTTTCGGCGGGCAAACCGTCGTTGATCGATATTTCTTCCGCTTGCCGGGTGTTAATCTGCGCCCGCGACCGCGCCCCTGCCTGAAACTGGCGGTCGGCAATCAGATGAGCCTTGGCTTGGAGCCAGTAATCCACATCGTGCCCAATTTGCCGCCCGTCGGACTCCCAAAGATAATAAGCGTAAGTGGCAATTTCCTCGTTGGTGGGAGCATTCAGCTTCTCGTTTTCATTATTCATATTTTTCATCTTTCATTTTGCTGTCCTGATTGAAAGTCAAAGTGGAATCCCCTACAATCAGGGCGAGTCGGAATCTCGATTGAAATTCCGCTGAAAAATTTATCGGGGAAAACATGGGCTGGTCTTCTTTAGGGGACGGTGCCCCGAAAGGAAGCGAGATTTGCGTCTCCCACAGTTTGGCCCACCTTGCCCCGCTCGCAATAGAGACCGCCCCGCCTGCAGTATCCCTTTGGTTGCGTTGTTCCTGGCGCGGATCGCGCCGGATCGCCGGATCCAATGCAAGCAAATCCGCTTGACACCTGAACGTTCCTGCATCCATTTATGAGAGTGATATGTTTTTGTGCGATAGAAAACGATAGGAGAAACCATGCCACTGACACTTGAACAGTTGCGTAATCAAATCGCGGCGCGCCGCACTGAATTGCCGGGAGCCCAGCGATGTGTCCTGTGCAGTGTTCAACTGCAGGAAACCGTCACTGGAAATCGCAAAACCGATGAGGGGCATGTTTGTAGCGATTGTTACTTTCAAGCCTTTGGGGATGAATTGGATCATCATCCGATTTTCATGCCGAGAATTTCTCACGGGGCTTAATCCTTTGTACACCTATTTTCTAGGGCGCGAAGAAATCAAGGCTTACGCCACCGACTTTGCGCAGCGGCTGCTCGCTTTTGGCGAACAATTTCCTTATATTTGGTGTACGCTTGGATATTCTGGCGAAGAATTAGCCATTGTCGTGGCTGAATCGCTTCCCCATGAAATAAGAATGAAGATCCAGATAATACCAATCAACTACGACCGCGACAGGAGGAAGATTTTATTTCAAAATCCCCATGATAAAAAGGCCTTTCGATCAGAGGAGGCAGTTTTGGTGATGGATAGTTCAGTGCATTCGGGTTCCACGATGCTTGCTGCATTTAACAAATTGCTGGGATTGTCCGTCAAGAATATTTGTTCATATTCATTGGTGCTCAAGCGCGGCTCTTGCTTCATACCTAATCTATTCGGATTGCTCATTCAGGAGTACGATCGTGCTTATTTCCTGCTCGATCGGATCCCAAATCACCGAATTATTCCCTTCGGCGCATTGAGGACACTCGTCCAATCGGACACGAAGCGTCGTCAAAAGCGGATCAGGTCAGGCTTAAGTTCCATCGACAAAATGACTTGGGCCGACCTTTGGTACGAAACGAAAACAGCGGGAAAAACCGTGTTTGTTTACGAAGAGTCGGGCAAAATTCTCGCCTTCATAAGTTTTCTAATTAAAAAGGGCCATTTGTTTATTGATGCCATTGCAGTTGATAAAAATCAGCAAGGACGAGGCCTGGGTGGACATTTAATGCGCTGGGCGGAAACTTCCGCCAGGATCGCTTGCTGTAGCAAAATAAAACTTTGGGCCATCGATAACCGTGTCAAATTTTATCAAGAAAAGGCTGGCTTTACATTGAGGTCGGAGCAATTAGACCTTGGGACGGAAAAATACCGGCAGATGGAGCGCACACTGTTATACAACATGGATCGAAACGTGAACGAACTGACATGAATCGTCGAGATTTTCTTAAAGTTTCGGCCGGCGCCGGGCTGGCCCTCTGGACCCCCAGCTATGGAGCCGAAAGCGTCGGGGAGAAGAAACGGGTGGGTTTGATCGGGTGCGGGTGGTACGGGAAAAGTGATTTGTTTCGGCTAATCCAAGTGGCGCCCGTCGAGGTGGTGTCGCTTTGCGATGTGGACCGGAATATGTTGGAAGACGCCGCCGAGATGGTCGCAACCCGCCAGCTCTCCAAGAAGAAGCCGCGCACGTTTCATGACTACCGTGAGATGTTGCGCCAGAGGGACTTGGACATCGTGTTGGTGGCAACGCCCGATCATTGGCACGCCTTGGCCATGATCGCCGCGCTCGAGGCCGGCGCGGATGTTTATGTGCAAAAACCGATCAGCGTCGATATTTTGGAAGGGCAAGCCATGTTGGCCGCCGCCCGCAAACATTCGCGCGTGGTGCAGGTGGGCACGCAACGCCGCAGCACCCCGCATTTGATCGAGGCGCGGGAGCAAATTATCAAGCAACAACGATTAGGAACCATCGGGCTGGTCGAGATTTATTGTTACTACACGATGCGGACGCATGAGAATCCGCCGGATACCGCGCCGCCGGAGTATCTTGATTACGATTTGTGGACCGGGCCTGCGCCGATGCGGCCCTACAATCGGCTGGTCCATCCGCGCGGATGGCGCGCCTTCATGGAGTACTGCAATGGCATCGTGGGCGATATGGGAGTCCACATGTTTGACATGACGCGTTGGATGCTCGACCTGGGCTGGCCGGCGCGGGTCAGTTCTTCGGGAGGAATTCTGATTGACAAGAAGAGCAAGGCCAATATTTCCGACACCCAAACCGCCGTCTTCGACTACGGCGATTTGCAAGTGGTTTGGCAACATCGCACTTGGGGCGATCCGCCGGATCCCAAGTATCCCTGGGGCGCCACTTTTTACGGTGACAAAGGAACTCTGAAGGCCAGTGTGATGAGTTACGACTTTATTCCCAAAGGCGGCGGCCAGCCGATTCATCGCGATGTCACCTACGAGTTGGACCAATATCCCGAGGACCGGACTGAAAAAAATATAGAAAAGCAATGCGCCCCTGCGACACGCGGGCAGATGCGTAATTTTTTATCCTGTATTGGCAGCCGAGGCCGGCCGGTGGCGGATATTGAAGAAGGCTATATTTCGACGTCATCGTGCATCCTGGCGAACCTTTCGATGAAGCTCGGCCGCTCGCTGGCTTGGGACAGCTCCGCAGGCAAGATCAAAGGGGACGACGATGCGAACCAATTATTACGCCGGCCTTACCGTTCCCCGTGGATCCATCCGAGCCCCGCCTCGGTTTAGCTGGGCGCAGCCAGCGGGCAAAAGGCCGGCCTCGGGCGGCTTGTATGTTGGCGGTTGAACCTTTATAAGAAGGCCATGACCAATTTTGTTTGTCTCAAAAAGTTTGTTCTGGCCGGTGCGTTTGGTTTGATTTTCCTTGGCTCGGCTGCGCCGTGGCTGCGAGGAGCGGAGCCGAAGCCGCTTCGGGTTTTGTTGATCACCGGCGGGTGTTGCCATGATTACGCGGCCCAGAAGGACATTCTCAAAAAGGGAATCGAGGAACGCGCCAATGTCGTGGTTGATCAGATTTACACCAGCGACACGACGACTCATCCGCCGTTGGCCATTCTCGGGCATCCTGATTACGCCGAGGGTTATGATCTGGTGATTCACGACGAGTGCGGGTCGGATATATCTGATCCGGCGACGGTGGAAGGAGTGTTGAAGCCCCATCGCGACGGCATCCCGGGAGTTAATCTTCATTGCGCCATGCATTGTTATCGGATCGGGAATCCAAATGACCCGGTGACGCTGGGCACGCCGCACGGCTTTTGGTTTGAATATCTTGGGCTGCAATCGAGCGGACACGGGCCGCAGGAACCCATCGCCATACGTTTCACGGACAAAGACAGCGCGATCACCAAAGGGTTGAGCGATTGGACTACGATCCACGAAGAGCACTACAATAATATTCATGTGTTCGACACCGCGCATGTGCTGGCGCACGGCGTGCAAGTCATTAAGCAAAAGAACGGCGCTCGGAAGACCAATGATTTTGTGGTCGTTTGGACCAACGAATACGGCCCCAAGAAGACTCGCGTTTTCAGCACGACGATTGGCCATAATAACGAGACGGTGGCCGATCCGCGTTACCTCGACTTGGTGACGCGCGGCGTGCTCTGGGCCACGGGGCATTTGGAGGACGACGGGGCTCCGGCCAAAGGCTATGGCCCCCATGGGAATTAAATGACCCGCAACGCCGCCACACCCGCGGGAAAACCCCGCGCCGGCTCGTGGCTAAGAATTCTGGCCATTGACGAAATCCGAAATGGACGCTCCTCCGCGCCTGCATTCTGGCGGTTGTGTGCGTGGCGGTTTTCAGGCTGGCGTTATTGCCGGCGCGGGTGGAAGGAATCAGCATGGCGCCGACTTACGCCGACGGCTCTTTCAATTTCGTCAACCGGCTGGCCTACCTCCGCCACGAACCGAGGCGCGGCGACGTGGTGGGAGTTCGGTTGACGCCTCCGCACGGGTTGTCTGCTCCTCACATTATGTTTCTCAAACGCGTCATCGGATTGCCCGGCGAAGCCATTTCCTTTGTCGATGGCCGCGCTCGCATCAACGGCCAGCCACTGCTCGAGCCGTATGAGAAAGGGCGATGCGATTGGAATCGAGACCCGGTGACGCTTGGGCCGGACGAATATTATGTGGTCGGTGACAATCGCACCATGCCTCGTCCCGACCAAACTTTCGGCCAGGTCAAACGGAGCCGGATCGTGGGCAAGGCGCTTTTATGAAGTGCTTGCGCGTGCTGGCGCTCGCGGGCGTGACCGCCCTGGGGGTCTGGGTTTGGATCGCGTTGCATCCCAGCCCCGAAAAACTGATTCTCAACCAACTGGCAGGCGCGGCTCACGCCGTTTCCTTCGGTCCGGGCGAGGGTTATCTGGCCAAATTGACCGGCGCGCAACGCGTGGGGAAGTTCTTCTCGACAAACGTCGAGGTGCAGATCGACGTGCCGGGCCATCATGAGCACCGGCTGGCCGGCCGCTCGGAGATTCAACAAGCGGCCCTGGCCGCGCGCGCCTCGCTGAAGGGATTGAGCGTCACCCTGCCTGATGTCACCGTGATTGTAAACGCGGACGGGGAATCCGCCGTGGCGGATTTGGCGCTGGAAGCGCGCGTGGCCGGCGAGACGGACATGATGGTGCAGGAAATGAAATTTGCGCTGCGCAAAATCGATGGCCGCTGGCTGATTGTCAAAGTCGAGACAGTGCGAACCTTGTCGCAGTGATCCCGCGTTCCGAAACTTTTCCAGAAGATTAGGATTACGATTAAGATTGGGATTACGAGTCGGAATGGGAAGATGCGAAATGCGTGTGAGCAGGCAGGCGAGCGGGCGATTTTTCGCCCTTGATTAGCTTGACGCCGATTGCGGCATTACTTAGGTTGTCCAACTCGCGGCGGGACCAATCCACGACCCAACAAAACCCGGCGCGGTTGACCCATTTTAAATCGAAAGGCTTTTTTGTGAATGTGACGGTAGAAAATTTGGCTCCCTGCAAAAAATTGATGCGCGTGGAAATCGAATCCGCGAAGGTCGATGAAACCTTCGAGGAAGTCGCGCACAAGTTTCAACGCGAGGCCCGCCTGCCCGGGTTTCGCCCCGGCAAAGCTCCCAAGGAGATGGTCGCCAAACGTTTTGAAACAGAAATCCAGGATGAGGCCAAACGCAAGCTCATCTCGGAATCTTATCGCAAAGCCATTGCCGACCAGAAGCTGACCGTGGTCGGAAGGCCCGACATCGAGGAGATTCAATTTTTCCGGGGTCAGCCCTGCCAGTTCGCCGCCACTCTCGAAACCGCGCCCCAATTCGATTTGCCCGATTATAAAGGCCTGCCCGCCCGCCGCGAAATCGCCTCCGTCACGCCCGAGGACATCGAACGCGCCCTGCACATGCTGGGCGACCGCCAAAGCCAATTCCAAACTGTCGCGCGCGAACTCAAGGAAGGCGACGTCGCGGTTGTCAACTATACTGGAAGTTGCGAAGGCAAGCCGATCACCGAGCTGGCTCCGGCCGCGCGTGGCCTGGCCCAGAAAAAGGAATTTTGGATCACCGTCGATAAAACTTCGTTTATTCCCGGCTTCGGCGATCAATTGATTGGCATGAAGGCCGGCGACAAGCGAACCATCCAGGTCGATTTTCCGGCGGACTTTGTCACTCCGCAACTGGCCGGCAAAAAAGGCGCCTACGACGTGGAATTGGTCGAAGCCAAGGAAAAAGTGGCCCCGCAGATCGACGAGGCATTCGCCAAATCTTACGGCGCGGAGAGTGTGGAGAAACTGCGCGAAGGCGTGCGGGCCGACTTGCAAAATGAACTGAACCTGAAACAAAGCCGCAGCATCCGCACCCAGGTTGCGCAAGCCCTCCTCAACAAAATCCAGTGCGATCTGCCCGAATCCCTCGTCGAGCAGGAAACGCGGCAGATTGTTTATAATATTGTCAACGAGAACCAGCAGCGCGGGGTCTCCAAGGAAGCCCTCGATTCGCAGAAAGACCAGATTTACGCCACTGCCAACGGAGTGGCCAAGGAACGGGTCAAAGCGTCCTTTGTCTTCCAGCGCGTGTCAGAAAAAGAAGGGGTGCGCGTCGAGCAAGTCGAAATCGGCCGCCGCCTGCAAGATCTTTCCGTCCAATACAAGATGCCGGTCGAAAAACTGATCAAAGAATTGGAAAAGAACGGCGGCCTGGCCGAAATTTACGGCCAGCTATTGAACGAAAAAGTCGTCGATCTGCTCGTCCAATACGCCAAGCTTGAAGACGTCGCGCCCGAAGCGAAAGCCTAAGCGGCGTGGTCAAAGCCCTACTGTGCTAAGGATGGCGCGCTGCGCCGTCCCCGTCCCCGCCTCCAATCTCGAAACGCCCAAGGCGCGGGCGTGGACATCGCAGCGCGATGTCCCAACCCTCAGGAGTCAGCGGAACGCCCCGGCAAAACGGCAAAACGGCCAGACGGAAGAGGCGATGTATTCTTGACGCTTGGGGCTGCTTGCCTTAGAAAGAGAAGGCATGTTAAACACTTTGATTCACAAAATGGGACAGGCCGGTTTCCGTTTCATTGCGGGAGGGCTATTGCTCGTATTGGCTGGCTGCGAAAGTCCCGTCCCCGTTTTTCATCCGCCACCGCAGAGCGCCTCCGCGATGATTCCAACAACGGCTGCGGGTCAAGCGGTTTCGAATGCCCCGGCGGCGAACTCGAACTCGCTGTTGTTACGCGAAGGCGATTCCGTGCATATTGCGTTTCCCGGCGCTCCGACCTTGGATTCCACCCAAACGATCCGGCGAGACGGCAAAATCACCTTGAACATGGTCGGAGAGATTACCGCAGCGGGACTGACCCCCAAGGATTTGGAAAAGGAATTACTCAAGGACTACGATTCCCAACTGGTGGTCAAACAAGTCTCCGTCACCGTCCAGTCGTCGGTCTTTAGCGTGTACGTGACGGGGGCGGTCCTCCGGCCTGGGCTAATCACCTCTGAACGCGTCCTCAGCCCGCTGGACGCTTTGATCGAAGCCGGCATCGACCATACCAAGGCAAATTTGAAATCCGTCACCGTAATACGCCAGAAGGATGGCGGGGCCAACGAGCATTTTAAGTTGAACCTGGAAAAGGTGTTACGAGGTAAACCGGTGCAATCCTTCACCCTCCAGCCTGGCGATGTGATCTACGTCTCTGAGAAGTTCTCATGGTTCTGAGGGGTAGGGTGCGGTCAAAGCACGGAACGATCTCATCTTAATGAATTGGCGGCGGAAATGAATTGCCGACTTCGGCGACGCCTCGGCAGCGGAGCGCGCTGTTTCCTCATCGCATTGAAATGAATGGCTGAGAGGCTGGCTAAAGAGGAAAATATGCCCACTGCCGACCAAATGTCGCATCCTCGACTTCTCTTTTGCTGATTGACGGTGCTCCTCGGTTCTACCCTGTCTTCATTGAGCGTACGCTCGGGCATAGTCCGCTCCGCGAGCAAGGACTTGACGACTTGAAAATCATTGCCATAGCGGGGCGGAATACCGTCTTCCGCTTGCTGCCCGAAGAGGACACGGGTGGGGAGATTCTTTGCACACATAAATAAAAAGGCAGGGCACCGTGCCCTGCCTTTGAATAATCTGGAAAACGTGTTTAGCTTAGGAAACCAGCTTCCGGCGGATCATCTGCAATCCGAGGAGCGAGCCACCCAAGAGAGCGACTGTCAAGCCACCGTCGGGGACGGTGGGAACACCTGGAACAAGCACGTTATGCGTGGCACTCTCCCAATCGTATGTATCCTGGGCGGAAGCTGTTCCAGTTGTCGGGGCATACGGAGAATCAAATGACACGGTAAGAGAGGCACCCTTTTCCGGATTGTACTGGAATCCAATATCGTTATTATCATTGATCGAATAAGCCGGGGTAATGGATAGGTAGTTGCCTCCGACTTCATGCGAAAGGTTTCCAGCCGACGCAGCAAAATTAACCTCGAATGTGTCGATTGAATATGTTGAAGGGAGCGTGAAACTATACGTGTAAACATATAGTGACAGTCCCACATCATACGAATCCGAAGAGGTAAGCACAAAATTTCCTGCCGGAACCGCAGGGCCATTCCCCTTGACGTAGGCATCGAGTGTAGTGAGGTTTGCTTGGGCTGCGAAAGCCGAAAGAAGCACCGCTGCCCCTCCAA
>DASRLE010000609.1:0-37220 GCA_035648615.1 Saccharimonadales bacterium (SeqCode) | reverse complement strand
ATCCAGGACAATGATCCACTCCTCATTGGTGGTGGCGGCATTAATCTCGTCCAAAGCCTGCCGCAAGCTGCCCGGGCCGGCGGCGGCGTTGGTCGTGACCGTGAAAACCACCGGCAGAACGTTGACCGAGACGGCGCCGACAGCCGTATCGCCTCCGGTGTCAATAATAGTATAGGTGAAACTGTCCGCGCCGAGAAACTTCTGGGGCGGGGTATAAGTAACGAGGTTCGACGCCAGCGCAACCACTCCTCCTTGCGCGCTGGAAGGGCTGATGCTCACGAGGGACACGGCGTCGCCGTCCGCATCGCTGCCCGCCAGCAAGGTGGCGGCAGGAAATTGAACCGGCTGGTCAAGGAGAGTGGTCAGGACAAGCGCGTAAGGAATGGGAGCGGAGCCAAACGTGCCCCAGAACTCCTCCTCCACTGCGTAGATCGAGGAACTCGCGGAACCAGCGATGGCTTGGCCGGTTGTGTCAACTATTGCATAGGGACCCCCGGAAGCAGCGCCGCCGCCCGCAGCGGTAACATCGCGCAACACGGCCGGCTGGGCGTGGGCGAAGGCCGGCCCAAGGAGCAGGCAAAGGCCGATCCACGTCCAGCCGTTGCGCCGGCTACTGGGAAATCTTGTGTTCGCCATCTTTCCAGGATTTCCGGTTAAGCACATTGCCGTTCTGCATGGCGATTTCGGCTTTGGCGAAGCCGCTGGGATAATAGGCCCAGGCAATGCCGTCGGGCTTGCCCTGCTTCATCTGAATCCGTTCGCGCAACTGGCCGTTTTCATGCCAGCTCTGAAAGGTGCCCGTTACTTCGCCGGCCACGATGGTGGCCTCGGACATTTTTCGGCCGTTTTGATACCACTTCTCGCGCAAACCATCGGAAACGCCATTGCTGAAACATTCGCGGACTTGCAGTTGCGCGTTCGTGTACCAGGTTTCCGACCATCCGTTGGGCAGGCCGTTGGAAATCATGGAGCGCGCCATCAAGGCGCCGTTGGTGTAGGTGTCCACCATCACTCCGGTAAACGCATTGGTTGAGGAGTGCCGGAACCAACGCCCATCCCGCAGCGTCAAAGCCTGCCGGGCGAGCGTCGGCGGAAGAGGTTGGACCGGTTGGCGGCGCTGCGGGGCAACTCTCCAAACGAAAAACCCGGCGACCCCGATGGCGGCAATCGCCAGCAGCAATTTAGGGAAATTCCTGGCGGCTGGGTTCATTGCAGCAGGACCTTCAGATACATCCCGGCGGCCGCCGGCGCGGGCAGGTTAACCTGTAGCTGGACATTCTGGATGGCGGACGAATAAAAGAACGGATGTCCCGGGGCGCCAGGCGCATCGGTCGGCAGATTGAAGGTCAACGGTGTCCAGGTATTCAGGTCGGAGGAGCCGAGCACGGTGTAGGAGCGTCCGGTCATCCCTGGAAACTGGAGCACGGGGGAATTGCCGACGAAACCCGCCATGGTCACTTGAAATGCCGAGCCCGGATCAAAGACCGGCAGGCCCAGCAAATAAGCCTGCAGCAAGGTCTGGCCGTTGCCCGCCAGCATGGAATTCGCATTGATCGAGGAGAGGGGCACATTGAGTCCCAGCGTCGAAAGGTAAGCATACTCCCATGCGTCAGGAATGCCGTCGCCGTTGGAGTCTTTGCCGATGGTTAAATTAATTTTCGTCGCCCCGCCAGACTGGCCTAGGAGCAGACCCGCGCCCGTCATTTCGATGGGAAGATTGGTCACCGTGCTGATGACCACCAGCATGGTGAAGGGAGCCGAGACGGTGAGCGCGTCCGGCCGGTAAAGTTGGGAGGTTTGCCCCGCATCCATCGGTACCTTGATCTGATAATTGACGCCTGCGCCCAAGCCGGGAATGACCTGGCCGGTCAAGTGAACGCCCTGGGATTGGAGAATGACGAAGCAGTTCGCGCTGCTTAACGGTGTGCCGTAAGAGTCCTTGGCCAGCCCATAAATCAGGTGATAGGGCGCGGGGGGAATGCCTTTGGCGCCCGGAACATGGCCGGCGCACCAAACCGCGACGGCGGCCAGCAGAATCGCCCGTCCGCCTTTGGAGAGATTAAGAATTTTAGTCATAAATAGGCGCGGTAAAGATTAATTGCCAGCGTAGGAATAAGTGATGAAATAAAGATGAACGTCCTTGACCGACGCCATGAACCGGGCCAAACCCTGGTTCGGGTCAGACAGAAGGGTTCGTCCCGGGATGATCAACTTCCACTTGCTGTTCCAGATGGAGCGGCCGATGAGACGCTGGTTGGTGAATTGCGAGGGCTGAAGCGAGCCGCTGGCCCCGTAGATGCTGGTATTGAAAACAGAGGTGGAGGAAACCGGGCGAAACGCCTGATTCCCGCGCACGGCGAAGAGCGGTTCGGTCAACGAACTGGCCGCCGTATAGAATGGCTGGCTGGAATAGCCCGAGCCGCCAATGTTGAAGGGCAGCGGAATGGTAACGTCATCCACATTCCAGGTGCGGATGGCGCTGGCGTCGCCCAAGGGCGGAGACCGCATGGAATCCACCCCGACAGGGATCAGATAGACGTAAGGCGTGGCGGCCAGCCCGTTCGGGTCCAGAGTCGGATCGGGCGGCGTGGTGCCGCCGTTGAGGGCCGGGTTGTCCATGCCCACATAGCCATCGAAATCCACGCCCACAGAGAAAATTTTCGTGGCGAACGAAGTTGGGCTGAAGTTATGGTCGCCCGGAGAAAGTTGGTTGCCGAACAGATTCAAACCGTTGGCGATCACGGTGCTGAAGTTCAGGATGATGCCCGGAACCGGCAGGCCGCTGCCGTCGTCAATCTGCAGGCAGTAGCGTTCCACGTCGGGGTCGGCCAGGAGGTTGGGGACCTGGCCTTGTTGCAAGACCTGCTGCCAGTTGGCGTCGCCATCGCTGCCGCTCAGGATGCGATAATTCTCGGTGCGCAGCGAAACGGTTGTGCCGTAACCGTCTGGATTATTGAAGCCGAGACGGCCCTTGAGCACCTGCCAGTCGGCGTCCATTTCCGCGAGCGCGCCAGCCAGGCCGGGGTCGCCTCCGCTGGCGCTGGCTTGAGGGATGCCGTGGTTGACCACGCCGATCGCCTGGGAACTGATGATTTGATTAAGAAACGCTTTCCCTTGAGTAGTATTGAGCAGGCCGGTTTCGTAATCATAAGCTTGCGCCGCGAGGAAGGCGTACTCGGCGGCCAGGTTGAAGAGGGTCTGGTAGCGTTGCAGATCCTCATTTTGGAAGAGGATGAAAGCCTGATCGCTGGTGCGGTAGCCTTGGATAAGGGCGGCGGCATGCTGGCGGAAGGTGAGGCGTTCGGATTGGATGCGGTTGCCCTGGGCCACGAGGGCCTGGTAGGCGGCTTGGGCATCGCTCACCGTGCGCAATTGGCTGTTGATGGTGGCCAGATCGCCCGAGAGACTGCCCTCTTGGGCGCCGAGAGCCAAAATGGCATTTTGCAGGTCATTTTCCATCTGGGCGTTCGCAATGGTTATGCTCTGGTTGTTGATGGATTGTTGGTCGCCCAGCACCGTGGATTGCATCGAGGAGAACTGTTGCGCATTGATCCCCGCCACGATGTCTTTTACCAAAATGGCCGCGCCGTAGATGGCTCCTGCCGCGACCTTGCCGAAGTTGCCCCCGGCGGCCACCCCCGCGATAAAGCTGGTCGGAATCGAATTCTGCAGAGTGGACGCAACATCGGTCGCGACTCCCTCGGCCACGACTTCATACTGGTTTTCAATGGCGTAGCCTTCTTGAAGCTGGGCGATGGTCTGCGACAAGTTGACGTTGGAGTTGCCGATCGTGGTGGTTTGATACATGAAGTTGGATTGGGCGATGAACGCGTTCATGGCTTTGTCCAACGACTGTTTATCGCCTACCGCATTGGCGGCGTCATTGCGCAGACTATTCAGGGCCGCAAGGTAGGTTGAGATGGCCTGCTGAATGGAACCGATCGTTCCCCGCTGGCCCTTCCAAGTCGCCGGCTTGTCAAAGAAGCCGTTGGGTCCAATGTTAAAGGCGACCGAGTAGCCAGCCGTGCCGTTGGTGTAACCGGGGGCGGTGCTCTCCAGAATGTAATTGAAGTTGGTGTACATCGTGGTGGACCAGTCGGCGGGAAGTTGCTGGATGTCCAAATAGTAGGTCTGCGCCTGGGTTGGATCCGGCAGAGCGCCCCCGAAGGTGTTGGTGTCCGGGTTCTCGACGTAGGTGTAATGAATCAGGTCTGGCCCGGTATAACCTTGCGGATAGGTTTGCCCCGGCCCCATGTCGTTGGGATAAGGCGTGCCGTAGAGTTCAATCAACTGGTCGTTGTAGGCCAGTTCCTGCGCCGTGACCGACGCCTGGAAATCGGAGAGCGAATTCTGCGTCTGGCGCAATTGCTGGGTGACACCCTGGGCGGTGTTAAAGGCGTCCACGGCGTTGTTCAACGCCACCAAAGCCCTCGAGTAAATCTGCTCGAAATGCGTCTGGGGATTCGCGCCCGTGACTTGCAAGGGGTTGATGTCGAAAGGAATGGCGTTCTGGGAAAGGTTCAGGGGAGTGAAGCCGGCTTCGGCGTTGTCCATGTCGATTTGGAGTTTGATGGCCGTCTGCGGCAACTCGACCAATTCCGGCACGGTGGTGCGGTCCACCTTCTGGATGCCGTGGTGCGTCGGATCGGGGTCCACCGGGGGAAGAATGGCGTTGCCCACCACCCAATTCAGGTAAGCGCCCATATCCGTGCGCGTCGCCCAGTGATCCAAGCCCCAATACTTCGTCACATAGGCCGTCTGGCCTCCCGCATTGTAGGCGCTGGAGGTGTTGACCGAGGAAGCGCCAAAACTGGACCAGCCCGCCGCGGTGCCCGGCTGATAACCCTCGCGCCATGTCAAGTCGAATATTTGCTCGCCGGTCCGGGCCAGGGACGCCGCCGAGGAGGCGAACTTGCGCTCATCCTCATAATTGACAGAAACAGTGGCGCCCAGAACGCTGACCGCCTCGATTTGCGGCACCCAATCGAAATTCGGGTTCAAGAGCAACTGATAATAATAGGTCAGGGCGGTGAGGTAGTGGCCGTAGGCGTCGCCATGGCCCATCGGATAAAGGAGGGCGGCATCCGCCGCGTTGACCACGCCGTCGCCATTCTGATCTTGGATGTTGTAATTGAGGGCGTAAAGGACCTCGCCGGCGTTGATGCCCAGGGTGTAGTTCCAATAAAGCCGGTTATAGACCGGCGCCAATTGCACGCCCGGCGAGAGACTGTCATCGCGCCCGCGCAGCAAAGCCAGATCCTGCTCCAGCAGGGAAGGTTCTTCACCCTCGAAGGTGAAAAGGGAGGTGGCCAGATCGCCATAAGTGGAATTGTCGGTGCCGATGCTGATGGTCGGATTTTGCGCGTTGGCCCAGGCATCGTTGGCCACGTCGTTGTAGAGATCGTTGAGGTAGCCGGTCACCAGCAAAAGGGCGCTGTTGGCCGGGCCATAATTGTAGCCGGCGTTGATGCTGATGTTTTCCCCTTGATGCAGCACGGTTTCGTAAATCTGGATCAAGCCCGAGTTGGTCAGGGTTTGCGCATTCAAAGCCACGTCGCCTTCCCAGCGGGCGCCCGCCTCGGCAATGACGGTGCCGGTGGTGTTGACGGGATTGTCAAAGAGATCGGTCGAGGTCTGGTTAAAAGGGTTGATCCCGGCCACGACCCGGCTGATGTAGCCCGGCGCCAGCACCGGCCCTGTCCAAGGCGACCAATTCGTATTGGCGGGGTTGGCCGACGAATTTGTGTCGCGATAACGCATCACCACGTAATTGTCGCCCAATGATTGAATCCCCTGCGAACCGCCCAGAGTGTAGTGCGTAATGTCGTTGCCGCTGATCAACGGCGTCCAATTGGTCGGGTCCGTCGTCGGCGGCAAGCCGTTGACCGGCGGCAGGATGCGCCAGTCATACAGATAGTCGGAGGAGTGGCCGGCTAGATCGCCCGTATGCTGGAAGGAAATGGATTCGCTCAACGGGTTGGAGTCCGGGATAACCTTCAATTCACCCGGAAAAAGCGGCGGGGCGACGCGAACGATGTACACGCTGACCGGCTGGCTGCCGAAGGCCGGGTTGATGGTATTGCCAACAATAAAGCTGACGTAGCCCACCCCCGGGCCAGTTGCGCTCATGGCGTAAGAGTCCACCTGCTGCTCGTCGCTGGTAATGTTCATCAAGTCCCCGGCGTAATTGGTTACAGTCAGGACCGGGTTATCCACATAACTTCCGGGAACGTTGGTCAATTGATAGAACGTATAAAGCGGCGCGGACAGATTGCCCACCAGGTTGGTCCATTGCGCGTAGTTGGGATCGGTGGCCGGGCACAATCCCTCGACTGCGGCCAGATCAGCCCCCGCCAACACGTTGAGCATCAGGTAATCCGGCACCGTGCCGACGATGCTATCGACGAACTGGCCCTGAAAGACCAGGTTGGTCGTGGTGGGATCAAAGTAAAGGCGGTTGACCAGATTAGGGGGGAGATTTGGGAAATAATTCTTGTTCTCAAACAGGGTCGTCACCACGCTCGCCGGAAGTTTGCTCAACGACTGGGCGGGCAAACTTGAAGTCTTCTGGACGGTCGGATCGTAGAGAACCACGCTTTGGCCGGCGTAACCGTTGGTAATGTTATTGGTGGCAATAGATTGCTGGTAGAGCACCTGCACGCTGCTTTGGCCGCGCACGGCGGGAAGATTGTTGATCGGAACCGTCAGCGTCTGGCCGGAGAACAAAGTGGGCAGCGGTTGAGCGTTGACCACCGATGGCCAAACGGGCCGGTAAACAATGTCCACGCTGGGGGTTGTCTTGTTCGCCGGATTGCCCACAAAATTTCCATTGGCGTCCTTCGGCAGGAGATAGGGCACAATGGAGCCGACTGAGGGGGGATTGGCCAGGCCAGGCCAGTCGAAGCTCGCTTGCGTCTTATAATAAAACCGCATGGTGAAACTGTTGCTCGGCGCCGCGGGCGAGGCCAGGAACGGCGGCCGCCCGGTGTAAGTCATCGTCGTTCCAGAATATTGATTTGTGCTGGTGATCAGAAGCGTCCCTTGCTCGACGGGAGTCCCGTTGGTCGCTATATTGAGGGAAAGACTGTTGCTCACCGTCGAGTTGTCGGCCAGGTCCACAATGGTTAGCGCGTAGGTGTTGGAACCGCTGGTCAGGGGCGTGCCGATGATGGCCACGCCATTGGTCGTCACCGATGCGCTTAACCCGCTGGGCAGCGTGGGGAATGTGCTTAAGGTCATCGAAATGGGTTGGCGCGAGGTATGGATGTAGTAGGCAAAGGGCTGGCCTACCACCGCCGTCGCATTGGACAGAGGCCCAAAGACATTGAGATTCGTGTTGTAGGCGCCCGCCGCCAGCGGAGGCAATCCGGCATTCAAACCGCGATAGACCCAGTAATTGTGCTGGCGGTCCTGGAAGGTGAAGCTGCCGTAAAGGCCAAAAGGCCCATTGGTCATCGCACTGGTCCAGCCCGGCGGCAAATCCCCGGCGGTGCCCGCGGGCGCCGTATTGTAATTGGTCGCGTAGGCTCCGCTGCCTTCGACGGGCGGATTGAGCAAGGGCAGCGGCATGGGCGCTTGCAGGAAGGTGCCGGCATTGACCACGTAATCAAACAGGTAACCTTCTTCGGGCGCCTCGCGCCGGACGTGGAAAGCGCTCATGGACGGCAGCCCGTCCGAGCCGGTGTAACTGATTAATACGTATGGATCCGACGTGTATCCGCTGGCGTTGGTGACATTGAGATCATCGCGCAACGCGTAAGCCTGGCCGCCGAGCATTACGGCGTGTTCTTCATTTGGGTTGTAGCCCGGTTGCGTCGGATCATTCTGGCGATAAATCGTTCCCGCCGCCCGAAGGCTGTCCAGCGGCCCGCTGCCCGCGTTATTGGCCAAAATGATCTCCGGCGCGCCCGAGGGCCATTGAATGTTATAATGGCCTATTACCGCCGGCCAATACGACGGCTGGAAGCCCAGGCTGGAATTGGCATTGTCGCTTCGGAACCACCATACCTCCAGTGAGTTGCTTCCGGGGATGGCGTTGATGGGAATGATTGCGCCTTGATTCGCTTCCTGGAAACCGAACTGAAATGGGTCCAGGTAGTCATTGGGGTTAAAGGAAGTCCCGTTGGTCTGGTTGATGTAACCGGCCCAGTAGCCGTTGCCGGCGCTGCCCAATTCTCCGGGAGGCGGCTCGATTCGATCTCCTACATTGACTGTGTTGGTCACAAGGTAGGGGGAAGCGGCCACGTCGGCAAATGACAAATCTGAGGCGTTTGTATTCCAGGCGTCCAGGTTGGTCGCCACGGAATTGGCCAGCAACGCGTTGGATTTAAGGCCAAGGTCCAGCCAGGAGAAAACCCGCTCGTAAGACACCTGCCCGCCCTGTAAAAATTGCAGCAGCGTCCGGTGGGCGGGATAGCTGGCGCTGAGGAAAGTGTAAAAATGGCCATCGGTATCCAGAAACGCCCGCGGTTGGTCCAACGGGTCTTGATAAGAGATGCTCGGGGCCTCCGCCGCAGGCAACTGCACCGCCGTCACTGCGGCTTCGTCCGGCGTATCAACCAAGGGACGAAGATAATTGACATAGTCCGTCGCGTTGGTGGGCCAAACTTCGTGGTAGCGATCAAAGAGATAGGGCCATTCCAGCCCCGCCACGCCTTGGATCAGCCAATAGGCTTGGAAATCGTTCAGATTCTTCGTCTCATGCGTTGCCCAAAGTGTCGTGTGAGTTGTATTCAGCGACTGTTGTTGGTAGTAGAACGACGTCCCTGGATTCGAGATGGGCGCGGGTGTCAAACTGGAATCGTCCCCCCCATTGGCGTAGGCTGGCACCGCTTCTCCCAGGTTGACCGTAATATCGAACGGCGCCGGTTCCTGCGACACGTCCACAATTTCATAGCCCAGAAACCGCCGCGTCACTCCGTCCGCATTCAATTCCCCCAGCAATTCCACAAAGACGCGGCCTTCCACGTTGTCGGCCTGGATTTCGTTGACCGAGGTGTCGAACCAAAGGGTATTGGTCACGGGGATGGACGTCGTCAAGTCGCCGGGAGTGACATACTTGGGGAAGTTATTGTTATAGACGACGTTGACCACATTGACGTCGGCCTGCGGCACGGCGACGGCATGGCCGGTCTGCGCGTGACTGCCCTCCGTCCAGAACATTTTCTGGGGTGTTTTCACCGCGGCTCCGGAGACGACGTAATGCACCGTGTAAAGGCGGTAATAGAAACCCGCCACGACCAGGTAGTTGGTGGGGTTGGAGGCGTAATCCGACGGAGCGGAGTTGGTCGGCTGGGCCTTTTCCCAAGTGATGTCCACTCCGCCGGACTGGACGGCAAAGACGGCCCGGGCGTTTGGGCTCCAATAGTAGGCCGCATTGGTGTAGTTGTTGGTGGAGTAGGGCTGTTGCAGCCAGTAAGTCAGGCTGGCGCCACTGGCCAGCGCCACTCCATTTTCGTCGGTGGCCGGCTGCGGAATGACCGCCCCGAAATAGTACGAGACGTTTTGGGCAAAGTACGGCGCGCCGACTTGCGCGGAACGCAGGACCACGACGATTGGCCCAGTCGGGGTGCCGTCCGAGGTGCCCCGGGGCCACTTGAGGTTATTGGCGTTGGCCGCAAAACTGATATGCGTATCCAGGTTGGTCGTACCCTGAACCGGCACATAGGATGCCCCGACAAAGCCGACGAATTGATTGGTCGTCGGCTGCAAGGTTGTCAACCCATTGGCCGCTTGCTGGCTGACCGTGGGAGCCAAGCCGTCCGATCCAGGCGGATTGCCCACGGTGGTGGACAGAGGCACGCCGTTGCCGGACTGCCAGTTGAGGCCGAAGGCATAATTGGTATTGACCAACAAGGCCGTCTGGTCGAGCTGCAAAGGCAGGGTCTGCGCCCGCGCGGGCGTGACCAGCCAGGGCAGGCCCAGAAGGACTGCCATGGCAAGGAGGATGCGCTGGAGCGGTTTCATAGCGGTTAAATTATATTTGACACTCAAATCTTTTCGATGTTAGCACGGCGGACCGCCGCCACAAAAAGGATGCGGCATCCATTCCTATGGGTTGCTGTTCTTGCCCTTGGCCAGGCCTTCCACCAGGGTCTTCAAGTCGGCCACTTCCTTCTTCAGCGCCTGGAGTTCGGCATCTTTTTCCTTCACCTCTTGATGGAGTCCTTTGATCGCCGCCAGGGCGATTCCGCTCTCGTCCATGAGGGAAATTGTCTTGTCATCGCGGCCCAGATTGAAGGTGGCCCGGAAATCCTGGGCCATCGGTCCGATGTGGCGGGCCGGCGAGTTGGTGTAACTCCACTTTGTGATGGGCATGGCGCTGACTTTGTCCAGGACATCCTTGGGAGTTATCTCCTCGATTTTCTCTTTCGCCGCGCGATCGCTCGTCCCATAAATGACGGTCCGGCATTGGCAGTCTCCATTGGCCTCCCAGAGGAAGGAGTAAGTGCCGCCAGCGCCCAGCCAGCCGCCGTTAGCCCCATAAAGAACCGTGCCCGTTTGTGAACCATAAGGACGGCCTGGAAGCGGGGGGTAGGAAAAACCGCCGTAACCCACGTAGTTGCCGTTGCCCCCGAAGAAGACGCCGGCAGCGTTTATGTTGCCGTTGACATCCAGGGGGTACTGCGGAGAACTCGTGCCGATGCCGACGTTATTTTGGGCGCTGATGGCGATCGCGCTTCCGCCTGATCCTGCCTGCAGCAATAATTTCCCGCCATTGACCGAGCGCAAGACAGTATCATTGATGTTTGCGCTAGTGCTGTAGTTCCCCCCTGCGGAAGCCAGAGCCAATTCAGACCGAACCGTGCCATCCGCCGAATAAATATGGCACCCGGTGTTAAAGCCAAGGCAGCTCAACGCGGCGGCGGTGACTGTGCCTGAGGAGGTTATATTTCCGGCGGAAATGGCGCCTGATGAGGTAATACTCCCTGCGCCCAAGCCGCCTGGTGTATTGATACTGTTGGCAACACTCAGGCTGCCCGATGAGATAATGTTCCCTCCGCTAATGGCGCCTGATGAGACTATGCCGCCTGCGGTCAGGGTGCCGGACACGCCCAAATTGCCGGTGGAGTTTATGGAAGCGGCGGTCAGATTACCCGACGCACTGAGGTTGCCCGAGGCGCTGACGTTGCCTGTAACCCCCACATTGCCCTTCACATCCAGCCCATCGTTGGCCGACGGCGTCTCATTGATGCCGACGGCGGTGCCCTGGGTGACGAGCAAGGCTGCCCCGGTGTTGCCGACGATGGAGTTGGCATGGGCGGCCAGCAGCGCATAGGGCGAGGCCATTAGCCGCAACCGCGGTTGAATCTCGGTGGGCGAAGATTGGCCCGGCAGCCCTGTGACCGTCATGCCAAGGTAGCGGGACGAGGCGTCGGACCCGGTGAAGATGCCGGTCAGATCGTTCGTGCTCAGGGCGCCGCTCACGGCGCTCCCCTGTCCCAGCAATACACTGAAGTAGCCCTTATCCACCGTGACCGTCTGCAATTCACCCCAGAGCGGCGTGGTGGTGGTCGGTGAATTATAAATTCGGAACGTGACGCTGTAATTGGCCGGCGCGTTGGTCGCCAGCGGCGCGCCGTTGGCGTCGGTCAGAAACCCCTGATAGCTGATTTGCCCCGGGGGATTGGGGGTGGACGCCTGGGCTTGCGCACGGCTGGGCGCCACGGCCAAAGCGGCCAGAACGAGGGCGGCCAAAAAGCGAACGATGGGCAGCCGGCAAGGCACGGTGGCCGCAGTGTTGCGTTGATGGGTCCCGAGATGGGTCGGATTTTTCATAGTATAGATGCGGTTTTTAAATTTTGGTTCTTGGCACAAGTTCATATTGACTGACTCTCATTACGGGCTAAGGGTGGCAATGGGACTGAGGCGGGTGAGGCCAAATATCCCGGCGGTGTTGAAGGTTCGCGTCGCCCCATTCAGACCCGTCATTGTGATCATTTCCTGATAAGTGCCAGTGAATGACTGCCCGGCTTGGGTCAGGCTGGCAAAGTCATCGCTCGGCGGGCCAATGGACAACGTAATTTGCCGCTGAATCCCATAAGACTCAGCGCCAACTTGCAATTGATTCTGAAAGGTGGCGTCCAGGTTGTCATGGTCCGGGTGATAAGTGTGCAAAAACGGGTTGGAGGATTGATCGGCATAATCAAACGTGGCGGTCGCAGTCAGCGCCCCTCCGGGGGCCAATTGTCCGCTGAACGGGAAGGGCGAGTTAATGGCCGACCACGGCAAGTGGAGGGCGCTGATCCGGCGCGCCGCGCCAAGTTGGGCGGGATCCAGCGAGCTTTCGTTCAAGGCGACAATGGAATTGGAGTTGACGTCGTTTCCGACAAACACCCGTTGGAGCAGATTCGCCGTCGTGCCGTCGTTGTGGACGATCAGGCGCAGCGGAAACGGCGAGGCCACCGCTCCCAGGCTGGTGTTGGTGCCGGTGACAACGTAGGCGCCGTTGCTGCCGACCACCGGGTTGTTGTTAAGGTCCGTTTGGTAGATTTTGAGGTAATTGGCCACTTGGCTCACCTGCGCGCTGCCGACCCACAATCCGGTGTAGGACGCCACTTGCGCCGAAACCGGCGCATCCACTTCGGTATAGCCAAAAGAATCGGTCAGCTTGAGGATGCCGGCATAAGTGCTGCCGGGGCTGGCGGTAAGGGCGTATCGGTTCAAGCCCAGCACCACCACGATGTCCGAACCCGTCGTCCCGTGGGGTGTCAGCGTCCAGCTCACCGAATTGCCGGTGGTGAGATTGGTATAGCCATAAGTGAGGTTGGTGGTGACCAGCGCCCCGCGCACCAGCAGCGGCGGCACGCCCACGATGGGCGTCTGTCCGGCGGGCGGCGTTTCCGAGGGCAGCAAGTTGAGCGTCACGGTCACTTTGCCGGAGGTCGGGTTCTGCAAATGAAAACTAAACTGGCTGGTCAAGTTGCTAAAGGCCACCCCGCCGACACTGGGGATCACCGCCGTAAACGGCCCATAGTAATTGTTGAAATAAGAGGGCGACTGAATCCAAAAAGCCTGTCCGCGCGTTGCGGTCGTAACGTGCAAGGCAAAGACCTGGCTGGGGTTGATCGGGCTAAGGGCGCCGCCCGTGTATTGATAAATCTGCGCCACACTCTCCAGCGAGGGCGCCAGCGAGAGAAAGGTGTCAAAGGCCGGCGGATTGCCCGGTGCGGTGGGGAACCCAATGAAATTTTCCCCCGTCGTCGTCCACGCGTAGCTGGGCGCCACCGGCTTGCCTTGCAGATGCCAGGTGTAATTGGTCGCCGCCGTCGAATGCACCAGATAGGCGGCATTGGGGGCCAAAGAGGACAGGGTGCCGGGCAATCCCGTGCCGAGACGTTCCCAGTTTGCCCACTGGCTGCTGCTGGTCATCGGCGCCTGGGGACTGGTTACATACTGGAGCGTGCTTCCCGACGCGGTCCAGAGCCAGATTTCCTGGATGGGATTGTTCACATCGCCCCCCACCAGGTAATCCAGCGTCTGGTAAGACGCATCCACATGCAGGTAAATCGCCGTCCAGCCCGGCTTGATGAGAATGGACTGAGTCTGCCATTGCGCCTGGGCCGAATAGCTGGCGCCGAACAACATGGCCAAACACCCCAGTGCCGATATAAGTTTGCTTTTCATAACTTGCTATAGAAATACCAGGCCGGTTGTGGAACCAGCGTCTGCAGCGCCGCCACCGGCAGGCTGCCGGCCTGGCCGCCAAAGACGACCGCCTGAGTCCCCGTCCATACTGCGCCGGGCTGCGTCCGCGCCAATGGGCTGCCGCTGCCGCTTAAAGCCCGCCAAAGTTTCGTGGCCGGATTATAGGCCGAACCGGACGCGACTTCGCCGGAACCGGTGCTCCCGTCCAGAATAAGCATCTCCGCGCCGGTCCAAAGGGCCGCATGGTTGAACCTCGCCACAGGAGCATTGTTGGTGGAAACCGCCGTCCACGAATTGGAAGCCGGATTGAACATCGCGCCGTCGCCCACGGCGCCGCCGCTGTTTCCACCCCATACGATCATCTGCTGGCCGGTCCAGATCGCACTGTGTCCGCTGCGGCCGGCGGGTGCGCCCGTAAGTGTGGTGGACACCCACTGCGCAGGAGCGCCGGAACTAAAAAGCAACTCCGCGCCATCGCTTAACGGCCCACCTGCCCCGACGCCACCCCACATGATCACCCGGTCGCCCGCCCAAACCGCCGTCGCGCCGATCCGTCCCTCCGGCGCATTGGGCAAAGTCAAGGTCGTCCAGGTGTCCCCGACCGGATCGTAAAGCGCTCCGTCATTGAGCAATCCGTTTACATTCTGGCCGCCCCAAATGAGCATCGCCGAACCAGTCCATACTGCGATATGCCCGCTCCGCCCGGCGGGACTATTGGTTGAAGTCGCGCTCCATTGCTGCGTCGATGGCTGATACCGCCCGCCTGTGCTGAGAAACGCATTGGTGCTATTGGCCCCACCCCAAACAATCATCTGCGAACCGCTCCAGACCGACGCATGGCCGCTTCGCGCGTCCGGAACGTTGATCGGCGAAATTGTGGTCCATTGGTCTGCGACCGGATCGTAAAGTCCCCCGGTGTTGACATACGTCGGGGTACTGCCACCCGCATTGCCGCCCCAGACAATCATCTGTTGCCCATCCCATAAGGCGCTGTGCCCGGAACGGGCCGACGGAGCGTTCGCCGTGGAGCCGTTGATCCAGGCGGGCGGTGGCGCTGTCATGAGGTATTGATAGCCGTTGGTCAAAAGCGAAGCGTCCTGCGCCAGCATCGAAACCACCGTGATGCCCGACGGAAGCGAGGACTGCACCACCGGGGCCGGAAGCGTCCCGGTCACGCTTGAGCCGGCTACCGGACCGGTCACACTGTTGGCCGTCAGGGCATACCCCACCGACACGATCTGTCGGTCCGGGCTTAACTGCTGCCACCCGTCCGTGCCATCGTTAACCCAAGTGCGAAGAAAAACGCTGGCATTGGTAAAAACGTCAGCCGAGACAGAAAGTGTCATATTGGAAACGCTTAAATCGCCAAGGTTCACCGAGAAAATCCCCCGGTTGACCGCCAGCGCAATGGGTGGATCGTCCGGCACTCCCGCGCCCACACTCGTGCCGTTGTCGCTCCAAAACGTCGCGGTGCCCGGCGCGTTAACCAAGGCAAATTTGAACTGCGCCGTCCCCGTGAAGTTGGCGCCGTTGACCGTCAACTTCCCCTGGTGGCTAAGAATCCCCGGCGCTTGCGCCGAAGCCGCCCAAGGAGCGCACAACAAGCCCGCTGCCACAAGGGGACACCCGCGCACGGCGAGAGCTGCCTCGGCAAACCGGCCACAATTCAACGTCCCGGCGCGAACGCCGCCAGATCGTCTGGCGCAGCGCAGGGAAAGATCTTCGGCCAAGCGAGAAAGCCAATTCAGCACATCAGGAACGATGACGCCCTGCTCAAATGACGCCTGAACTGTTTGGTTGATCTCATTCCAAGGTTTTTGACACACAACGGGATCTAATTGCAATCACAAAATACGCCAAAAGCGGCCGTGCCCAAAGATATAAGGGTTACTACTATCCCCTGTGAGCGGGATAAGCTGTGAGGTGCGTAATGCCTTCCATTATTGCAGTCTTGGGGGTCGGTTCCTAGCTAGGAACCGACCTCATGGACGACTATTTTTTTGCCTTTGCAACCAGACCGGGGCCGGCCCGTTCGCTTCTGAGGCATCAGGGTTGCCGGGCGACGGCGATAACCGCCTCGAAGGCTGGCTTCGGGGCGCAGTCGCGGCCAAATAAGAGCGGATAACTTGTGCGGCCGCGGACGGGCCAGTCGTTCAACCACGAATCCCGGTCAGTCACGCCCCAGAAGGTTACGCGTGTTATCTGGTCGCGATGTTTGACAAACGTTTTGAACAATTCCGCGTATCGTCTGGCCAGCGCTTCTTCCATGGGGGCGGGGAGGCCGTTGGTGTAGGGATTCTCTTCCGCCCGCAATTTGAAATTCATACCCACGTCGGCGCCACGGGAACCGCTCGCCGCGGGCAGGAGATCGATATCCAATTCGGTGATCATTACCTTCAGGCCCATATTGGCGAAGGTTTCGATTGTCGCATCCACCTCCTGAGGGGATGGCCAATTCATTTTGTAATGGCCCTGCAGGCCAACCGCCGTGATGGGCACGCCATTGGATTGCAGGTCTCGGATCAAGGCGGCGGCGCCGGCGCGCTTGGACGGGTTCTCCAGCGAATATTCGTTGTAATACAATTGCGCCGCCGGGTCGGCCTCATGCGCAAATTGATAGGCCTTGACCAAATAATCGCCGCCAATGATGTTCATCCACTGCGATGGCCGCCTTGTGCCGTCCTCATTAAGGGCCTCATTGACCACGTCCCAGCCGCGGATTTTTCCTTTGTAGCGTCCGACTACGGTGGAGATATGATCGCGCATTCGTTGCAAAAGAGCATCGCGATCCAGCGGTTTGCCTTGCGCATCCGCAAAGACCCACCCCGGCGTTTGGCTATGCCAGATCAGGTTGTGGCCGATGATGAACATTCCATTCTTGACGCCGAATTCCACATAACGATCCGACGGCCCAAAATTATACCGGTCGGGCGCAGGATGGACTGATTCCCACTTCAAAACATTTTCCGGCGTGATGCTGTTGAAGTTTTTCTTAATGATCGCCACCTCGCAGTTGTCATTCGACTGGCTGTCGAACTGCGACGGGTTCAGCGCCGCGCCAATGAGAAAATCCTTTTTGAAGACATCCTTCAAAGCGGGCTGGTCTTCGGCCCGCGCGGGGAGCAGTCCGATGGCCAGGAGCATGGCAACGAGGGCGGGGTTCAAATAATTTTTCATGGAGCTTCCGGTAACGGCGTTTGCGGCGCATATTGTTTGCGGCGTTCAGCCAGTTCATCGCTGATTTGAATATTTAACGTCTTGTCAATTTTGTAGAAGAACAAACAGATCACGCCGATGAAAAAGGGAATCGCCGGAAAAATGCTCGCGGTCAAACGAATGCCGCGCAAGGCGTCGGCGGATTGTTCCGCGTTGGGAACATAGCCATAGACCGACAACAGTTTGGTGCCGATCGCGCCGCCAATTCCCAAGCCGGCTTTCAGTCCAAAGACAATGGCCGAAAAAATGATGCCGGTCGCGCGGCGTCCGGTCTTCCACTCCGCGTAATCGGCGACGTCAGCCATCATGGCCCACAACAGCGGAATCGTCGGGCCATAGCTAAATTGCCGCAGCATTTCCGTGCCGAAGGCCAGCTTGATCGCGTCAGGCGGCAGAAAAACAAATACGGCGGTGAAAACCGTCGTCGCGAAAAGTCCGCCAATGAAAACGTTGCGCTTGCCGAAGCGCATGGCCAGCGGCTTGGAAAAGAAAATGCCGATGATGGTCGAGCCTAAGCCACAAATATTGAAAAGACTGAACCCGACGGAAACGAGGTTCTTTTTGTCCGGCGCGGTGACCAATCCGAAGGCATGCAAAAACCCATGCCACAGCCCCGTGCCGCCGGAGGGATCGCCCGCCGCCGCCGCCAGCCCGCAGGATTGCAGGACGGCGAACAAACGATCCTTGTCAATATAATATTTGAAATAGTAAAGCATGTCGCCGCCGCGCATGGAGAGAGTGATGAAGACAAAAATAGTCAGGGCAAACAAAGTCAGCCACGGACCATTGTGAAAGAGATCGGCGAAGTCCTGTTTGAGCGAGGATTTCTGGCGCGGATCGGGCAGGATGCGTTCGCGCGTGCTGAGGAAGGTGATGAAAAAGAAAATGATGCAGAGCGTTGAGAAAATTCCCATCGTCACCTGGTAGCCGAGCGCGTTATCGCCGTGTCCAAAATGCTCCACCATCGGCATGGCCAATCCCTGCACCACAAAAGCCGCCAGCATGGCGAAAACAAAACGGTAGGAGGAAAGGCTGGTGCGTTCGCCGATGTCCCCGGTCATCACCCCGCTCAAGGCCGAGTAAGGCAGGTTGTTGGCCGAATACACCATCATCAGCACAATATACGTGACATAGGCATAGGCCAGCTTGCCCGCATGGCTGAAGTGCGGCGTGGTAAAGGTCAGAAAACCCATGATCCCGAAAGGCACCGCCGTCCACAAAATCCACGGCCGGAATTTTCCCCAGCGCGTCCTGGTGCGGTCGGCCAGCGCGCCCATCAGCGGATCAAAAACCGCGTCCCAGACCCGCACGACCAGCAGGAGCGCGGCGACTTCGCCCGGGGTGATGCCAAACGTGTCGGTGTAAAAAATCGATTGGAAGACCAGCATCGTTTGAAAAATGAAATTGGCCGCCGTGTCGCCCAGGCTGTAGCCAAGCTTTTCGCCGATGGAGAGTTTTGCCGCAGTCTCATTCATAAACAGCGCAGGGGTTGGATTTCATTTCTTGACAACGAGAATTGTTTTTTGCAAGTCCTGGTCGCGCGAGGAGTTGCCGACCATGATCTCGAATTCGCCCGGTTCCACCGTGTATTTCATGGCAATGTCATAGAAGGCGAGGGAGTCCGGCGTGATGTCGAGGGAGATGGTTTTGGTTTCGCCGGCCCGCAATGAAACCTTGGCGAAACCCTTCAATTCCTTGATGGGCCGCGTGACCGAACTGAACAAATCGCGAATATACATCTGCACGACTTCCTGTCCCTCGCGGCGTCCGGTGTTCGTCACCTCGACCATCACGCGGGTCGATTCGTTGGGGCGGATTTTAGTTTTGGCCAGCCGGACATTCTTGAAGACGAAGGTCGTATAACTCAAACCGTAGCCAAAAGGATACAGCGGCGAAACGTCATCGAAAAGATAGCCGCGCCGCGCCGACGGCTTGTAATTGTAAAACGCCGGCAGATGCCCCGCCGAACGCGGAATCGTAATGGGCAGCTTGCCGCCGGGATTGAAATCGCCGAACAAGACATCCGCGATGGCATGACCAGTCTCCTGCCCCAGATACCAGCATTCAAAGATCACCGGCACATGCTGGCTCAGATAATTGATGGACAGTGGGCGCCCATTAAAAAGCAGCGCGATAACCGGCGTGCCGGTGGTCACCAAAGCATTGGCCAGCGCCTCCTGGCGTCCGACCATCTGCAAATGAGCGCGGTCGCCCAAGTGCGCTTTCGACCAGCCTTCGCGCGACGTTTGCTCATTGCCACCGACGACGAGAATAACCACGTCCGCCCGCTTCGCCACCTGCACCGCTTCCTGGATTTGTTTGAAATCGCGGGACGGATCGCTGGGGGTGACCAAGTCCTGGTTCCACGAGCCGCCGACGGTGATTTTGCAACCCTCGCTGTAAGGAACTTTAATGTGGTCGCCCACCTTCGAACGAATGCCTTCGAGAACGGAGGTGTAATACTTGGGCCGGCCACTGTAACCGCCAAGAAGCTCGCGGTCGGCGTTAGGCCCAATCACGGCAATCGACTTGATTTTGTGCGGGTTCAATGGGGCGAGGCTTTTGTCATTCTTCAGCAGCGTGATTGTTTCGCGGGCGCTTTGCAGGGCCAGCGCGCGGTTGGCGTGGCTGCCCACAATCCGTTCCGCTTCCTCGGGATCCACGTAGGGGTCCTCAAACAAGCCCATCTTGAATTTCCAGTAAAGCAGGGGCGCAACCAACTCGTCCAACTGCGCCTCCTGCAACCGGCCGGCGCGGACCAATTCACCAAGATGGGTATAACAATCCGGCTCGGGAAACTCGAGGTTCACACCCGCGCGCACGGCCAGTTCGCACGCTTGGGCTTTATCTTCCGCGATGCGATGCCCGTGGGTATCGGGACGGTCGCTTAATTCCCAAATGGCATAATAATCCGACACGACGAATCCCGTAAAGCCCCACTCCTTGCGCAGGACATCGCGCAGCAGCCACTCGCTGGCGTGGGAAGGCACGCCGTCGATCTCATTGTAGGAAGCCATCACGCTGATCGCCCCGGCCTTTTCAATCGCCTCGCGAAAGGGCTGCAAAAATACTTCGCGCAACAGGCGCATCGAGACATTGACCGGCGCGCAATTAATGCCCGACTCCGGCTGGCCATGCGCCGCAAAATGTTTCAAAGTGGCAATGACCCGCTTCTTATCCGTGAAGGACGCGTCGCCTTGGAATCCGCGCACGGCGGCCACACCCAGTTGCGCGACCAAATACGGGTCTTCGCCATACGTCTCCTCAACCCGGCCCCAGCGCGGATCGCGCGCCACATCCACCACGGGAGTCAGCGCCTGGTGGGTTCCCCGCGCGCGGGCCTCCTCGGCGGTCATGGCGAAAAGCGCCTCGACCAATTCGGGATTAAAAGTTGCGCCCAATCCGATCGGTTGCGGAAAACTGGTCGCATCGACTGCGGCATGGCCGTGCAGGCATTCCTCGTGAAACATGACCGGAATCCCCAGGCGGCTGTTCTCGATGAAAAATTTTTGGATCGCATTGGTCAACTCGGCCATGCCCCGGGCGTTCTTGCCTTTGCCGGCGTCACTCGGACGGCCCACCTGGCCCAAGCCATCTCCGTCTTTGAAGGCAAGGCGGGCCTTTTGCGGGTCGAAATTGCCCTCGGCATCCACCAGCATGCTGGCTTTCTTCTGCCAGATGCTGACCATTTGCGCCGCCTTTTCTTCGAGAGTCATGCGCGCCAATAAATCGTTGACACGATCGGCGATGGGCAGGCTGGCGTCGCGGTAGCCGGCGCTTTTCGAGCGGGACGACGACGCTTTGTTCGACAGTCGAACTAATCGCCGTGACGGCCGGGGCTTTGCTTTCATGCCATTATTGTTTCCTGAAATAGTTTGCAGACAAGGGAAAAATTAAACCGGCCGGCGCGGCGGCAAAATGGACAATAATATGAATCGCGCGCTTAACGCCCGATAATTGCGTTTAGTGCTGGACGAACTGCCCGGGAAAAGATTAATTCATCTACCGAACTATTGACGTGAGAAGCAGGCTGCAAAAAATCGACCTGAACAATATCAGGGTGGCGAGAAGCGAAACCGCGCGCGACATCAATCGGCGCATTGTTTTGAACCTCGTGCGCAAACATCAGCCTATTTCCCGCGCGGGGGTGGCCCGCCGCTCCGGCATGCAGCGCAGCACTGTCTCGGCCATTACCGGCCAGTTGATTTCCGAGCGCTGGGTCATGGAAGGCGCGGTCGGGCATTTGCCGCGCGGCCGCAAACCCACCTTCCTCCATCTCAATCCAGATCGCGCCGGCATTATCGGCGTGGACATCCAGCCCGGGCGGACGACTGTGGCCGTCTCGAGCATGGACTCGCAATTTCTGGCCCAGGAATCCATTCCCACCAGCACGGACTCGGCGGAATTCATCGCCCGCCTGAGCCGCCGCATTACCGATCTGATGCGCGCGCATCCCAAGAGTTCCTACGAAGGAATCGGCATCAGCCTGCCCGGGCGAATTGATGTGGCTTCGCATCGCCTTATTTTCGCTCCGAATCTCGGCTGGGCCGATCTGGATCTCAAGACTCCGCTGGAAAAGGGAACCGGGCTGCCCACGGAACTGGAAAACGCCGCCAACGCCTGCGCGCTGGCCGAGCTTTGGTCCGGCCGCCATGGCGAAGGCGTGCGCAATCTTGTCACCGTCACCGTTTCCGATGAAATCGGCGTGGGCCTCATTTTAAATGGCCAACTCGTGCGCGGCTCGACCGGCCTGGCCGGGGAATTCGGCCACGTCTCCCTCCTGGCTGACGGCCCTCTCTGCCGCTGCGGCAATCGCGGTTGTTGGGAAGTCATGGCTTCCGATTCCGCGGCGATGCGTTACTATGCCGAATCCGCCTCGGTTCGAAAAGGTGAAGTGGGTTCCAAGAGCGCCACCGCCCGCGTTCCGTTCAGCGATATTTTGCGGCTGGTCGAACAAGGAGATGTCAAAGCCGCCCGTGCGCTCGAACAAATGGCCTCTCACTTGGGCGCGGGCATCGCCATGCTGGTGACGGGTCTGGCCCCGGATGTTTTGGTGGTGGTGGGAGAGGTCACTCGCGCCTGGAATCGCGTCGGTCCTATTGTCGAGCGGGAGATCAAGTCGCGCTCGTTCACCCATGCCGCGACCCGCGTTCTTCCCACCGATCCCGAAGCACAGCCCCGCCTGCGCGGCACGATTGCCCTGGTTTTGCAGAAGCATTTCGACGCGCCCGTCGGCGCCTGAAACGCAATTCCGGATTGCCCCTAAAAAAACTGCTGGACAGCGGTCTTAATTTCGATATAGTTCAAGTCGAAAACAATATACACATGCCTGAAATGGCTTTAACAAATATGCGGAGTTTTCGCTCGGGTTCGAAGCCCCTCCCGTTGCTGGACGATAACGATCAGAAAATCGAGCAAAGCATCGCCCACATGAAAGAGCATATGCATGAACCCCAGAAAGTGGGTCAGTTAGCCGCGTTGTCGAACCTATCGTTGTCCCACTATTTCGCCTTGTTTCGCCGCCGCACCGGGCGCTCGCCGATTGATTACTTCATTCGACTCCGCATGAATCGCGCCGCCCATTTGTTGGCTGCCACCTCGATGAGCGTTAAAGATATTGGAGTCGAGCTTGGTTACGAAGATGCCTTTTATTTTTCACGCATTTTCAAATCGGTTTGCGGAGCCGCCCCGACTGGGTATCGGATGCAATTAACCAGCCAAAAAAATCCAGCGGTCACCAGAATTGAAACAAGACGCGTCGCGGCGAGCGCTTTCACCTTGATCGAGCTATTGGTGGTCATTGCGATCATTGCTATTTTGGCGGCGATGTTGCTTCCGGCCCTGGCCAAGTCGAAATTCGCCAGCCAGGTCACTAATTGCAAATCCAATTACCGCCAGTGGACCATCGCCTGCAGCCTTTACGCCACGGACGACCACAAGGGATCCTACCCTTCGTATCCCATTTTGGGGACTGATGGAGAGAATCCAACCGATGTTGCTGCGACCATGGTGCCCGGCTTGACTCCTTACGGAATGACCGTGCCGATGTGGTTTTGTCCCGTGAGACCCAAAGAAGTCGCCGCCGCCAACGCCTGGTTCTACGGACAATTTCATCGCTATATCGGCACAACGGGGGACCTCAATCAGTATTTAATTTCCGCCTACTCGACGTACGCCATCATGAATCACTGCTTCTGGGTGCCGCGGGCCTCCGAGGGAGCTATCTTCCCAGTGCCTGGAGTGACGACTGAGTACAATGACACCTTCTCTTCCAATAACACAGCGATCGGCGGCTGGCCCAGTAAAGCCAGCGATCCGCAAGCCTCCCGGCAGCCCTTGATCAGCGACCTCTGCCGGGCCAACGGTAATTATACCAACGTGGCCAATATCGACCCAGCCACCGGGCATCCCTTTAATGGCAAAATGAATTCGGCCAACATCGGCTACGCCGACGGCCACGTAGATACCCACGTCCCGACCACCATCCAATGGCAAATGACCGGCAATAACAATCAGCAAAGTTGGTTTTATTGAAAAGGAAAAAACCGAGTGTAACGAAAACGAGTAACAACAAATCCCTATGAAACAGAAACTGCAAAAACCGGGCCTCGCTGGCCTCGCGGCCCTGGCCGCCACCGCCTTCTTCGGCACGGCGCGCGCCGATATCAGCGCCTACGTCAGCGCGGCCTATTCCGCCAATGGCAGTTGGAACAACGACCCCAATGGCAACGCCCCTTTTTATTCATCGGGAAACCTGAGCAACGCCAGCTTGTTCAGCAACCATTCAGCGCCGACTCCTCCAGCGGGCGCCGCCGCCGCCGCCCTGGGCGAAACCTTCACCATGACGAACGGCGCGGGCGGCATCGGCATCACGTCCCCGCTCAATGGGGCCAGTAACTATGCCTTGACGGGGGTATCGATGCTGATTTCCGGCGGAGGAACAAGTTCTTCCGTCCTTACCTTGCATCTCTTTGATGTGACAACCAATCTCAATGGCAGCGTGATAGCTTCGGGCACGTCCTATAACTTCAGCCAAAACGGCGACCTGCTGGGCGAAGGCAATGGTTTGACTTGGACTAATAGCAAGAACTCCGGCGCGGAGCAGCAAGTCTATATCGGCCTTCAAAACGGTCCCAACACCTACGGCGATCGGGTCATTTTGCAGACCAACCATGTTTATACGCTGGAAGTCTGGGTGCCAACTGCTGAAGTCGGCAGCGCCTTCAACTGGTATAAATCATCGGCTGCCCCTCAGGATCCGGGCGGCAACTTTATGGCGAGTGTGAATGCCAGCTTGTCCATGGCGCGCGAATCTGGCGCGGCCGAAGGATTTACCGGCAGTTCGCAACATACTTGGGCGATGGCGCTTTACGGTTATCCCACCAATGCCGCCGGTTCTGTGAATGCCAATACCAACGCAGTGCCGATGACGAATATCTGGATTGATCAATTCAATTCTCTCGCCCAGGAAACCGTCGGGGGCATTACCAACACGTATGTCGGCACGAATGATTATGCCGCAAATGGAATCACCAACATCTGGGGTAACTGGTTCGGCAGCGCCTGGGTTTCCAATTCATGGGATTCGACCAGCGACGCGCAAAACAATACCAACTCCGGCTCACTGCGAATTTATGCCAATTTTCCCGCCGGCAGCCAATTTGTTGTCTTCGATAACTATACCGGCATCTCTCCTGCCTTGAATGGCCCGGCTTTGGGGATCACGAACTTTCAGTGCGATGTGCGGTTCGATCCCAGTTCCGCCACCAAAACTAATGCTGGAGTCGATGGCGGAAATCCATTTTTCGGCCACCTGCAATTCGGCATGGCTGCGCCCAGCACCCCGGGCGGCAGCGGACTTACTTCGCAACACTACTATCCTACCGGCTACGATATCGTCGCTACCAATACAAATTGGGTACATGTCAACATCCCGCTTAACGTCAATAGTGACCCCTATCTGGTCAGTATTTCAGACGTGCTGATTCATATCGATGGCACATTCTATTCCCCCAATCTCAATGGCCCAAGCATTCTCTGGGTGGATAACATCAAATTCCAGGCGCCCAATAGCTTTGTCGTTCCTCCCCCGCCCAAGCCGACCATGGCCGTTCAAAAAACCACACCGGAATTACGTGTCTTTGCCGGCTCGAGCGCCAACACTTATGATCGCGAAGAGCTGGCCAGCGTGGATACCAGCCAATCCTGGATTGGCGGGACCTATCCGGTCAGTTATTCGTTCACCATTAAGGACGACAACGCGCATTTCGGCGCTTTTCAAACGCATATTTTTCTGGTGCCAATCAATACCCTTCCCTCTGGCAACAGCCCGACGGCCAATGAATATGTCGAGTATCAAGCCTCCAATAACCTATGGCTGCAAATTAACGGGACGACCAGCAACACGGTGACAGCCAATGTGTCCTGGAAAACGAATTTGCCCAATGCCAATCCCAACATTGTCGCCCTCAATATCACGAATTCCACCATCATTGGCACTTGGACGCTCACCTTCACCAGCCCTACCAACGGAACACTGACCGCGCCCGGAACCAACGCGGCGGCTTTCACGATTACCGATCCCGCTGCGGCAACAGACTTTGGCAATCCGGTGGAAGCCTACTTTGGCGTGCAAGCCAATTCCACCGGAGGCGAAGGCGCGTACGAGGATTACACTCAAATCACGGTGACTAATGTGGCTGGGGTTAACGAGAGCGATAATTTTACGATGGATTCCGCGATAAATACCGGGCTATGGAGCTTCAATCCTACGGCGGCGTCCAGTTACATTTTGTTGGTGACGACGAACACGCCTCTATGGATAACTTGGAGCGCTCCCGCGATAGGTTTCGGCTTGGGAGTAAGTCCGGTCCTGCCAGCCACTAGCGGATTCGTGCTTCCTTCCTCGTATAATGGCTATTATGACCAGCCTACCACGGTCAACGAGGGTGGGAGTATGTTCTGGTCATTAATCCCAAGCGATTGTTTGCCCTCTTATGCCAATCCGGGCCAATCGAATGCGTTCTTTGAATTTTCCAATCCGCCCCCGGCCAATTGATTCGGGCCCTGCGATTTATCGGGCGGCGTCGAAAGCCTCGGTGCCGCCTTTTTACGGCAAGCGATGATAGCTTTCCGGCGGGCCAAGATAACTCGGTTTAACGCCCCCGAAATCAACCAACAGTTTTTGCAGCACGATTCCCGGGTCCACCATGCGAAATTTTAGGGTATGGTAGCCGGGGCGATCAATAACATGATGGGATATGACAGTGCGGACACTGTCTGCCACGCTGGTTTCCCAATCTTTGAGCGAGTTATGCGCGAGGGCGTCGATCACTTGCGGCGGCTGGTCGTCAAAGGAGATAGCATAGCGCAATCCGCGGCCCGGCACAAAATTCAAGGTTGGCGCGATGATGGCCCGCACTTCGCAGGAACCCCGGTCGAATAGGTACATTTGGTATTCCAGGGAAGCAGAAGCGACCGGCGGCAAGACACTCGGCGCTGTCGTCGGAAAGATTGCCATGGATGACATGGTGCGTCCGTAATCGTTGATTTTTTCCCAGCGCGCACCCGCGTCGATTTTTCGCGTATAATGTTCAGCTTCGATGGAAACGCAACCGCTGGCTTCCGCAAAACCTTGCAGCGTATCCGGTGCAGGTTCGAAAGGATCAAACACTTTGACCTGGACAATAACTGTCGCGTCCGGCCCTTGAATACGCACGGCGCCACCCTTCGTCCCCTTCGGCACGTTATTCCAATCCACGCTCACCCAGATCCGTGTGTCGGGATCAACCGTGCCGTGGGTGGCGCTGAGTTTTATCCAAGGGTCGCTCGTCGAGGCCGTAAAAGAAAACGGTGCGTTCTCGCGCTCGAAAATATCAATGTAATGGCGTGTCGTCTGGTTAAAGACGTCAAATTCCGGCAGCGCGCAATCCTTCGACACCTCGGGCCATTGCGGCCAGGCGTTGGTCGATTCCTCGATGGCCATTCCCAAGAGTCGCTTGCGCGGCGCGCTGAACAGCACGAGCGGCATCGCGTTTGTCGGAGGTTGTTGCCAGTAGGTGTAACCAATATGCGTCTGATCCATCATGTGATCCCATTTGCCGCCGGCCAAGATATGGTTGAAGTAGGAGGAAAGTTCCGCGTCCTTTGCGAAAAGGGCGCGAGCTTGGGCCGCGAAGTTATTGGCGCTGCTTCGTCCTTGGGATTGATACAATCGGTTTTTGGCCGCAGCGGTGTAGAGTTCATTCAAGTTGGCGCACGCTTTGATGGGGCCGAGCAGCAGTTCGTAAAAAGCGTCGTGAGCGTTGCCGGGCAGCGCGCGATCCACGTCCTCCGCTTGCTGAACCAGGGATTTCCAATCCGCCAGGACGGTGTCCGCTTCTTGATAGTTAATCAGGCTGTAGGTCGTGGGGTCGAGTAACTCCGGTTTGCGGCGGCCATTATACTTGGTGAATTTGGCCATGAGTTCGGCGATGGCCGATGAATGTTCCGCGCCAAATTCCCGCGCCGCCCACTGCCGGGCAAATTCCGGAATCTTCTCCTTGGGCCACTGCGCGGGCGCCCAGGCCAGCGTCAGAAAAAATTCCATCGGGAAGATGACATGTTCCAAGTGGCCGACATTGACGATCCAAATTCGGTCCGCGCCGTAGTCATAGGCCATGCTCATTTGTTCCCAAACCTTGGTGATGGGCGTCGAGTTGAGCCATTTGTAGTTGCGTGGGCCGCCCACGTAGTCGAGGTGATAATAGATTCCCGCTCCGCCGGCGCGCCTTCGCTCCTCCGGCGTCGGAAGACGGCGGACATTGCCCCAATTGTCATCACACCAGAGCAGGGTCACGTCATCAGGCACGCGCATTCCCTTCTCGTAATATTCCTGCACTTCCTTGTAGAGCGCCCACAGTTGGGGCACAGCGGAGGCGTTGGTCGCCATCACATCGGAAATAATTCCGCGTTGGGCCGCGACAATTTTTTCGAGCAAGGCAATGTTGGCCTTCTCCGACATCGGAGTGTCAATTTTCCCCCTCATGGCAATGGTAATAATATTTTCGTAAGTTTTATTTCGTTCGAGGCCCGCTTTCCAAAAGGCGTCCAGTTCCGCCGGATTTTTCTCGTAATTCCACTCTGCCGCCGTGTGACCGGCGCGGTTCCATTCCTTGTCCGCCCGCATCATCGGCTCGACGTGAGATGTGCCCATGACAATGCCGTAGTCGTCGGCCAATTTGGGGTTGAGCGGGTCGTCCTGGTTGAAGCAATTGTCCCACATGGCCGGCCAGAGGTAGTTGGCCTTGAGGCGCAAAAGCAGCTCGAAGATGTTGGTGTAGAACGAATGATTGTAGCCGCCAAATTTTTCCTTGGCCCAGCCAGTCAAGTCCGGCGCTTCGTCATTCAAGAAAATGCCGCGATATTTGACAGCCGGAGAACCTTGCGCTATTGTCCCGGCGTTCACATACACGGCGTCCCGATGCCGGACAGGCACATCGGCCCACCAATACCACGGCGAAACTCCCATCTGCCGCGAGAGATCATACGCGCCGTAAATGGCTCCGCGCTTGTCGCTGCCGGCGATGACCAAAGCATGGTCCACGCCGGGCATTGGATGCGGCACGTTTTGGATAAGAAACGACTCCCATTTTTTAGCAATTGGAGTGACATCGATTTTTCCTTCACGCGCCCACTGCTCGATCAGGCGGTTTTTGCCCATCGAGCCGATGACGATGACGTTGGCGCCAGGGTTCTGTTCATCTTGACTGAGCGCTGGGGCGATTCCTGTGACGCGCTCGATGTCTTTCCGCAAATCGCCCACCGCCCGCAGCACGCCCCAAAAATCATTCGTGTCCACGTAGATGGACGCCGCCCGTCCGCCGGCGGCCACGGTAAATTCGCCGGGATCGGTCGAAGCAGCGGCTATAAAACCGTCGAGACAAAAAACCAGCGCGAGGAAAACTTTCATAAAAGCCCACGATATAATGGAACATACAACTAAATGAATGGACTATCCTATGAGTTAACGCTTTCTGCTTGAAGCGCAAGGGGGCAACGGTGCAACAATGGGCTGCGAACCACTTGTAACGCATAACGAACCTGGATATGAGACCTGAACAATGGGCCACCTTTAAAAAAGCCGCGCGGCGGGAAAAATTGGACAAAATCCCGATGGCCATGATCGTGGACAGTCCCTGGATGCCCGGTTATCTGGGTGTCAAACACATGGACTTTTACTTGGACCCGGAAGTCTGGTTTCAATCGCACCTGAAAATTCACCAGGAGTTTCCCGACGTCATCTGGGTGCCGTCCTGGTGGATGGAATATGGCATGGCGGCCGAGCCTTCGGCCCTGGGTTCCAAGATCAAGTTTTGGTCGGACAATACCCCCAGCGAATACCACACTCTTTTTCATATTGAGGACATCGAGAAGTTCCCCGAATACGAAGTGGAAAACGACGCTTTCATGGCCATGACCCTGCATCGCATACGCATGCAAAAGCAGCGCATCTTCGACGCGGGTTACATCCTCCCCATGGTCACTTCGCGCGGGCCGATGTGTACCGCCGGGTTCGTCCGCAGCACGACGGATTTTATGATTGACCTGGTGGAGAAGCCCGAGTGGGCCCACAAGCTGCTCGACCTCTGCACCAATCTGATTATTGACTGGCTCAAGGCCCAGCATAAGGCCATGGGCAATTCGGTCGAGGGGATTTTTATTCTTGACGACATTGTCGGCTTCGTCAACGAAGAGCATTACCTGGAATTTGCGCACCCGTATTTGAAAAAAATCTGCGACGCCTTCCCCAAGGATTGGGTCAAGCTCTATCATAACGACGCCGAGATCACCGCCTGCCTCGACCACTTGCCCGACGCCGGTTTCAACGTCCTGAACTGGGGCAAACAAACCGACATCGCCGAAGTCAAGGAACGCGTGGGCGATCGCATGTGCCTGATGGGAAATGTAAATCCCCTCGAAGTAGGTGTCCGCGGCACGCCGGAAGAAGTGCGAGAAGCCACGTTGGATGTCCTGGAAAAAAGCAGGGGCGAGGGCATCATTCTCTCCGTCGGAGGCGGGACCAGCCCCGGCATGCCGAAGCAAAATATCGTGGCGATGCTGCAAGCCCTCGAAGAATTTAATTCCAAACGCTAAGGACCACGTCATGGCAGACTATGCTTTAATCAATCAGTGCATTTACGAGGGCAAAGCAAAGGAAGTCGAGCAGATGACGAAGGACGCCCTGGCCGAGGGCCGGAGCGTACAGGAAGTTTTGACCGAAGGCTTGATCGCCGGCATGAGCGTGGTGGGCGAAGATTTTAAACATAATATTCTCTATGTTCCCGAGGTGCTGATTGCCGCCCGCGCCATGAAAGCCGGCATGGCCGTCCTCAAACCGCTTCTTACCACCCACGGCCCCAACAGCACTTCCGCCGGAACCTTGATCATGGGCACGGTGCGCGGCGACCTGCATGACATCGGAAAAAATCTGGTGTGCATGATGGCGGAGGGAGCGGGATTTCAGGTTCACGACATTGGCGTCGATCAGAGCATTGAAAAGTTTTTGGCCGCCGCCGCGACGCATAAACCGGACATCATCGGCATGAGCGCGTTGCTGACCACCACCATGACGTACATGAAAGTGGTGATCGACGGCTTCGAAGAACGCGGCCTCGGGCACATCAAGATGGCCATCGGCGGCGCGCCCATCAGCCAGATGTATGCCGACGAAATCAACGCCGACGGTTATGGGGCCGATGCGTCGAGCGCGGTGGATTTATTCATAAAATTGGCCGCCAAACAGCAAGGATGAGCCATGGCGCTATATCAAATACTTTATTGGCAGGAGATTCCTTCCCAGATCAAGGTCTGGGACGATTTTGACGAGATCAAAGTCGAGTTGGGCCCAAAAATCGCGGCGCGCATCGACGCCACCGCCCAGTCCCGCAGCCTGACCAGCGCCGACGCTTACACCGCGCAATGGAAATGGAGCGACGAGCAGGAACGCGACGGCTCACCGGACGAAGTGGCCGCAGCCTTGAAAATGGAGCTGGAATCGAAATGGTCTTGACAGATGCGCGCAGATTATGACGCTTTGGCCATGCTCAAGCCGAAAATAGAATTTCGCTGTCGGTGATTTGCAATTCGATGCCGGCGGCTTTGGCGGCTTCTTGCAGTGCGGCGTTCAACATCACCACCGGGTCTCTGCTGACCTCGAGCCGGCGCATCAACCCTTCGCCCTTTTTTGTGCCGACGACCAGAGTAATTTTCAGCCCTTTGCGTTTGCAGGAAACACGCGTGCCGTCGGGCAGCTTGGTGTTCATCGGCTTGATGAAGGCGTCGGTGTAATGGCTGCCGATGCCGGATTTCTCGGCAAACGTGGGAGGCAGCTTTTCCTTGGCGGCGGAATTGACGTCACAGAGTTTAGTCATATCGAGGTTTCGAGTTTGGCAAGCGGGGCTGGGTTGTCAATGCTGGTTGTCCCCTTTTCGCGCTGGACAAGGGCGTAATGGATCACTTCGTAAACGAGGCCCCATTTATGCGAGCGACGGTCCACGTCGCAATAGCAGCCCGAAGGGGTCCGCGAACGCTCCCACCCTAACACGTTCTCAAGTGGCTGGCCGAGCAGCGGTTTTTCATCGGCAATGTTGCGCATAAACGAATCGGCATCCTTGAGATACTCGCACTGAAAAGTGTGGCCGACGTCTCCGGGAGCGGGAGAGCAAAGTGGATCGAGGATTTTATAGCCGCCCGCCGCGGGACCAAGCCGGATGCGATAGTCAATTTCGATGGGGCGGCCCATGTTCGAACACGTCGTGCCTTCGTAACGAAAACGCGCCTCAAATGACCCGTCTTGCGCTGGGATGAGTTGCAGACGCTCGCGCGACCATTTGCGCAGCGCTTTGAGGTTGATGGAATAGTCGGCATTGTGATTCAAACCGGACGCGCTCAGGTTTTTTGGCGGAGAATAGTCGTAGGCGCCCGCTTGCAGGCGGCGAACATCTTCAACCTGGGGCAGCGAATGTTGGTAAGGCGCGCGGCGGAATTGGCAGCCCGGCAGAGAGCAGTTTTCGCACGGCACCAGTTTGGCAAAAGCCGTCGCTTTGTCCAAATGCCGGGTCAGGCCGATGACCGCAAGCAGGGATTTTTTTGGCCGAAGCATGCCGGTCTCCATCACCTCGAGATCGCCGGGTAATTCGTTCGTCTTCTGTTGCTGGATCAACTTCCACAATTTGACCTGGTCGGCGACGTCCCATCCCGAATATCCCGGACTGTAATGAGGCAGCGCAACCATTCCATCCTGATCGGCCTGGGCGCAGATTCGACCGCTGGCCAGCGTGATCAAATGTTCGACCACCGCCGAACCATACATTTCCATGAAAAAATATTCGTCGGGCTTTCCTTCCTCCCAAAGCTGGCGCGCTTTTTCTTCGCATTGCGGGCCCGCGCTCACCACCGCCAGCATCGCGCCATGCACCTCGGCGTCTCGAAACTGGTCGTGCAATTGGCGGGAGGAAAATCCGGCAACGCGACGCGCTTCCGTTTCCCGCGCATAAATCCAGGGCCGTCCGTGTTCGGCGTACCATTGCCGGGCCGACTCCGCCAATTTGCGGGACCGCTCCTCCAATGTATAATGGGGCGGATAGCCTAGGAGCCGTTTGTATTCGGACTCCTGCACCGCGAGCGCCGGACAAGGGTCAATCAGTTCAAACATATTAGCCGGGCAGCGCGCTTAAAGAATCAACCGCGTTGAATTGACAACCCTCCACGAAATAATTGAAAAAGTCCGGATGGGTCTCCAGCCGGCAATGCGTCACTCGCCGGACGAGATTCTCCAACTCGAGGCGCTTGGCGCGCGACAAAAGCGCCAGGCAGGCGCCTTCAATCGAAGCGTTGCCCACCTGAAGAATCTTAGAATCGTCAATATTAGGAATTAGTCCAATGCGCTTGGCCGATTGAACATTCAGATGCCGTCCAAAACCGCCCGCCAAATAAAAGACATCCAAATCGTCAAAACGAATTCCATAACGATCAAAAATGACGTGCAAACCGGCCACATTGGCGCCTTTGGCCTGGGCAAGTTCATTCACATCGCTCTCCGTGAAATAAATGGGTTGATCGCTTTTGACCTCCAGCGTGACCCTTTCGCCGTGTTCAAACCGGCCCAGCGAATTCATGCGTTCGGTCCTGAGAAGTTCGCTGAGCAAATCGATCAGGCCGGAGCCGCAGATTCCTTCCGCCGGGATGTCGCCAATAACTTGCGCGCTGATGGAGCCATCGGAATTGAGCGCGACTTTTTCGATCGCCCCCGGAAGCCCGGGCATTCCGCAGGAAATTTTTCCGCCTTCAAAGGCCGGACCAGCCGGGCAGGACGCGGCCAAAATTTTATCCCTATTGCCCAAAATCAATTCGGTATTGGTCCCAATATCCATCAGCGCAACCGTCCGATCTTCATGGGCCAGATCAATGGCGAGAAGACACGCTGCGGCATCCGCCCCGACGTGGCCGCTAATAATGGGCAACCCATAGACCCGCGCCTTGGGATGAATGGGCAACAGCAGCCGCCTGGCCGCTTCCGCCAAACTGGTGGTGGAGCGGCGGCCCTCGGCCATTTCCAATTCGGTGATGGATTGATACGGGTTTTGGCCGATGGAATAAACGTTCAGCCGAAAAAAAATGTCGCGCATGGTGGAATTGGCCGCGACAACCATTTCATAAATCGACTTCGGATCGACCGGGAATTCCTCGATGGCATGCGTAATATACCCGGCCAAAGTGCGCTGCAATAATTTTGTGCCGTCTTCCGTGTCATATTGAATGCGCGACATGACATCCGAGCCGCCGAAGCGTTGGGGATTTTCAAAGGAAGCGTCAGCCACCACTTCGCCCGTTTCGAGATTTAAGAGCCGCAGGACAACGGTGGTCGTGCCCAGATCCATGGCCAGCCCGTGAATGGGGCCGGCGCCGCGGTCAATCTCCACGCCCTCAAGCAGAATACGGTCTCCATCACGGGTCACGGCGGGATCAAGTTTCAGTTTTCCGCCGCGCGCCGGCAATTGCAGGGCATGGCGCTCAATGCGCATATCACCCCGCCGCATGGTGTGGCATCGCACCGTGCCGGAGTCATGAATAATCCGGCATCGGCAAGACAAGCGAAAATTTTCCTTGAGATGACTTTCCTCCGGCTCCTTCGGCGAAAGACATTCCATCCCTCCCGTAATCTCCACCAGGCATTCCTTGCATTTTCCCTGTTTGCGGCAGGAGGTCGGGACCTTGATGCCGAGGCTTTCGGCATAGTCAAAAAGGGACGCGCCAGCCGTCACGCTGGTTTGTTGTCCGTTGAAATGTAATTCGACGCTCATCTGTCCGATTATCGGAAGGTGAATATAGCAAAGCGTTAGCCCGCAATCACGCCAAATCATGCGGCCTCAGGTCAAACATTCTCATCGGCGCTATTTAACTTGCCAAAAAGAGCTGCTCGAAAGAAATTCTTACTATGACAAGCACGGTCACCAGCAAGGGCCAGACAGTAGTGCCGAAGGCATTAAGGAAACGGTTCGATATCAAGTCCGGGGCAACTTTGGACTGGCAGGAAGACGGGCAATTCTTGCGCGTTATCAAATTGGAACGACGCAACGGAGGAAGCTTCTTGGAGGGATTGCGCCGGCTGGGCCGCGTGCCAGCAGGACCTCGCGACCACCGACCGGTTAAGCTAATCAAGGAAGGATGAGATACCTTCTGGATACAAACGTAGTCAGCGAAGTCTCGAAAAAACGCCCTTCCGGCAAAGTCCTTAATTTTATTCAAGCTAATGAGGCCCAATGCGTCGTCCCAGCAACCGTGGTAGCCGAACGATACTATGGCGCGCAGATTGCACCGCCCGACCAACGCGCAGCTTTGTTGCGAGCGGTTCACGACTTCCGCAATGAGTTTGCAGACCGGATTCTGCCCTTTGATGCGGAAGCGGCCGAAACCTGGGGCGGTTACGTAAGCCGGCCCACGCTCAAAAACAAACCTCGTTCGTACCCAGACACGCAGATCGCGGCCATCGCACTGACCCACAACCTTATCGTAGTGACGCGTAACACCAAAGACTTTCCCGAGGTGGAGACACTCAATCCCTTTCAAGATTGATTCAACGCCAGCCTAAGATTTCCAGCTCGACTTAAATATAGCCCCCTCCTCGCCGTACTTGCCTCGCGTCAAACTTTAGGAGAAGATTAGGCAGGATGAGTACGATCACCAGTCCCAATTTGCCGGATGTTCATGGGCGCTTCGGGCCTTATGGCGGACGTTATGTGCCGGAGACGCTGATGCATCCCTTGCAGCAGTTGGAGAAGGAGTATTTTCGCGCGCAACAGGACCCGGAATTTCAAAAGGAGCTTAGCTATTACCTGCGGCAATTTTGCGGGCGGCCCACCCCGCTTTATTTTGCGGAACGATTGACGCGCGAGCTGGCCGGGCCGAAAATTTATCTCAAGCGCGAGGATTTGTTGCACACCGGCGCGCATAAAATCAACAACGCCATGGGCCAGATTCTTTTGGCCCGCCGCATGGGCAAGACTCGCATCATTGCCGAAACTGGCGCGGGCCAGCATGGTGTCGCCACCGCCACGGTTGCCGCCATGTTCGGACTCAAGTGTGTCATTTACATGGGGGAAGTGGATTGCGAGCGGCAGGCCTTGAATGTTTATCGCATGAAGATGCTCGGTGCCGAGGTGGTGTCGGTCACGGCGGGCCAGAAGACGCTCAAGGAGGCGGTCAATGAGGCGATGCGGGATTGGGTGACGAATGTGCGGACGACGCATTATATCCTCGGCACGGCTTATGGGGCGCATCCCTATCCAGTCATGGTGAGGAATTTTCAACGTGTCATCGGCGATGAGGCGCGACGCCAAATTCTGGAACAGGAAGAACGGCTGCCGGATTTGCTGGTTGCGTGCGTGGGAGGCGGATCAAATGCCATTGGGCTTTTTTATCCATTTCTGGAAGACCCGGCGGTGAAAATGTTGGGCATCGAAGCCGGGGGCGAAGGAATTATTCCGGAACGTCATGCGGCCCGTTTTCAGGGCGGGTCGCTGGGGGTTTTGCAGGGGACGCGCTCCTACATTTTGCAGGATGAGAATGGTCAAATACAATTAACGCACAGTGTTTCGGCGGGGTTGGATTATGCCGCGGTCGGGCCGGAACATGCCTGGTTGCGCGATCAGCAGCGGGTCGAATACGGCTTCGCGACCGATACCCAGGCGCTGGAGGCTTTCATTAAATTGGCGCGCCTGGAAGGGATCATTCCCGCGCTGGAATCTTCCCACGCCGTGGCGTCCGTGATCGAGCGCGCCTCCGCCATGCCCAAGGACCATTTGGTCATTATCAACCTCTCGGGGCGAGGCGACAAAGATGTGTCGCAAGTGGCCGCGAAAATCAAGCTGTGAGCGTCCGCCTCTCCGGGTTTCCACCAGTTGTCAATTAGCCGGCCCCTGATTGTTGACGGACTCCAATCTGTCACTTTTGGGGCGAGTTAATGCATGGAACAACACCAATAAGGGATTATGGCCAAGCTCTTGAAACCTGAATTCGATATTTTTGAAGATGATTCAATGGACAGCAAATTGTTCATTCGCCAAGCGCCGGCGAACGAAACGACTGAACCGCTTTCGCAAGAATGGTTTCGCGCCCATCCTCAATGGACGACGGACCGGCTGATCAAGCTCGGAAGCCTGTTGGACTGAGATGGAGACGGGTATGATGAAGGTCATTTTCGAAGCGGAAACTGAGGTCGGCAAATGTGATTATCAGGCCGAGGAAGCGGGCGCATTTCGCTATGCCGAGCCGGATTTCGCCGCGCTCTTGGCTTACACGCAAGCATCGGTCAGCGGCAGGGGCCTGCTGAAGATCGAACAGCATTGCTATTTGCGGCAAGGGGAGGAAATTTCCGAGCAGCCGTGGATCAAGCCGGAAATTAATTTGGAGCCGCTCGACGAATCAAAGGAAGAAATGGCTAAAATGGCGGCCGCGATGCACGAACGTTTCATCGAGCGGGCGCGGCGGCTATTGCCAGAACGGTATCTGGTTTGAATGCAGGCTTTGCTTTTTTCCGATTTACGCCAGATGAATTTGCGTCCGAAGCCCTCGTCGGTTAGTTTTTTCTTGAAGGGTCTGCCTTTATGAACAAAACGGGGGAAGAAACAATAGCATCGCATGGCGCCGAACGTCCGAGGACGGCTCACCGCACGACATTCCCCGCCGAGGATTTGGCGGAATTGCTGGCTCGTCTCCAAAAGCGAAACCTCGAATTGGAAGCCCGCAATTTGGAAATGGCCGAGGAAAAATTGCCGGCTTCCGCCACCGCTTCCCAATTCCAACAGCTCTTGGACTCC
>DASRLE010000608.1:0-14130 GCA_035648615.1 Saccharimonadales bacterium (SeqCode) | reverse complement strand
CCCGAAAAACCCCGCCTACAACCGGAACGCGCGGCAATTGCTCCATGTCGCATATAAGATTGCGGCCGGCATGGGAACGCGGTATTTGAAGGCGCTGGAACAATACGAGAGTTCTGTGGCGGCGAACGTCACCGAAAACCTCTACGAACGGCATGTGAAACCGCTTTTTTTGAACGGAGACTGACATGAAATTCATGGACGAGAAGTTCCTGCTGAACAACCGGACGGCCCAGCGGCTTTATCGGCAATTTGCCGAAGCCCAGCCGATCCTGGATTACCATTGCCATTTGTCCGCCAGGGAAATCGCGGAAAATCGGCAGTTCCGCAATCTCTTTGAAATCTGGCTGGAGGGCGACCACTACAAATGGCGGGCCATGCGGGCCAACGGTGTGGCGGAGAATTTCTGCACGGGCGCCGCCGAACCGTTCGCCAAGTTTCGGGCCTGGGCGGCCACCGTGCCGCACACCCTGCGCAACCCGCTCTATCACTGGACCCATTTGGAACTCAAGCGCTACTTCGGAATCGAGGAACTCCTGGACGAGGAAAGCGCCGCGCGCGTCTGGAAAAAAGCCAACGAACAATTGGCGGGGCCGGGACTCTCGACCCGCGGCATCCTCAAAAAATTCAACGTCACCGCTCTCTGCACGACGGATGATCCCACCGACGACTTGGCGCATCACAAAAAGATCGCGGCGGACGGCGTGGCCACGCGCGTTTTCCCCACCTTCCGTCCCGACAAGGCGCTGGCCGTTAATCAACCGGCCGCGTTCAACACCTGGGTCGGCCGGCTCGAACACGCGTCGGACACGGACATCGCCACCTTCGATAATTTCGTCACCGCCTTGCGACAGCGTCATGACTATTTTCACGCCCAAGGATGCCGGCTTTCCGACCACGGTCTTACTCACTGCCCGTCCACCCCGTGTTCCGATAAGACAGCGGCGGCGATTTTTGGCCGGGCCCGCCGGGGTCAGGCCGCTTCCTTGGAAGAGCACGCGCAATTTGCCACGACCATGATGCTGCAGTTTGGCCGATGGGACGCGGAGAAAGGTTGGGTCAAGCAATTGCATCTGGGCGCGCTGCGCAACAACAACACGCGTCTGCTCGAGGAAATCGGCCCGGACACCGGCTTTGATTGCATTGGCGACTTTCCTCAAGCGCAGTCGTTGGTGCGCTATCTCGATTTACTGGAGCGCGAGGGCCGCCTGCCCAAGATGATCGTCTATAACAATAATCCTGTTGACAACTATGTTTTCGCCACCGTCGTCGGGAGTTTTCAAGACGGAATAATCCCCGGTAAATTGCAATTCGGCTCCGGCTGGTGGTTCCTCGACCAGAAGGAAGGCATCGAATGGCAACTCAACGCCTTGTCAAACATTGGCCTGCTCTCGCGTTTTGTCGGCATGGTGACAGACTCGCGCTCGTTCATGTCCTATCCCCGCCACGAATATTTTCGCCGGGTGCTTTGCAATCTCCTCGGGCAGGAAGTGGAGCGCGGCGAATTGCCCAATGACGAGGGCCTGCTGGGCACGATGATCCGCAATATTTGCCACGACAACGCGCGCCAATATCTGGCGCTGCCCGAACAGACAGAAAAGCCTGTTGGACGAAGTCCGCGGCGCAAGGGTGCGATTGGATAGAGGTCGAGTCGAGGGTTGAGCCACAGGCTCAACGCTACAACTGATTATTCCGAGGTGGCTTTTTGCCAGGCTTTCGCGATGAGGGGGCGCAGGATTTTGGCGTCTTCCCAGCTATTGGGCAGTTGCGCGAAATTGTAGCCACTGCGCACCGGCCCCATTTCCGGAACAATGAAAATTTCGCGGCCAGCCTGCTTTCCTTTGAGCCAAAGGACGAGGGTTTTTTCGAGGAAGGGAAGCCACTGTTGCAACTCATGGGAGAGTTTGCCACGCCCATCGGTGACCGGGACCTGGCAATGATGTCCGTTGAACGGGCGGAAATGAAACTGCTCGGCATGTTGGATCAATGGCGCATTGACCAGCAGGCGTTCCCAATATGGGGGCGCGAGATGTTTCACCACGGAAAGGTGCGAAAAATCCCAAGTCATGGGCAGCAGTCGTCCGGTCGCTTTTTTGTAACCAGCGGCAATGGCGTATGTTTTCTCCGGCGTCTCAGTGCCGGTGTCGCGATGGACTTCGACAGAGCATTTGGCCCCAAGCTTTTCGCTTTCCTGCATGAGCTTGACGGCGAGTTGGATGGATTTCTCAACCAGCGTGTCGTGGTCGGCAAGCTGCACGTTGATGTGAGCCGCGCCGGCCTCCATGTTTTGCTGGATGAATTTACGGAACTCGGAGCTTTTGGACGCGGCAAAGTAGCCAACGATGATCAAGCCGTGTTTCGCGGCGAGCCTGGCGTGTTCTTGCGTAGGCAGAGTCGTGAAACCGTCGAAGCCCGCTTCTTTGATGTCAACCATTTGTTGTTCGAGCGTCCACGGCTTTTGAGCGGTCGGATAATCCCACAATGACCAAAGATTGGCGATATGCCGAAGGACGGGCGGGTGGGTCCGTTTCATATATGTTATGGATTGCCGATTATCCGAACCGCAAATTTTCCGGTGAGCCGGTCGTTCTTATTTAACACCACTTGCGAGAGCGGACATTGAGTAAGAATGTGCATCATCACACCCCCTTTCGCCAGACAAGAACGGAAATGGGCGTCGGCGTTGGCCTTCACTTCCATTCCCGAATGATTGGGAGCTACCAGCGCCGCCTCGTAGATATTGAATTTGATCGACCGAAAATCGGCGGTCCCGAGTTGGGTTTGGTCCTGCGACCATGGCCAGGCAGGTTTCACGTTCGCGGGTTGTTCCGGCCATTTCTTATCTCGATGGGCCTTTGCCATGCCTTCCGTGCGATTGATTGAGTCGTCCGGGAAAAGGCCCCATTCAGACCACCGCCGCCACTGTACTTCATCGTATTCGGCGCCCAGGAGAGCCTTTATGCCTATCTCTCGCGAGTCAAGTTTGTCGCCAGTATAGGTATAGTCATAGCTAATGTTACCAACGCCATTTTTGTCCAGGAGCCAGCGGATAGTTCCAGCGAAGTGTTCGTAATGGTCTTTGACGGTCATCTCCAATCCATTGCTGGCCTCAGCCACCGTCACGCTTTCGATGACGCGCGTCTTGGGATCGGGAAACTCGGCGTAGGGCGGTTTTTTGTTATTCAGATCGCCGAAGTCGTGCCGGGTCACATGCAAGGACGGGAATGAGACAATCGGCGCCTTATGCATTGGATTCGCGGCGTCGAAATCGCCCGTCGTTCGGTCAAGGACCAATGAAAACCCGCGACCTTCGACGGTGATAAGCTTGCCGTCATCGTGCCACTTGGGCGCGCCGGCCTCGGGCTGAGGCAAAAGAGAAGGCTTGCGCCGGCCGAGCGGGAGCGTGGCATTGACGATCTCGCCGCCGGCGTTGCTGACGCGTAGAAGCAGTGTGTCGCCTTCAGGCGTTCCCGGCGGGATTGGGATCTCGAGTTCTCCCGTCGATTCCGGGGGAACACTAACACGAGCGTGACCCGCCCCGCCGTTAACCTCCCAGATAAAGTCACACTGACTCAGGTCCGTGAATGAGTAACGGTTTTCCACCGGAACCCGCACTGAAGCCTGGCCGGGTTGGTAACTCAGTTGCCGAAGCGGAAACCAGACCGGCGAGAAGACAAACTTGGCAAGCTGCAGCTCCGGCTTGGGACGCCGCCATCCATCGATCAAACCCCAGTAGGCATTGCCGTTTTCGCTGCTTCCCACCTTCCCGCCCGGGAAAAACGTAATATCGTCCACGCCCGCCCATATCTCACTGCCGATGCAGCGGGTGGAAGCGGCAATGTAACTCCAGGCGCCGGGATAAATGCCCGGATAGAGACCTTCGTGCGAGATCACGTTGGCGATGCAGGCCTTGCCAAAGTCCGACGCAGGATCGGCGTTTCCATGGGCCCATAACTCGCGCAAGCCGGGGTCGATGGCCACGTCGGTCCGTTCATGATACACCTCGAAGAAACACTCACCATGCATGAATGGACGCGAATCACCCTTTAGAATCGTATCGTAGGGCATCTTTTGGTAATGGCGATTCATAATAGAGACCGTCACCTTGTCTTCTTTGGAGAACGCATGGTTAAAGGTCGTCGGCCGGGTGGGGTCCAGTTGCTTGCATAGCTTATCCGAGTTATCGAAAAGCCCGCTCCAGTGAGATTCATTGGCCAGCGACCATATAATGACACTGGGATGCGCTTGGTTATAATCAACCATCGCTGAGGTGGCTGTAAGAAGAGGTTTGAGATCGGTTAGTCCGCTCGCGGGGGGGACCCAGCAGAGTGGCGCTTCGGACTCGATATACAAGCCATAGCGATCGGCGGCATCCAGAAACTCCTGCGTGGGCGGATAGTGAGAGGTCCGAACATCGTTAAGATTGGCGCTCTTAATGAGTTTAACGTCCTCCTCCGCATGGCGCATCGTATCGGCGCGCCCGGTCAGCGGGTCGATTTCATGATGGCAAACTCCCGCGAGCTTGACCCGCGCGCCGTTGATATAAAGCTGCTGGCCTTTGGTTTCTATCTTACGAAAACCAATCTGGCGCTCCACCCGCTCCAGCATCTTGCCGTCCTTGGCCAATTCGATGACAAGCCGGTAAAGGTTTGGCTGTTCGGCATTCCACTTGAGAGGATTGGGCACGCGCGCGTGGAGAGTTACTTCATTCATTCCAGGTTTCATTATCCCCAGTTTTATTTTGGGAACGGAATGCTTAATTTCTTTGCCCTTCGCGTTATAAATCCAGCAACGGGCTTCGATGCCGGATCGAGTTACTTGATCGACGTTATCGATGCCAAGATCGACCTGGAGTTCGCCGTCGCGATACGCCGAGTCCAATCCCGCATTCAGATGCATGTTCGCAATTTGCAACTTAGGCAGCGCATAAATTCGCACCGCGCGGTCGATGCCGCCCAAGCTATGCTGGGTATAATCACTGGAATAGGATAGCCGTTCCGAATCCGTCGCCACGACCATCTGGAGATCAAGCCGATTCATCTGGCCCGGGCGCACGGTGTCGGTGATTTCCCACTCGACCGGAGTAAAAAGATTCTCGCTGTAACCCAGCGGCTTTCCGTTCAACCAATAATGAGTCCCGGCATGAATCGCATCGAACCGCAGGAAGATTCTATAGCCCGACCACTCCTTGGGGACCGTGAATTCCTTGGCGACGGCCACACTTTTGTCCTTGGGAATGTCGAACCCTTGAGGAAGCCACTGACCAGGGACTTTGAAGGCCGCCCAACCGGGTTCGCTTAAAGAGCGCGTTCGTGCATCGTCGCCCGGCGCAGGGTTGAGCCGCCATGCGCCATCGAGTGAGAGAGTGTTTTTTTCCAAGCCTGCGGTCTTTTCGGGCAGCGGCCGGTAATGGACCGGCTCGAAAAACAAATGTTTTGTCTCGATGGAAGCGCTGCTTTCCCCTGCTCTCAAAACCGCTGCTCTGCCGGCCGCCAGTGTTTCTATCGGCCTTCTGTTAAAGGTAAAGACACCGTCGTTGTCCGTCTTCGCGTTCAAACTATCATTCCCGCCCGGAATAGAAAGAGTGACTGGCGTGTTGGGCACCCCGTCGAAAGCCAGGTCCACTAGCTTCCCTTGCAGACTATCTTGCAATCCGACCAGCGCCTCAAACTTGAGGCTATGGGCTTTGGGGGAATTAGCCCATAGCTCAATGATGGCGACTGTAACGTTCACCTCGCCATGACGTTTCCACGTCAAAGTCAACTTCCCATCGCGCATTGCCTCGGCCGGCACCTTCACGATCACGCGCGTCGCTTTGCCTTTTGGCAACTCATACGGGCCGTGCAAGACGACATCATCGCCCGCCTCCAGGCTTTGGACGCGGCGATAGACATGATCATTCGCGTAAGTCAAAGCCAGCACGTAAGAGAGCTTTGGATCAAGATTGGTATAGACGGCTTGAATACTTTTCGGGTTAAAAACCGACGAACGCTCCTTGAGGCCGGCATCGGTATCGCTCGTGTTGAACGTCCAAAGATAGGAACCCTTCGTCATCAGCACATGCGGCTGGCGGACGGCAATGCCGCAATCGTCGTAAGCCTGAAGAAAGTAACCTTCCGGCATGGCGGGTAGAAATTGATTGGTGTCGGCGCCAAGAGCCGCCGCCATCCATTTCAGAACGAGAAGACCAACAATCATCGTACGCATAAATAATGTTCTTGCCCAGTAATGACAGATTCGCCACGAAAAGACATAGCCGGCTTGGGAAATATCATGTATGTTTTGGTCAATGCGAGCCGCCGGCATTAAACCCAAGATCGCTTACGGAGCTTCGCCAGGAAGCCCGTTGGGGCGAGTGGTGGTGGCCGGAGTGTTGAAAGAGCACGCGGGGGTGCCGGAGAAACCCATGCGGATTTTGGGCAACTACGCGCTGGTTTACCTTCTCAACGGCAATGGCACTTACAAGGACGCTTTGGGCGCGCAGCTTAAATTGACGTCAGGCAGCATGTGGCTGGTCTTTCCGGAAATCGCCCATTGGTACGGTCCCGATAAAGGCTCGCTTTGGGACGAGATTTTTATCGTTTTTTCGGGTCCTCTCTTCGACCTTTGGCGCGCGAAGGGACTGCTGGATTCCGCTAAACCCGTCTGGCATCTGGAGCCGGTGGATTATTGGCTTCACCGTCTGCATGAAGTGGGCCTGATGGAAGCGGACGCACTGCAGCAGGTCTGCTCTCTTCAGCATTTGCTGGCCGAAGCGGTGAAGATTTCCAAGGAGCTTCGGGCGCCCCGCTGGCTTGAGCAAGCCTGCCGCTTGCTGCAAATGGAAAATGAAACGCCCGAAAAAGTGGCGAAAGCCCTAGGCATGTCGTATGAGACGTTTCGGAAGCGATTCGCGTCCGCGATGGGCATCCCCCCTCGCTATTACCAAAGGATGAAGGGGATGGACAAGGCTTGCGCGATGATGACCGCCGGAGGGTTGACCAACAAGGAGATTGCCGAGCGTTTGGATTTTTGCGACGAGTGCCACTTCTCGCGACGGTTCAAGCAAGTCACGGGGCTGACCCCCTCCCAATTTCGTTCGAAGATGCCCCGCACTCGTGGATAGCGCGAGGCGGCTTCCTTCGATTTTTAGAACGTCGCGCCGATGGTCAGCGATAGCCAGTGCATGTCCACGCTGACAGAACTGTTGGAATATTCGCCGGAAAGCAGGCCGCTGGCGCCGACGTTGCGGGTCACTGGGAGGTCGTATTGATAGGCTAGATCGACTTGGTAACGGTTCCAATGATAGCCAATGCCAGCGGTAAGGGTCTGTTCGGTAATCGCGGCGGTGAGCGGAGTCAGCGTCTGGTCCGGCACGGGGCTGGCGCCGTAGGAATAACCGGCGCGCAGGAAAAGATTGGGGACCACTTCATATTCCAAACCTCCGCGGTAAACAAATTCGTCGCGCCAATTCAAGGGCACGTTGTCCTGGAGGGAACTGGAGCCAGCCACACCATTGACCGCCGAACTGCTCCCGTTGCTTAAGCTGACGGGCAATTGCGTGAACGCACCGCCCCAGCCGATCCAATCCACTTGGAGCGCCAAACGCCATTGCGGATGAAAGCCCCAGGAAACTCCGCCGCTCACCATCTGTGGAAACGTATTGCGAACGTTCGCGTCGTAATGAAAAGGAAGGCTGGCCACGCCAAATTGCGCGCCCGCATCTCCATTGGCGTCGCCGTGAGACTCGACTTGCGTTTCAGACTGATAAGTCAGGCCGAATTGAAGGTTCGTCAGGGGACGGAACAGCACTCCCGCCTGGCCGTCGAAACCGACGCCGTCGGTGCGAAGGTCAAGGAGGGTTTTGGCGCCTTTGAGCTTGGGTTGCGTTTGGAAAATATAGAGGGCCTGCAACGTGTTCTGGTTGTAGTCCACCCCGAAGCTGGCCCCGAGTGATAACATCGAATTGACAGCGATGCCGAGTCCCGCCGCCGAGCGAAGCACAAGTATTTCAGAGTGTTGGATTTGATTTCCGTAAGTGGTCTTTCCGCCAAGGCCGCCGGGCGGGTCCACATAGCGCCAATCAGCGTTCATCGCGGAAACCGGCGCAACGGAAAACCCCAGAGTCACCGGGCCCAAGGGCATGGCAAAGGCGCCTTCAGGAAGGGCATTCGGATTGGAATTAAGACTGCCGGAGGAGGTTGGCGCCTTGGTGAATGTCCCCTGCCCTATGGCGCCGACAAAGCCGAGGTCAAGTCCAGGCGCGGTCAGAAACCCGAGCCCCGCTGGATTTGCTCCCATTGCGCCCAGCGGGTCGCTGGCGTAGGCAACATCAGCCCCGCCCATGGCCATGGATCGAGCGCCAATTCCGTTCATATAAATGCCGTCGGCCAAACCCGTTAGAGGGACAAAGAGGGTGAGGGCAAACAGAGCGCCTGTTACTGGGACGAGGGGCAAAAACTTCACTTTTGTAAGCATGGGACGGTGTTTAGCGATTCTCATGCCAAAAAAAGGCGTGGTGAAATTTTCGCTCAATGGACTGCCATCAAACAGGTTGCAATTTTGATGATGGCGCGACTTTTGCTGCGTATCACTTCTGTGCCGGAGCGTACCCAGCCAATACAAGCTAATTTACTGCCTGGGCCTGATCCGGCCGAGAGGGCTGATGGCAATTTTTTTGACTCTTTGCCTCCCTGGTCGCTGGCGTTTCTCCATGCGATTGATCCGCCCATTCCCGAGCCGATGCAGCAGGATACGGAGGTTGCCCGGCGCGCGCACTTGACAGCGCGGTTTGGTCTTTTGGGGTCGATCTTCGGCATGGTTTACGCCGTGTTCTACATGATGATAGAACACCGATGGGGTGCGCTCATCGTTTTGTCTTGCAGCGCGGCCTTTGCGGCCACTTCTTTCGTGCTCCGGCGGGTGCGGCGGGTGGAAATCGCCGGAAATATGCTGGTATTGACAATGGCGCTGGGCTTCTGCGCCTTGTGCCTGGTCGAAGGCGGCATCCGCGGTCACGCGATTGCGTGGCTCGTCGGCGTGCCGTTGTGCGCGCTGCTGCTGGTGGGGACGAAGGCGGCGCGCTGGTGGGCCCTCATTATTTTTGGCGCCGCCTCCTTGATTGCGTCGGTGGATCTTTCAGGGAAAAAATTGCCCGAGACCTTCGATCCTAAATGGAACCCTTTGGTTTCCGCCGCAGGCTATCTGGGATTGATCCTATTCATGTACGCGCTGGGCTTGATTTTTGAGTCGAGCCGGGCCCGCGCCTTCGGACGGATGCAGGACGCCTTGCGCGAATTGGCCGCCAACAACGAGCACCTGGTTCGATTGAACACCGAGAAAAATGAATTCCTTGGCATCGCCGCGCACGACTTGAAAAGCCCGTTGACCGTCATCCTGGGCTGCGCGGAAATGATCAACATCTCCCACGATCCTCGGCACGTTCACAAAATGTCAGACTCAATTGTCGCCGCCACCACCCGCATGAGGGACTTGATCAACGACTTGCTTGACGCCAACGCCATCGAGCAAGGCAAGTTCGCCTCCAAGCTTGAGCCGTGTGATCTCTACTCGCTAGTCAAGCAAATCGTGGACAACAATCAACCGGCGGCGGCGCGAAAGAACATCACCCTGCTCCTCGGCGCGACTGAAGGACTTTGGGCAAAAGCCGACAAGGCGGCGACCGCGCAGATTCTGGAGAATCTCATTTCCAATGCGCTGAAGTTTTCGCCTCCCATGACCACCGTCCATGTCCACACGATGCCCGAAGCGGAAAATATGATCGTTACGGTGCGCGACCAAGGCCCAGGCTTAAGCGAAGAAGACCAAAAGAAAATGTTTGGCAAATTTACGCGCCTGACCGCTCGCCCGACGGGCGGAGAAACTTCGACCGGTCTGGGCTTGTCCATCGTCAAACGGCTGGCCGAGGCGATGTCAGGCACCGTGCAATGCCACAGCGTCCTTGGGGCCGGGGCCACCTTCTCCTTGCGGCTTCCCAAATGCCCGGCGAAAGAAGTGCCAGGAATTTCCGTGGTTGCATCCAAGCCTCAGCCCGTCTGCATTCCATTTCCCACTTCCGAGACGGGCGCGGCACTCCGCCAAAACGCCTAATCAACGGGATGCTGAGTCTGCCCTGGAGCACGGACGCGGGAAGGATGTATCAATTGCAATCCAGTTCCGACTTGAGTTCCAGCCCCTGGACCAATCTGGGCAGCGCCGCCACCGCCAACGGAGCGACCCTCAGCATCACTCAGGCCGTCACCAACGACCCGCAGCGGTTTTACCGCGTGATGCTCGCGCCCTAACTAACCTCCTTACCTGCATTTTCCCGAACTTTCAGAACAATCAACGCCGACTTGCAACCGGCGCTGGACTTTGCTTCAATTCCACTGTTCCGAAAAATGCCATTGTGAGCAAGACAAATTACATTTTCGCATCGTACGGCTACGATCTGACCATTACATGGTAAGGCATACCGATGAATTATGAAAACTAACGGGCTCCAAAGATTCATCTGCGCTCTGATGCCGGTTTTTTGTTGTTTCCAGGCTTATACGGTTCAGGCCCAGGCCCCATCAATTATCACGCAACCAGCCAATCAGAGTTCAGCGGTAGGCGGGACAATTCAGTTCACAGTCTCCGCCGCTGGCGGCGGCACGCTCGCTTACCAGTGGCAAAAGAACACCACAAATCTCGCCAACGGCACCTTTTCCGGGCGTGCCACGATTTCCGGGGCTACCACAGCGTCCGTGACCCTCGCTGGAATTACCACCAACGACCAAGCTAATTACACCTGCCGCGTCACCAACACTTCTGGAAGCGTCACGAGTTCAATCGCCACGCTGACCGTTTATGTCGCGCCCACCATTACCACCCAACCCGTCGGCAAAACCAATTCCCCGGGCGCAAATGTCTCGTTCATTGTCGTTGCCACCGGCACCGCCCCATTGAGTTATCAATGGATGGAAAATGGCAATAATATCCAGTTTGCCACGCTAAACGTTTATTCTCTGAACAACGTTACCGCCAGCAACACGGGTACTTACAGTGTTTCCGTGAGCAATCCAGCAGGCACAGTGAACAGTTCCAACGCGCCGTTGGTTGTGGAAGCGCCGCCAGTAATCACTGGGCAACCCGTCGGCAGCACCAACCTCGTTGGCGGTACGGCGGCTTTGAATGTCACCGCCACAGGCGATGCGTTGACCTATCACTGGAAACAGAGCGGCGCGAGCGTCCCAGGAGCGACCAACGCCGGCTACAGCATCACCAACATTCAAACTGGCGCCGCGGGCACATACACTGTCACGGTCAGCAATCTGTCTGGCAGTGTCACCAGTACCGGCACAACGGTCTGGGTGGTTGCTCCCTTGGTCATCAGTCTTCAACCCGCCAGCCAAACAGCCGGGGTCAGTAGTAATGTCAGCTTTAGCGTCATCGCCAGCGATGGCTCGCCGCCGTTGTATTATCAGTGGTTTGATTCGACGAACCCCGTTGCGTCGGCAACCGGTCCAACCCTCGCCCTCAACGACGTTCAACTAACAGATTCCGGCTCCTATTACGTTGTCATAACCAACGGTTACACTGCCGTTACGAGCGCCGTGGCCATCCTCAGCGTGCAAAATTTCGCTCCAAACATCATCACGCAGCCTGTGGGCGGTAATGAGGCAGTCGGTGACAACTTCACCTTCATGGTGACAGCGACCGGAACCTCCTTGAGTTATCAATGGCAGAAAAATGGCACAAATACCGCCAATGCAACCGGGCGTTGCCTGCCGTTAAGCAATCTTGGTTTAGGGGACGCTGGACACTACACAGTCATTGTCACCAACCCCGTTGGCAGCGTTACCAGCAGCGTGGCCGTATTAAGCGTGATGTACGCCCCGCCAGTCATCACGATCCAGCCTGTCGGGGCATCCCTTTTTGGAGGCGATTCCTACACGTTCAACGTAACTGCTACCGGAAGCGCCATTGCCTATCAATGGCAGAAAGATGGGAAAATTGTGCCAGGTGTCAATGGAAGCACACTGGCTTTCACTAATCTAGGCATCAACGATTCGGGCAATTACACCGTTACTATCACCAACCCCGTTGGGAGCGTCACCAGTGGCGCTGCTATTTTGAGTGTCCATTACATCACGAATCAACCCATAGGCGCCTTTCTGCTGGCCGGCAACAACTATACTTTCAGCGTTGGCGCCCAAGGCACAGCGTTGATATATCAATGGCAGGACAACGGCTTCAACATTCCTGACGCCAACAGCGCAAGTTTGACGCTGACCAATCTGACTTTGGATGATACTGGCGATTACACTGTAATCGTCAGCAACTACAATGGAAGCGAAACGAGCAGTGTCGCGCCACTCTATGTGGGCTACATTCCGGCGATTGTGCAACAGCCTGTGTCAACGACGAACGCCTTTGGCAGCACGGCCATTTTCTCCTGCACCGCAACCGGTCCGGTGCCGATGAATTATCAGTGGTTTCAAAATGCCTCCAGCTTGATTGACGGGACAAACGCGGTACTGACACTGACAAACTTACAGCTTACCAATGCCGGCGGCTACCAAGTGGTTGTCGGCAATGCCTTTGGCAGCATCACCAGTTCCATTGCGATTCTGCACATCAGCCCAGGAATTGTGACTGAACCCACGAATCAAATTGTGATGCCCGGCAGTTCGGTCGCCTTCAACTCTTTAGCTAATGGCGAGCCGCCTTTGTTCTATCAATGGCAGTTAAACGGAACAAATGTGGCGGACAACATCATTTACTCTGGATCGCTTTCCGGCACACTAAATCTATCAGCTGCACTGACGAACACGGTCGGCAATTACAGAGTTGTAGTATCGAATGCTTATGGCTCAATTACTAGCGCAATCGCAACGCTCTCTTTTGGTTTTAATGCTGTTTCGAGTTTTAATTACTCGGGAGTTGTCGTGTGTTATATTGTCCCTTCGGAAGTGACGAATCTCTGGGTGGCGATAAACGGAGGAGGAGGAGCATCCGCAAATGACGAGGGTGCTGGTGGTGGTGGAGTCGGAGGTTATGCTTGCGCTATGATTTCGGTAACCCCATTGAGCATATTGACTCTATCAGTGGGATCTGGAGGCAATGGAACAAATGGAGGCTTATCTCCAATTGTTGCTTATAGCGGAGGCAATGGAGGAACTAACGTTTTTGGTTATCTTGATCCTGTTTACCCCGGCGTTGGTTATGGTGGTGGTGGTGGTGGGGCTTCAATAATTGCCATGTCGGATGGCGGTAATATTATTTGTGGTGGAGGTGGTGGTGGAGGGTTTAGCGATTGGATCGCTGGAGGGAATGGCGGTTCGAGCCTCCAAATCGATTTTACGAACAGCCAAACCACTGGGGGTTATATTGCTGGCGGCGGTGGCGGCGGCGGAGGAGGTGCAAGCGGCGGTGCTGCCGGTGGTGCAGGCGGGCCATATCCACCAGACGGTTCGGGAGTGGGCGGTTTTGGCTATGCCTCAGGCGTTAGTGGTATTGGTGCTAACAATTACGGCGGTAGTGGCGGCGGAGGCGCAGGGGGAAGTTTTCTGCCCAGTAACTATTTGGCCTCTGCGCAGGAATGGGTGTTTTCAGACCCCGGAAATGCTGGACAGAACGGTTCCATTTCCGTCGTTGCCAACCCCATTCCCTTCATCACCCAACAACCGTCATCACAAGTTGCGACCGCTGGTTCACCGGTTCAGATCAATCTTGCGGTTTTAAGTCCGGTGCCATCGTTTTACCAATGGTTCATGAACGGGGATGTGATCCCCAATGCCACAAACTCCATCCTAGAATTCTTTGCCGTGACGCCGCAAGATGCGGGCAACTATTTTGTTGTCGTGACGAATGCTTATGCGAGCGTCACGAGCAGTGTCGTAACCTTAACCGTCAACATTCCGCCTTATGTCACATCCCAGCCGCAAGATCAAACCGTGCTACAGAGAAGCAGTGCCAACTTTACGGTGGCCGCCACCGGCACTCCGTCGCTCGGCTATCAATGGTATCCACAGCCATCCCATAAGGAAGGATTCGCAATGCTAACCCGTTGATTTTCAAGGGCGGCCGCCTCGTTTTGGCCAAATCGTGTTCTGGAGTTTTGGTGGGTCTCAGCGGCGTTTGGTTCGTTGTGTTTTTTTGAGGTGCGTA
>DASRLE010000607.1:0-4430 GCA_035648615.1 Saccharimonadales bacterium (SeqCode) | reverse complement strand
GTTTTGCCCGCCTGCGTTTTGTAGCTGTAACCTTTGACGACCCGGCGCACGCGTTCGGCGGTGATTTTCTCGCAGATATTGAACTTCTCCGCCTCATTCTCTTTGGTGTCGAACGCCTGCTGCACGAGAATGAACTTGCGGTTGCCGCCGTCTTCCTTGTTTAGCTCCAAAACCGCGTGAGCGGTCGTGCCGGTTCCCGCGAATGAATCGAGAATGATCGATTCCTTGTCTGAGGCAAGATTTGCAATCCGTCGTAACAGTTCGACCGGTTTTGGCGTCGTGAAGATGTCCTCTCCCGATTGTTTATCCAAGAGTTGGGAAAGGTCTTGCTTCGCGTTTCTGGTACTCCCGACATCTTCCCAAGACCAAATAGTTTGAGGAACGACACCTTCTCTCACTTCCGATAGAAATCGTTTGATCCCTGGCCGAACATCGCCCTTCCCCCACCAAATTCGATTATCCCGGTCTAACTCATCAAACTTCTCCCGACTTACCCTCCAATAGCTTCCAGACGGTGGCCCGGCAATGATTTTCCCAGAAGGGGTTTTAATCTCATAAAGTCCCTGGGAGTACGGATTCCTGGCGGCGAGATCGCTTAATAACCAAACACCGCGAGCGTCGTTATCTGGGTTCTTGTAGCGCGCAATCATCTCCTCGTTTCGTTTCAGCAAGTTTGGCGACCAAATCGCAGCGGCTTTGGCGTAAACAACAATATAATCGTGGTCTTCGCTGAAATGGATGGCCGTATTCTTGGGGCTGTCCATCTTGTGCCAAATAATCGTCGCGATAAAATTCTCCTCGCCAAACACCTCGTCCATCACCATGCGCAAGTGATGAACTTCATTATCGTCAATCGAGATGAAAATGGCGCCGTCCTCGCGCAGCAGGTCCCGGAGCAGTTGCAAGCGCGGATACATCATGCAGCACCATTTATCGTGGCGGCAGGCGTCCTCTCCCTCCTGGCCGACCGCTTTGCCAATCCACTCCTTGAATTGCGGCTGGGTGAGGTTGTCGTTGTAAACCCAGCCTTCGTTTCCGGTGTTGTAAGGCGGGTCGATGTAAATGCACTTGATCCGGCCGGTATGCGTCGGCAGCAAACTTTTCAGCGCCAGCAGGTTATCGCCCTCGATGATCAAATTTCCGTCCAGCGAAGGTTTTTTACCGATGGAAAGCGGGGCGTCGATCTCCAGCCTGTGATGCGGCACGACCCGATGGTAATTCTCGACGGCGGTTTTCCCTTTAAACTGGATGATCGGCACGCCCCATTTTCCGCCCTTCGCGCACTGCGCTCAAGCCAAAACTGTTTTACCATCGCAAGGCCAAGGCGGGTAGAATGCGCAAGATGGGACGGTTCAACCCATCGGACAAAACGTTGACATCCCCCAAGTCTGGCCTATTCTGGGAATGGACTAGTTTTGTCCGCTATGGATTCCACAACCGATACTATCGAAAATTTTGTCAACTCGGAGTACAAATATGGCTTCGTCAGTGACATCGAGACGGACTCTTTCCCTCCGGGATTGAGCGAGGACGTGGTGCGCGGGATTTGGGAGAAAAAAGGGGAGCCGGATTTCATGTTGGAATGGCGTTTGAAGGCTTACCGCCATTGGCTGACCCTGCAGGAACCGCATTGGCCCAATCTCCATTATCCGCCCATTGATTATCAGTCCTATATTTATTACGCCGCCGCCAAGCCGAAGAAAAAACTCGGCAGCATGGATGAGGTGGACCCCGAAACGCGCGAAATGTTTGAAAAATTGGGCATCTCGCTTAATGAACAAAAACGCCTCTCCGGCGTGGCGGTCGATGCCATCCTGGACAGTGCTTCGGTGGCGACAACTTTCCGGGAGGAACTGGCGAAGGTCGGGGTGATTTTTTGTTCCTTCAATGAGGCGGTCAAGAACCATCCCGAATTGATCAAGAAGTACCTCGGCACCGTCGTGCCGGCGAAGGACAACTTTTTTGCGGCGTTGAACTCCGCGGTCTTCAGCGATGGGTCGTTTTGTTATATTCCCAAAGGAGTGCGCTGCCCGATGGAGCTGTCCACCTATTTTCGAATGAACACGGCGGGGGCGGGGCAGTTCGAGCGCACCTTGATCGTGGCGGATGAAGGCGCTTCAGTGAGCTATTTGGAGGGCTGCACTGCGCCGATGCGCGATAAAAATCAATTGCATGCGGCGGTGGTTGAATTGATCGCGCTGGATAATGCCAGCATCAAATATTCGACTGTGCAAAATTGGTATCCGGGCGACAAGGATGGCAAGGGCGGCATTTATAATTTCGTGACCAAGCGCGGCAAGTGCGCGGGGCGCAATTCCAAGATTTCCTGGACCCAGGTCGAAACCGGCTCGGCCATCACATGGAAATATCCGAGTGTGATTTTGATGGGCGACAATTCGGTGGGGGAATTTTATTCCGTGGCGTTGACCAACCACCGCCAGCAGGCCGACACCGGGACAAAGATGATTCATGTGGGAAAAAACACCTCCAGCACCATCATTTCCAAAGGCATTTCGGCCGGGCGCGGAAACAACAGCTATCGCGGCCAGGTGAAAATTCAAAAAAGCGCCGCCCACGCGCGGAATTATTCGCAATGCGATTCCCTGTTGCTGGGCGATCGTTGCGGCGCGCACACTTTTCCTTACGTCGAAGTGCAAAACAGCACGGCGACGGTCGAACACGAGGCCTCGACTTCCAAAATCGGCGAAGACCAAATCTTCTATTGCAATCAACGCGGCATCTCGACCCAGGATGCGATTAATATGATCGTCAACGGTTATTGCAAGGAAGTGTTCAACCATTTGCCCATGGAATTTGCCGTGGAAGCCCAAAAGCTGCTCGGGGTCAGCCTCGAAGGCAGCGTGGGTTGAGCCAGTCACGGGCGGCGTGGACTCAGATCGACACTCAAAAAACTGACACTAGACATGCTGGAAATTCGTAATTTATCTGCGGGCGTAAACGGCAAACAGATTCTTAAAAACCTTAATTTGCGCGTCAACGCCGGCGAGGTCCATGCCATCATGGGACCCAACGGCAGCGGCAAAAGCACGCTGGCCCAAGTCCTGGCCGGGCGCAACGACTACGAGGTGATTGGCGGCGAAGTGCTGTTCAATGGCGTTGACCTTCTGGAGATGAAACCAGAAGAGCGCGCGCGGGCCGGTATTTTTCTGGCCTTTCAATATCCCGTCGAAATTCCCGGGGTCAACAGCACTTCCTTTTTGAAAACCGCGCTCAACGAATGCCGCAAGGCGCGCGGCGAAGAGGAGTTGGACGCCGTTGAATTTCTTTCCCTTGTCAAAACAAAAACCAAGCTGCTCGAACTTGATCAATCGCTGCTCAGTCGTCCGGTCAACGAAGGATTCTCCGGCGGCGAAAAAAAACGGAACGAAGTTTTTCAAATGGCGGTGCTCGAACCCAAATTGGCCATCCTCGACGAAACGGATTCGGGGCTGGATATCGACGCGCTCAAGATCGTGGCCAATGGCGTCAATAAATTGCGCCGGCCGGACAACGCCGCCGTGGTCATCACCCATTATCAGCGGTTGCTCAATTATATTGTGCCGGACGTGGTGCATGTGCTGGTGCATGGCCAGATCGTCAAGTCGGGCGGCAAGGAGCTGGCCCTCGAATTGGAAGAGCGCGGCTACGACTGGATTCACGAAGGCATCGCATTGAATGGCAAGCCATGATCGATACTTTAAAACAAGCCAAAGCGGAGCGAAAAGAGGAACGCGCCAAAATAATCCCATCCACTTCGGATGGAGGAAAAATTTGCGCGGCCCTGCGCGCCTTTTCCAGCCATGAGGCGTCGCCCGCATGGCTGCATTCCATTCGCGAAACAGCCCGCGCCTGCGCCGCCGAGATTGGCTTTCCGACCCTTGACCAGGAAGAGTGGCGCTTTACCAATATGGCGCCCGTTTTGCAACTGCCCCTTCACCCGGTCAAGCAACGAAAAACGGAGTTGACCCATCAGGAAATTGCGCCGTTTCTTTTCGACCTGGATTGTTATCGCCTGGTTTTTGTCGATGGTTATTTTTGCGCCAGCCTGAGCGTGTTGCCGGGAGCGGGCAATGACTTGCAATTAGGAAATTTGCGCGCGCGCCTGGAAAACAATTCCAGCGAACTGGAGCAACATCTGACCCGTTCCACCCATTCGAGCGCGAATTTTTTCACCGCCTTTAACACCGCGTTTTTTCAGGACGGCGCTTTTGTTTCGATCAAAGCGGGAAAAACCGCGGACAGGCCGGTTCATTTGCTTTTTATCGGCGCCGCCACGGAAGAGGGCGCCACCGCCCAGCCGCGCAATCTCATCCTGGCAGGGCGCGGGAGCGAAATAAAAGTGGTCGAATCGTACGTCAGCCTTTCGGACGCCGCCCGTGTCACCAATGCCGTGACCGAACTGTTCCTGGAGGCGGACGCGCGGGTCGAAC
>DASRLE010000606.1:0-2503 GCA_035648615.1 Saccharimonadales bacterium (SeqCode) | reverse complement strand
GCCCGGGAGCGCTCCGGTAATTTCCGTCTTCAACGGTTGGCCGCGCGATTGGGACGCCGAGTTCCAGTTGCTCGCGGCGGGCGGATTTCTCGTGACCTCCTCGCAACGAAACGGCCGGCGCGAATTTGTGGAAGTGATTTCGCAAGCCGGCCAGGAATGTCAGTTGAAGAATCCTTGGGGTGAGATCGCCGCAACCCTTTGGCGCGACGGACGCCAAGCCGAAACTCTGACCGGAAGTCTCATTACCTTCTCCACCCGTATAGGCGAAACGGTCACGGTGGTTCGCACCGGAACAACTCCCAACCAATACAAGGCGAAAAAGGGAGACTTATAAACGGGTGGGAGACAAAACTCTTCAATAGCCGTGAGACCTGTTTCCGGGCCAAAGCGGCGCTGGCTCGCCGCGCTCCAAGACGCTTCGCGGGCACTGCCGCCGCCGAAGAACCGGCAGGTTTTGGAGTGCGCGCGCGTCAGCGCCGCTTTCCCTCTTATAAACGTGCGCAGGAGGAAACATTCGCCCGGACTCGTCTTGTCACCTGTTATGTGTTATAAAATTTTCTGGAATGAGAGAAGAACAGGTTAAACTTTTGGACGTCGTGGCCTTGTTGGTCGATAAGCCGATGGAAGGCTTGGCGGCCGGTCATGTGGGCACGGTCGTCGAGGTTTTTTCGTCCGGCGTGCTGGAAGTAGAGTTTCTTGATCCAAGCGGACACACCTTTGCGCTGGCGGAATTGAAGAGAGGTGAGGTTCTTCTTTTGAAGCACGAGCCTGTGACTGCGTGAATAAGCGCTTACCCCCCAAGCGCGTTGTTCACGATTTTTTGGGCCTCGCTGACGATGGTTTCCAGGTGTTGCTCGTCGCGGAAACTTTCGGCGTAAATCTTGTAGATGTTTTCTGTGCCGGAGGGGCGCGCCGCAAACCAGCCACTGGCCGTGACCACCTTCAAACCGCCGATGGGTGCGTTGTTGCCGGGCGCGCGTGTTAACTTGGCCGTGATGGCATCGCCCGCCAGTTTCGATTCCTTGACCGCTTCGGGAGAAAGCTTGGCCAGTTTCGCTTTTTGTTCCGTCGTGGCAGGGGCATCGATGCGCGTGTAATACGGAGTGCCGAACTCGGCCGTCAATTCTCGAAAATGCTCGCCAGGGTCTTTGGCGGTGACGGCGGTGATTTCCGCAGCGAGCAGGGCCATGATGGGGCCGTCCTTATCGGTCGTCCAAACCGTGCCGTCGCGCCGCAGGAAACTGGCGCCCGCGCTTTCTTCGCCGCCAAAACAAAACGACCCGTCAAAGAGCCCGGGCGCAAACCATTTGAAACCAACCGGCACTTCGCACAACCGGTGACTGAGCTTGTTCACCACCCTGTCAATCATGCTGCTGCTGACCAATGTCTTGCCCACGATCACGCTGGCCGCCCATTGCGGACGATGCGTCAGCAAATATCCAATGGCCACGGCGAGATAGTGGTTGGGGTTCATCAACCCCGCCGACGGCGTGACGATGCCGTGCCGGTCGGCGTCAGGGTCGTTGGCGAAGGCGAGGCGGAATTTGTCTTTAAGGCCGACCAGGCGCGCCATCGCATACGGGCTGGAACAGTCCATGCGAATCTTCCCGTCATGGTCCACGGTCATGAAGGCGAACTGCGGATCAAGCTTCGGATTTACGACCGTGATGTTGAGTTTGTAAATGGAATTGATCGGCTCCCAATAAGGCAGCGCCGCACCGCCCAGTGGATCGACTCCCAGCTTCAAACCGGCGGCCCAGATGGCTTCCATATCCACCACGTTCCGCAAATCGTTGACGTAGGGCAGAATGAAATCCTCCTGATGGGTGGAGGCCGCTTTGAACGCGCTGGCGAAGGGAAGACGTTTTACCCCGGAATTGTTCCCGCGCAATAATTCGTTGGCGCGATCCTGCACCCAGCGGGTCACGTCGGTGTCGGCCGGGCCGCCATTGGTCGGATTATATTTAAACCCGCCGTCCTCCGGTGGATTATGCGAAGGAGTAATGACAATGCCGTCGGCCAAACCGTTTTTGCGCCCGCGATTGTAAACAATAATGGCGCGCGAGATGACCGGGGTGGGGGTCACGCCGTCGCCGGGCTGGATGAAAGTCTCAATGCGGTTGGCCGCCAGCACTTCGAGGGCAGTGCGTTGCGCGGGCGCGGAGAGCGCATGGGTATCCTTGCCCATGTAAAGCGGGCCGGAGATATTCTGACTGCGGCGATAATCGCAAATCGCCTGGGTGATGGCCAGGATGTGCGCCTCGGTAAATGTTCCGCGCAAAGACGAGCCGCGATGCCCGCTGGTGCCGAAGCTGACTAATTGATTTGGGTCGGCCAAATCGGGCTGGCGCTCGTAATATTCGCGTTCCAGCCGGTTCAAATCCACCAGCATTTCCTTGGGCGCCGGTTTGCCGGCAAGCGGAGAAATTGCCATATCTATTGGCCTATCTTTCAACCAGCGCACCGCCGCCGTCGAGCCAAGATTTACAACTACGCTTTGAGG
>DASRLE010000605.1:0-2825 GCA_035648615.1 Saccharimonadales bacterium (SeqCode) | reverse complement strand
ATCGTGAACCAAACCGGCGGAATTGTCGCCCATAAATTTATCCCCGCGGCAATTGCAAACCGTCCAGCGCCAGACCTTCGCGCAGACGGACGACCGCCTCGACCTTCGGGACGTACATTTGCGTTTCGGCCGGAAGCCATCGAGCGACTCCATCAAAAGTGTGGACGTTGTGCTGTTTCAATAATTTATCCAGCCGCCCTTCCCCGACATTATAGGCCGCGACGGCCAGCGGCCAGTCGTTGTAATGCTTGTGGAGATAACGCAAGTAACGGGCGGCGGCCCCGGCACTTTTATCAGGCTGATAGCGCTCGTCGGAAGGCCAAAGCGAAAGGCTCTCAGATTTGGCGGTGGCCGGCATCAGTTGAAACATTCCGGCCGCCCCCGCTGGACTTCGCGCTCGCGGATCGAAGCCGGATTCAACCTCCCCCAGCCAGACCAAAGCCGGCGGCATTTTTTCGGCGAGAAAGATTTCCTTTAATTTAGGCACATAAGTTTTGGCCGAGGCAGGCCAGGGGCGATCATGCACGCGCCTCACCCAGATCGACCGCTGAAACTTAAGTGAAGGCCGCGTCAAAAGAGAAGACGCGTCCGGCGGCAAAGTTGGTTTCTGGTCGCGCTGCATTTCATCGGCGACATCCAACTCATCAAGGTGCGCCTCCACCCACGCGGCATAAGGCCGCGTCTCCTCGAATTGCTTGAGCACCGGCAGCACCTGCACCGCGACGTCTTTCATAGAGCCTAAGTCGTAGATATTGGTGCCATCAAACCGTTGTTGCAACTTGCTGAAAAAATCCCGCACCCGATCCTGATCCACTTGGTTCAACAGATTAACCACACTATCGTCCAAATTATCGTGCATCCATTGTTGGATGCCCTGTGAGTCAACGGCCTGGGCGGGCGCCGCCGCTTTCTGTTGCGCCAGAACCGCGTCAGCCAGCGACAAGACAAGCAGGGATGTCAGCAAAGATTTCACGACGTTACGATAATGCAGTCAACTACTCTTACAGGGCGTCAATAGCATTTTGTAGTTGGACGCGACGGGTTTGAAAATCGAGGAGGCGTTGCCGGCGTTCTTCCAATACTGCGGCGGGCGCTTTTTGGACGAAGGATGGGTTGCCTAGTTTTTGTTCGGCTTTTTCGATTTCGCTTTCCACCTTGGCCAATTCCTTTCCGACGCGCAACTTCTCGGCGGCCACATCGATCAGGCCGGCCAGCGGCAGATACAGTTCGCCGAGGTCGGAGCGGGCGGACGGAGTGCCTTTGGGAGCTTGGTAGCCGGGTGTCACGGTCAAGGCTTCCGCGTTGAGAAGGTGCTGCATCGCGGCGAGGTCGTGGGGTGGCAGGTCGCGGGCGGGAGTCAAGACGAAAGTAACTTTGCGGCTGGCCGGGATGTTCCCGAATTGGCGCAGGTTGCGCCCTTGAGTAATGAGCTGGTTGCGGCCTTCGACGAACTTGAGGGACTCGGCGTCCAGGCGATAATGGGCTCGGAAATCCTCGTCGAAGGGCTTGGGCCAATGGGCATACATAATGGTCGAGCCGCCCTGCCCCTCTGGTAATTCCTGGTTATAGCCCATCCCGTGCCAGAGTTCTTCGGTGATGAAGGGCATGAAGGGATGGAACAGCCGCAGCATGTTGGAAAGGACGAAATCGATCACCGCCAAGGTATTAGTCTTGACGGCCAAGTCGCCGCCGGTCATGGCGGCTTTGCTGCCTTCAAGATACCAGTCGCAATACTCGCTCCAGAAAAACCGGTAAAGAATCTGGGCGCCTTCGTTGAACCGATATTGAGCCAGCGCCTCGCTGAGTTCGGCGATGGCCTGGTCGAGCTTGAGCAAAATCCATTTGTCATCGCTGGTCAAAAGGACCGGGTTGATTTCGCCTTCGACTTCGCCGGCCTGCATCTGGCGAAAGCGGCAGGCGTTCCAGAGTTTGTTGCAAAAATTGCGGCCCAGTTCAACTTGTTGCTCATCGTAAAGGACATCCTGCCCGAGTGGCGCCGAGCGCATCACGCCGAAGCGCAAAGCGTCCGCCCCGAATTTTGCGATCAGGTCAAGAGGATCGGGAGAGTTGCCCAGACTCTTGGACATCTTGCGTCCCTGTTTGTCGCGGATGAGGCCGGTGAAGTAAACGTTTTTGAAAGGTTTCTCGCCGACAAATTCGTAGCCCGCCATAATCATGCGCGCCACCCAAAAGAAAATAATGTCCGGCCCCGTCACCAAGTCGGTGGTGGGATAAAATTTGGTCAGTTCCGCCGTTTTCTCCGGCCAGCCAAGCGTCGCAAAAGGCCAGAGCCAGGAACTAAACCAGGTGTCGAGCACGTCGGTGTCCTGCACCCATCCTTCGCCGGGAGATTCGATTTGACAACGGACAAGCCCGGCATCGGTCGTTCCCGGCGGGATCGGCCCCGCCGACTGGTTATACCAAACCGGCACGCGATGGCCCCACCATAATTGCCGCGAGATGCACCAGTCTCGAATATTGACCATCCAATGCGCGTACGTCCTGGCCCAGCGTTCCGGGTGGAATTTGATTTCCTCCCGCTCGACCGCTTTGGCCGATTGCGCCACGCTGGGGTAACGCAAAAACCATTGTTCGCTCAAATACGGCTCGATGGGCACATTGCTGCGCTGGCTGTAACCCACTCGATGGACATAGTCCTCGATTTTGACCATCAGGCCCTGGCTTTCCAATTTTTCAACCACCGCTTTGCGGGCCTCCATGCGATCCAAGCCAGCGAAGGCCGCCCCCGCCGCGGCGTTCATCGAACCATTCGGCCCGATCACCACCGTCAGCGGCAGATTATGGCGCAGGGCCATCTGATAATC
>DASRLE010000604.1:0-4927 GCA_035648615.1 Saccharimonadales bacterium (SeqCode) | reverse complement strand
CGATTCCGTTGTTATCACGTCCGCCGCGCTCGCCGACCACCTTGGCGGCAGGCCAATTGACGCGCGGATTCACGGCAATGCCGCGACGCTCGCGCTCCACCAGCCGTTTTTTCATTGGCCGCTTGAATTTCCAGAAGTGTTTGCGGCCGGCGGTTTCGATGTCGTGTTAAGTAACCCGCCGTGGGAACGTATCAAGTTGCAGGAGCAGGAATTTTTCGCCGCTCGCGACCAACGGATTGCCGACGCACCAAACAAGGCTGCTCGCTCTCGACTCATCACCGAACTCATCCAGAAAAACCCGGCGTTGCACGCAGAGTTCATCGCCACCGCTCATGCCGCCGATTGCGGCAGCAAATTCCTTCGTCAGAGCGAGCGCTACTCGCACACCGCGACCGGCGACATTAACACCTACGCGGTATTTGCCGAAACCATCCGCCATCTGCTTGCTCCTACGGGGCGTGCGGGAATCATCTTGCCAACAGGCATCGCGACGGACGACACGACAAAAGAGTTCTTTTCAGACCTCATCACCAAGCAATCTCTGGTCAGGCTTGTCGGCTACGAAAACGAGTCCTTCATTTTCCCGGCTATTGCCAATGTCGTTCGCTTTTGCACTTTGACCGTCTCAGGTGCGAAAGAAAAAGAGCCCACTCCCAGTTTTGCTTTCTACCTCAGATTTTTCCGACAACTCACACAGCGCGAGAGATTCTTTCAACTCACGGTGGAAGACCTCGCTCTACATAAAAGGCAAAGCCACTTCCTTTCCGACGGAGATTGCTTTGACGGCAAAAGGACTGAATCGTGTCGCCGATTTGCAACGCGGATTATTCGGCCCATTCAATAAACAGGTTTTCGTCGCGATGTCATTTGACAAGACTCTGGACGCCGCATGGGCAGACGGCCTCAAATTGGCTATCGAAGAAGATTGCGGTTACACCGCTCTCCGCGTGGACGCCAAAGAACACAACGAAAAGATTTGCGACTTTATTATTGCAGAGATTCGGAAAAGCAAATTCCTCGTTGCCGATTTTACCTTGCATCGCAACGGCGTTTACTTTGAGGCTGGGATGATGATGGGCCTTGGGCGCCCGGTCATATTCACCTGCCGCCAGGATGAATTGGCAAAAGCGCACTTCGATACTCGTCAATACAACCACATCGAATGGAAAACCCCCGCCGAACTCCGCGAGCGCCTCAAACGCCGAATCCAAGCCACCATTACTCCATGAATCGGGGATGCACTTTTCTCTAAAAATTCAACCGGACTGAATTATGCCGTTTACGCTTGAAGAACTACTTCCAGAAGACCAACGGTTGCGAACAGTGTTTCTTCACGACACAGTGCAACTCGTGATCAATTTGATGCACCAGCACGGCTACAATCAGTTGCCCGTTGTGGATAAGGATGAAAAAACATCACTGGATCAGGTGGTGACGTTCGAGTCCATATTGCAAGCCGTGCGCTCGTTTAATGCGAAACCAGAATCGCTGCATGTCAGAGACGTGGCCCAACCTGTGACCACTTACCCCGCAGATGCCGATTTGCTCGCCACGCTGGATGATATCCAACGGGAAAATTTCGCCCTCATCGTGGATGATAACAACACCCTGATCGGAATAGTGACAACCGCTGACACCACAGTCTTTTTTCGGGAATATGCCCAGGACATGATGCTGATCGAAGGCATTGAATCGCGAATAAAAGAAGCGATTACCGCACTTTATGCCTGTAATGCTGCTGGCTTGGAGGCGGCAATCTTTTCGGTGAGCGACCAAGCGGCAAACACTCGTAAAAAAATTCCAGCCGCCATCAAAGGCTATCTTGATAAAGCGGGCCTCAAAACACCTGCAACAGGTCATGAAGAAGCCCTTGCCGAAGCGGAGGTGCGGCTTGCACTGCCAAAACCAGGAAATGATTTTGAGAAATTATCTTTTTATGAATTGTCGGAAGTGTTGCTGGCTCATCCCAATGCACCGAGACTCGCGCAACCCGATGGTGTCAGTGAACTGCGAGACTTGCTGCTAAAGGTTCGTGAGGCACGCAACAAACTTGCCCATTTTCGCGGCGAGTTGTTACCAGAAGAGCGCCGCAACATACGATTTGCTTCAAATTGGCTGGAACGCAACCTGCCCACTCCAAAAGTTGTGCCACCTGCACCCGTTCCACCTATTGCCACTCCTCCAAAAGATTCACTCATACCGCACGAGGATGAGGAAGAAGTTCCCAAAGGTAGCTATGCTCCTCTCTCGGCACATCTAAAGAATCAAGATTTCAAGACGACATCGGTGCAAATGACGTTTCTCGAGATTGAGCGCCTTCTCGGAAAGAAACTTCCGGCTTCGGCTTTTGAATACCGAGCCTGGTGGGCCAACGATTCTTCAAAACCTCAGTCGGCGGCATGGTTGGATGAAGGATGGCGGACTGTTGCAATTAACATGAATGAACGTCAGCTTACATTTATTCGCACCAGCGAACGAGCTCATGCCTTCATTGAGTTTTTTGAGAGCCTAAATTCACGCCTTAAATCGGTAAAAGGGTTTCCTTTGCGTCATGTGCCGCCAAAAGGAGCTACTTGGCACGCACTGGCATTCTTGAATTGGAAGGGGCATGCGCAGTCAGCCAGCCTTTTCGCTACATTTACGCGAACCAAGGAACTTCGCATCGAACTCTATTTGGATTGCGGTGACAAGGCGCTGAACGAGCAACGTTTCGATGAGTTGATGGTGCATAAGCGTGAAATCGAAAACATCATTGGCGAACCGTTGGCCTGGGAACGCCGAGAAAATAACCGCGCGTGCCGGATTGCTATCTACACTAAAGCTCAAATTCCGACAGACGCTCAAAACGAAGCTTTGCTTAATTGGGCAGCACAGAAGGCAGCGGCTTTTTATACTGCTTTTGCACCGCTATTTCCGGCCAAATAATAACCATGAGCATTTTCAATCTCCATTCCACCGTCGTTGAGGACTACCGAGATTTTGTTCGCTCGTTTTTTTCCGTGGCCGACGACCGCGCCCGTGCGTTTATTGACCACGAATTGCTCGACGAGGCGCGGCTCTGGCCGGAGGCGTTGCTTCAAGTCAGCCCGTCTTACGCCCGCGTCGCGTCTGTGGATGACCTTGCCGCTCGCGGCGTCATTCTGCCGGAAACAGCGCAGATTTTCCGCAACGAACGCGGCGAACCATTTTTTCTCTACCAGCATCAAGTCGAGGCGCTGGAGCGCGCTGCTCGGAATGAGAGTTACGTCGTCACTAGCGGCACGGGTTCAGGCAAGAGTCTCACCTATTTCCTGCCCATGACTGATGCGTTCTTGCGCAACCCCACCGCCCGCGACCGCGTCGCCGCGCTTGTGGTGTATCCGATGAATGCGCTGGTCAACTCACAGCTTGAGGCGTTGAAGAAACTGAAGCGCGGCTACGAAGATCGCACGGGCCGTCGTTTTCCGATCAGCTTCGCCAAATACACCGGAGACGTGAAGGGCGATGCCCGGCGTGACGTGCAAACACATCCGCCGCAAATCCTGCTCACCAACTATGTCATGGCGGAATTACTGCTTGTGCGCCCCGATGACCAGAGCTTACTGCCACCCGCCGGGGCGGAAGGCCTGCGCTATTTCGTCTTCGACGAACTGCACACCTATCGCGGTCGCCAAGGCGCGGATGTTGCCATGCTCATCCGCCGACTCAAAGAACGCTCCGCAGCGCCCCATGTTGTGTGCGTCGGCACGAGCGCCACGATGGTTGCCAGCCGCGAGGCAACGCCATTGCAACGACGGGAAACCGTCGCAGCTTTTGCCTCTCAAGTTTTCGGGCGTGCCATCACGGAAAATCAGGTCATTGAAGAAACGCTTGAACCCTTCACTTTGGGCGGCACACCCTCACGCCAGGAATTGACGGCTGCACTCACCGCGCCGATGCCCGCAGCGTTGCCGGAATTTCGCCGTCACCCGTTGGCCCGCTGGTCGGAATGGGAATTCGGCGTCGAGCCGGAGGCCGATGGTCGCTTTCGCCGTCGCGTGCCGCGCACCCTCACGGATGCCGCCGTCCGGTTGACCGAGGCGACGGGTGCGACCCCGAAAGTCGCCCGCGAACGCTTGCGTGATTTGCTCACACGAGGCGGTGAATTGTTTCGTGACGATGGCGGACGGGCGTTTGCTTTCAAGTTGCACCAATTCATCGGCCAGGGCCGCGCCGTGTATGCCACCCTTGAAACGGCGGCCACGCGGCAATTTTCCCTTGAAGGGCAGGCGTTCGCCGGGCCAGGCCGCTTATTCGTCCCCATCCGATTCTGCCGCCAGTGCGGACAGGACTATTACCACGTCGTCCGCTCTCGCGATGGTTCGTCCTATCGCGCCCATCCCGTCGGAATGGACACCATCGAAGATGGAGCGAAGGCCGGTTATCTCATGCTCGCCCCGCTCGAAAACGATTGGAGCGAAGACCGCATCCCGGACGAGTGGCGCGACCGGAATGGGCGGCTCAAACCGTCTTGGCGCGACCGTGTGCCGCAGGCAGTGTGGGTCAGCCCCAACGGCGACTTTTTCACCATGCCCCGCGCCGGTGCCATCAAAATGTGGTGGCAGCCCGCGCCGTTCTCACTCTGCCTGAATTGCGGCGAGTTCTATTCAAGACGCGAACTGGAATTCGCAAAACTGGCGTCGCTTTCTAGTGAAGCCCGCACGAGCGCAACCACCGTGCTTGCTACGTCATTGCTTCGCCGTGCGGCTGGCATGGATGGCTCGCGGGACAAACTGCTCACGTTCACCGACAATCGGCAGGACGCGTCGCTCCAATCTGGTCATTTCAACGATTTCATCCATGTCTCGCTGCTCCGTTGCGCCTTGCACAACGCCTTGCAGCGAGAAAACGAACTTACCTTTGACCGCGTCGCCGAGGCGGTAGTCGCTGCCAGCGGCCTGACCGTCCG
>DASRLE010000603.1:0-17425 GCA_035648615.1 Saccharimonadales bacterium (SeqCode) | reverse complement strand
ACCGGCCAGTCGGCCGTGATCCAGGTGACGGGCACGGGCAGCGTTCAGTCCCCGCCGCCACCGCCCACCAACGGCCTGGCCATCTGGCTGGGAGCTGATGTTGGCGTAACCACCAACTCGGATGGCACAGTGGCCTCGTGGGCGGATCAAACCACCAATGGAAATAACGCGATTGGAAATGATCCCGGCGCCCCTTCGCTGATCATGGACACGAATATCCAGAGGCTCGTGCTGGCCTTTAGTACGAACTCTTTGCAGGTGCCCTACTCGCTCACCGAGGATTGCCCATCCGACATGTCAATGTTTTACACGGCGGAATTCACCGCTCCTTTTACGGGCGCTAATACGATCTGCAGCGAAACCGTCCAATCTTTCGCTTACCAGTTCGATTATAATGTGTCAGGTACGGCCGCGACAGCAACCCGGGGCGGTGGTCCCAGCGGCTTTACGGCCATCGTCAGCGCCGGCCCATTTCCGGCGGGGCAGTATCTGGTCGGCGGGTACACGGTTACGGGTGACACCTGTATCCATTATCTCAACAATGCTTTTTACGGCACGGGCATACTTTACCCGGGAAATGATTTGAATCTCCCGATGGAAATCGGCATGCGCGCCGACTCTGCGAATCCGCTGACGGGAAACCTGGGCGACGTCCTGGTTTATGATCGAGTCCTGGGTGCGGACGAAGTGCAGGCCGTCAACGCCTATCTGGCCGCCCGGTATAATGTCGCGTTCACCCAGATATCCACGCAGCCACCCATCCTAAGTGTCCTCGAGACGGGCGCCAGCACGGTCCAACTCTCCTGGCCGCCCGGGTATGCCAACTATGTGCTGCAAAGCAACACCAATCTGACCACTACCACCTGGACGCCCCTGGCCACGAATCCAGTCAACAATCAAGTCAGCGTCACTGCCAACAAGGGTGCGCAATTCTTCCGCCTCATCCAAGGGCATTAAGGATCCATCCATGACTCTCGCCAACCCCACTGGTTTAACCCAGGCGCAGCAACGGCAATTCGAGGAAGACGGCTATTTCTTCCCGGTCCACGTCCTGGACGAGAAGAGCGCCCAACATTATCTCGACCGCTACCTTGAATTCCATCGACAGCACCGGGACCGCATCGAAAAAATGCCGGTCAAGGAGCGCTACATGGTCCTGTCAGAACTGCATTTCGTCTTGCGGTGGGCGCACGAGTTAGTGACGCATCCCGCCCTGCTAGATGCGGTCGAGAGCGTGCTCGGGCCGGATTTTCTGGTGTGGAATACCTCCTGGTTCACCAAGATGCCCGGGGACAAGACTTACGTAAGCTGGCACCAGGATGGCATGTACTGGAAGATGAGCCCGCCAAAAATCGTCACCGCCTGGCTGGCCCTGGCTCCGAGCACGCCGGCCAACGGTTGCTTGCGCGTCGTGGCCGGCACTCACACCCGCCCTGCCTTACCGCACCGCGACACCTACGCCACCGACAACGCCCTTTCCCGCGGCCAGGACATCGCCGTCGAAGTGGACGAAAGCAAGGTGGTCAATATTTGCCTCCAGCCCGGCGAAGCGTCCCTACATCACGTCTGGACCGTGCATGGCTCAAAAGCAAACACCTCCGATATACCGCGCATCGGCTTGGCCATACGTTATGTGGCCGCCGAGGTCAAACAAGAGAGCCCGACACCTCCCTTGGCCATGCTGGTGCGCGGTCAAAACAAATATTCGCACTTCGAAACGCTCCCTCCCCCAACCGAAGACACCCTTCCCGCCGACGGAGGCCGCCACACCGAGATCGTCACTCGCATCCGCGCGAGCATTATGCCGAAAAAATAATTCGCTTCAGAGTTTATCACGATTGTGTTTGACGCAGGTTGAGAAGTCATTAAACGTCCGCTGGAATTATGTCGAACGCGGTCCCAACTTTGGAGGACGTGGCTAAACTGGCGGGGGTCAGCAAGTCCACCGCCTCGCGCATCCTTTCCGCCGTCAAGGATGCGCGCATTCCTTACTCGCTCGAAACTAAAACCAAAGTGCGGGAAGCCGCCATCAAGCTGGACTACCGGCCCAGTAAAATGGCGCGCGGACTGACCATGGCGCGAACGGGCATCATCGGCCTGGTCGTCCCGGCGCTGACCGACGCTTTTTTTCCCGTGGTCATTAGCGCCATCGAAGCGCCGTTGGTCAAGGCGGGGTATAGCGTTATCCTGGCGGATTCCAACGGGGATTCGCAGGTGGAGCAGTCCAGAATCCACGACTTGCTGACCTGGCAGGTGGACGGGCTGATCGTGGCGCCGAGTCAATCGACGGGGCACGCCGGACTGTTTTGGGAATTGTGGCGGCGCGAAATCCCTTTTGTCACCATTGATCGCACTTTTCCCGAAACGCCGTTTTGCAGCGTTTCAACGGATGACGAGGCGGGTGTTGCCATGGCCGTGGACCACTTGGCGGCGGCGGGCCGCACGCGCATCGCTTGGGCGGGCGGAAGTTGGACGACGATCTCCACCACCCGGCTGCGGCAAGCGGGCTACGCGACGGGGTTGATTCGTAATGGCATCCTGCCTAATCCCGAATATGCGTTGAGCCTGCCCGCCTCGGAAGCAGGGGGCCGGGAGGCTGTTCAGCGCATCATGGCCCTGAATCCTCGCCCGGATGCCGTAATCTGTTTCAGCGACAATGTGGCTTTGGGGCTGCTGGAAGCGTGCCTCGAATACGGCATCCGTGTGTCCGAGGAACTGGCCGTCATCGGTTATGCCGATTTGCCCTTCGCCGGCATGTTGAAGACGTCGTTGACCACCATTCGCCAGCCCCAGGCGCTCCTGGGCCAGCGCGCGGTGGAGTTGCTGCTCAAGTGCATGGAAAACAAGGGGCACTCCGAGCAAATTGTCCTGCCGGTGGAATTGATCATCCGCGAATCCACCGGCGCAAAATAAAAAAACTGCCGCAGCGATGCGATTAAGCATTTACAGTGCGCACTGCGGCGGCTAGTCTAAACCGATGCAACCGGTTGCGACAAAGAACCTGGAACAATATATATGACAAAGTCGCCATTGCAGCGCCGCCCAGCGCCCAAGCTGGGGTTGGTTCTTAATTCCATCGAGGTGTTCGATCCGGCCTCCAAGGACCAATCCGAAAAGGCAATTCGCGCTTATTACGAAAGCTTGCTCAAATCCGGGCAAATTGACCCGCAATCCATCATCACCAAGCGCATCTTCGGCCCGCATGAAGCCCTGGCGGTGGCCGACCAATTGGCGGCGGCTTGTGTGGACTTGGTCGTCATCGTCAATATCGCATTTCCCAACGGTCAGGTATATCTGACGCTGGCCACTCACCCCCATCTCGCGCGCGTGCCGCTGGCGGTCATCGCCGAACCCGAGCCGGACAGCCCGGAATGGGCGACCAACGCCTGGTGCGGCGTGATCATGAACAACTATGTCGCCCATCAAATCAACCGGCCCATCGTGACGATTCCCGGCCCGTTTGCCAGTGAGCACTTCCAAACGAAATTCGGACGCCTGCTGCGGGTGGCCGGGACCATTCGCTTCCTGCGCCGCGATTTCCTCTGCCGCTTTGGCGAGGCGCCGGGAGGGTTCCATTCCGCCTCGGGCGACCAGATGGCTTTTGCCCGCATTTTCGGCACCCGGGTGGATACTCTCGACTTGACGCTGGTCATGGAAACTTTTCGCACCGCCAAGGTGACCGGCTACAATGGCGAGGCCACTTTTTCCGACGATGACATCCGCCGCACGGTCGATCAAATCAGCAAGGGCCGAAAAATCGAGGTCGAGCAAGACATGCTCACGCGCGGCGCGCGACTCTACCAAACCTACCGGGCCATTGTCCGCGCCAACGGCTATACCTCGGCGGCTTTTCGCTGCTGGCCGGAGCAGATGCAATCCTACATCGGCGTCAGTTCCTGCATGGCCATCGGATTGCTGTTGGGCAACGGCGACGTGACCGCCGCCACTTGCGAATCGGACTGGCCCATCGCCGTCATGCAATCCATTGGCACTTTGCTGACTGACAAACCGGCCGCCTGCCTCGACTGGGTCAACTACACCGGCGGTTCGGAGGTCGTCCAACTGGGCCACTGCGGCGTGGGCATTTGCGGCGGCATGGCGGAAGGCTCCTGCCATGGCAGTTCCTGCGACGAAGTAACCATTCATCCCGTCTTGCGCCTGGTCGGCGAAAAAATGGGCCCGGTGATTACCGGTCAATACGAATATGGCGCAAAGACGGGGCTGAGCCTTGCGCCCCGGCCCGACGGCAGCGTCAAAATTCTCATCTTCAAAGGAATCAGCAATGCGCAGACGGCCAAAGGCATCAAGTACGTGGCCACCGATGTGGCCGTCCCTGACCATCAAAAACTCAACCGCATGATTCTGGAAGGCGGCTTCACCCATCATCTCGCCGTCGCCATGGGCGACATCGGGGATGAAGTGCGGATGCTGTTGGATTTTCTGGGTGTTTCCTGGGTCAGCCCGGACGCCTAAAGCCACCTGGTATGTCCGTCCTTTGCATCGGCCAGCTCGTGGCGGACATCGTCGTCCGCCCTGTCAATACTTTCCCCTTTCCGGGAAGGACAGACCTGGTGGAGGACCTCCAGATTTTTTCCGGCGGATGCGCGGCCAATACCGCGGCCGTCCTGGCCAAGCTGGGCGCGGACGTTCGATTGGCCGCCTTAATCGGCCAGGACGCCCTGGGTGACGCCGCGCTGTCCGACCTGAAGCGGACGGGGCTTTGCCTCGACGCGGTCGTGCGAGAGCCGGAGACTCCCACCTCAGCGGCCATCGTCTTGATCAGCGGCGCGGGCGAGCGCTCCTTTATTTATCGCAACGGCGGCAACGAAAAACTTTCCAACCGCCATTTGCCGGACGCGGTCTTGCAGTCCGCCGGCATCATTCATGTGGGAGGCGCGCTTAAAATGCTTGACTTGGATTTGGGCGAACTTTTTGCCCGGGCAAAAACCTTCGGCGCCACCACCTCTCTCGATACGGACTGGGACACCAACGGCCTTTGGATGAAACGATTGGAGGGCGCATTGCCGAAAACCGATTACTTGATCACCAACCAGGAAGAAGCCGCCATGCTGGTCGGCAAAGAGGATCCGCGCGAAGCGGCCCGGGCCTTGCTGGCCCAAGGCGCACAAGTTGTCATCGTCAAGCGCGGGGAGCATGGTTCCCTGCTCTGCTCACGTACCGCCGAGATCAACCTGCCGGCTTACCGCGTCGAGGTGCGGGACACCACTTGCGCAGGGGATTCGTTCGTGGCCGGTTTTCTCCTTGGCCTGGGCTGCAAGCGGCCGCTGGCCGAAGCGATGCGTTTGGGCAACGCCGCCGGCGCTCTTTGCACCACCCAACTCAGCCATCGTGGAGTCGCTTCTCTGGCCGATCTTGAGAACCTAATCCGCGCGCAACCCATTTCTTCGTAGTTACCAAAATCCACAAGTTTTTGTCCAAACCGTCCATTCACTTGTTCCTTTTCCCAGTTTAGGATGAGGCCATGAAGTTGGACACATTGACACTGACGGCGCTCGGCCACGAGTTGGACGTTTCGCCGGAAGCTTTTGGAGAATTGACTTCGTCCAAAGACCTTCTCGGAAATCCCGAGGCTCTGCGCGCGCGCATGAAGGCGGACGGCTATCTTTACCTGCCCGGCTTGCTTGATCGGGAGGAAGTGCTGGCCGCCCGGCGGGAAGTCACCGACCGCCTGCAAACCGCCGGCCACCTTGATCCCGCTTACCCGCCCATGGACGCAGTGGCGCAAGCGGACGCAAAAATCAGCTTCCTGCCGGAAGTGGCCCGGAACAACGGCCCCTTGTCAACAGTACTTTATTCCGGCGCCATGATGGATTTCTTCGCGCGCTTTCTGGGCGGCCCGGTGCTGCACTATGATTTCACCTGGTTCCGCGCGGTGGCGCCCGGCAAAGGAGCGCCCCCCCATGCCGACGTGCCTTACATGGGCCGCGGCACCCACAATGTCTATACGGCGTGGACTCCCATTGGGGATGTCAATATGGAGATGGGCGGCCTGATGGTTCTGGAAGGCACGCGCGACCATGAATCTCGTCTGCAATCGTATTACAAAAAAGACGTCGATTCCTACTGCACCAACGGCCTGCACGCCCCGGAGATCGAGGCCGGCAAACGCTGGTGGGGCGCATTCGACGGCGTGTTAAGCAAAGACCCGCCGGAGATGCTCAAAAAATTCGGCGGCCGCTGGCTGACCACGGGGTTTTCGGCCGGTGACGTTCTCATCTTTAGTATTTACACCGTTCACGGCAGCCTCGACAATCATTCCAAGCACATCCGGCTTTCCAGTGATTCCCGCTATCAATTGGCCAGCGAACCGGTGGACCAGCGCTGGATGGGCGAAAACCCGGCCGGCCACGGTGTCGCCGGCAAGCGCGGCCGCATTTGTTAGAGCGTTGCTCTGCGCCCGGAGCCGGTGGCCAGATGGATGAGTTGCTGTTCGGTCGCGGTGCGTCCGTTGACTTCGCCCGCCAAAGTGCCTTCGTGCAGCACCAGAATACGGTCGCACACCCCGATCAATTCCTGCATTTCGGAGGAAACGACAATCACGCCGTGGCCGGCTTCGGCGTATTCCCGCAGCAACTGGTGGATTTCGGCTTTGGCCCGGATGTCGATGCCGCGAGTCGGCTCATCCACAATCAAGACTTTGGGCGAAGTGGCCAGCCAGCGGGCCAGGAGGGCTTTCTGCTGGTTCCCCCCGGACAGGCTCCGAATTTCGCGGCCCATGGTGTCGCCCACAATTCTAATATTGTTGACATAATGGCCGGCCAAAGCGCGGCTTAGATGCGGCCGCAAAAAACCCCTCCGCGAACATCGTGGGAAATTCCCGCACAGGATGTTGTCTTCGAGACTTAAATTCAAAAATAAGCCCTGCGTCTTCCGGTCCTCGGGAACATAGACGATGCCGGCCTTGATCGCGTCGCCGATGCCGTGGAATCGCTGCGGACGGCCTTCGAGGACAATCGCGCCCGCATCCAGCGGGTCCGCGCGAACCATTGATCGCATCAATTCCGTGCGGCCGGAACCGATCAAACCGGAAAAACCCAGTATTTCGCGGCGGCGCAAATCAAAGGTGATTCCCCGAAATTTTTCCCCGCCGCAAAGCCCCTGCACCGCCAGCAGGACTTCACCAACGTTTTCAGCTTTGGACGGATAAAGCTGGGTCAACTCGCGGCCCACCATGGCGCGCACCACCTCGGGACGCGACACCTCCCCCGTCTTCCAACTGGCCACCCGCTCGCCATCGCGCAGCACGGTGATGCGGTCGCTGATGCGAAAAACTTCGTCCATCCGGTGCGAGACATACACGACCCCGACGCCTTTGGCGGTGAGCCGGCGAATCGTCTCGAGCACCAGCTCCGTTTCGTTCGCTTCGAGCGATGCGGTGGGCTCGTCAAATATAATTACTTTCGGCTGCCACGCCAGCGCCTTGAGGATTTCGACGACGTGCCGGTAGCCCAGGCCCAGCGACGAGACGGCGGCGCGTGGATCGATGGCGGGGCAATATTCGGCCAACATTGCGCTCACTCGTTGATAGAGCCTCTTCCAGTCAATGAAGCCGCCGCGTTTCGGTTCCAGGCCGGTCAAGATATTCTCCGCCACCGTCAATCCACCGGCCAGGCTTAACTCCTGGTGCGCCATGGCGATGCCCGCCCGCAACGCGTCGGCGGGCGACCTGGGCGAAAACACGCCGCCGCAAAAGAGAAGCCGCCCCTCATCCGGCGCATGGACGCCGGCGGCGATGCGCATAAGCGTGCTTTTGCCGGCGCCGTTCTCGCCCACCACCGCATGAACCTCGCCCGCGCCGACGCATAGATCGACGCCGCGCAAAACGGTCACTTCGCCGAAGCGTTTGCCGACCGATCGCATCTCCAGCAAAGGCGGGTTCACAAAATTCCTGTCAATTATTGTTTATGGAAGAAGAACTTAACATTCTCTTTGGTGATGGCGAAGCTTCCGGTATCGACGTTCGAGGGCAGCGGATCGACGCCCGCTTTGCGCCAGTTGTCAATAAAATGGATTCGGTTATTGCGCAAATCGTAGAGCAACTGCAACGCCAAATACGGCATCGTGTAAGTTCGCTGGGCGATGGAGGCGTCGATCACGCCTTCCTGGATGAATTGGAGGGTCGCTTCATCGCGATCCATCGCCACGATTTTGATTTGCCCCACCCTGCCCGCTTGCTTGACTGCTACCGCCGCACCTTGGCCGCCCGCCGCCGCCACGCAGCCAAACCCAGCCAGATTCGGATAGGCCTGAATAAGCGCCCGGCATTCCTTCTCCGCCTCGGTCTGCGAACCGTGGTCGTTGCCGACTTGGACAATTTTTATATTGGGATATTTGGCCAGCGCATCTTCGTAGCCTTTTACTCGGCGGCTCAGGTTATCCATGCCTGGAATTGACATCAAGGCGACCTCGCCTTTGCCATCCAGCAACTTGGCCAACTGCTCGCCGCCCTGGTAGCCGGCATTGTAATTGCCCGTGCCAAAAAACGCATAACGCTGGCTGGTGGGAGCGTCGTTGTCGGCGCACACCACTGGAATGCCGGCCGCGATGGCTTCATTGACGGCCGGCGCAACCGCCTCGGAGCCGGGAACCAGAATAATTCCATCGACCCTTTCGGCAATGGCCCGCTTGATCTCGTCGATCTCCTGGTTGACATCGACCGTGGCCGGGCCGATGAAACTGGCCGTGACCCCCAATTCCTTCGCTTTATCATTCAGGCCGGATTTTGAGTCGATCCAATACGGAGCGCCGGTGACAATGGAGATCATCACATACCGTTGGTTGGAAGTGGCCCTCGCGGCGGACGCGCTCTTTTCCAACGACGTGGCAGAATCAGTTTTCGGCCCGCTAGAACGAGAGGCCAAGACGGCGACGAGCGCGACCGCCAGGATAATATTGAAGATGCGTTCCATAGTTTTGTTCCTTGTTTGAAAGAGAAAGGCGGCCGCTTTGCGGACGAACGAGGACGAACCGCCCCTGTCAATAATAGCGGCCAGAATCAACACCAAACCGACCGCAATCAGTTGCGCTTCGGCGGCGACATTGATGAAAACCAGTCCCGTTGTGATCACCTGCATCAGCAGCAAGCCGAGAAACGATCCGAGAATGCTGCCCCGCCCACCGGACAGGCTCGCGCCGCCCACAATGACCGCGGCGATGACCCGCATTTCGGCGCCCATGCCCGCATTGGCGTCCAAGGCATTGGCCCGGCTGGTGGTAATGGCGCCGGCCACGGCGGCCAGGACGCCCGTGAGGAGAAACGCAAAGGTCATGACCCGGGCGGTGGGGATGCCGGTCAGCCGGGCCGCCTCCTCATTGCTGCCGATAAAATAGACTTGACGAAGATAACTCAACCGGCGCAGCAGCACATCGGCCACGAGGATCGCCGCCAGCAGGATGATCACCGGCCAGCGCACCGCCATTTCGCGTCCGCCGGGCAGATGCAGCGTGAACACCGTTCCCCACGCCACCTTAAGGAAACCCTCCGGGAATCCCGTCAGCGGCGCGCTGCGCGTGACCACCTGAACGATGCCCCGCATAATGCTCATCGTGCCCAGGGTGGTAATGAAGGGATTGATTTTGAGCCGGGCCACAATCGCGCCGTTGATCCAGCCGATGACCGCCCCGGTGACCAGCATGGCCCCGACCGCCAACGAGACAGGAAGGTGCGCCCGGTTCATCGCCAGCGCCCCGACCAAACCGCACAAAGCCATGGCCGAGCCGACGGACATATCGAAGGCCCCGCAAATGATGACAATCGTCATCCCAATCACAATCAACCCGTCGGGCGCGGCGTTTTCCAGGATGGTGACCGCCGTTTCGACTGCAAAAAAACGGGGGTTCAGCGCGCTGAAGATAATGACCGCCAGGACAACCGAAACGGCGATGGTCAATTCCGGCATGTGGAAGCGGCCCCCGTACCACGTCGGGGTTGGCCGACCCTGTTTGGCGCTGCGGGTCTTTTCTAATGCAACCGGTTCCACGCTGCTTGCCGCGTCTTTCTTTGCTCACGCCGGGCGTGTTGAAACTTTCCCTCCTGGCGGAGGACTGTTTCGTTAGTGTCTGGCCGTATATTTGACGAAGAGGCGGCCCATGGCAATCAATAATGGTTCCGCGCTTCCGCTTATTCGCCGACCAGGCGCTCGATGTCTTCGCGCGAGATCGTGAATATGTCCATGTCCTTTTTCAACGCGCCCAGGCTGACCAGGCATTCGGTGAACAATTCCCGCGTGCGCAACTCCAGCGCCTTTGCGTCCAGGTTTGTCATTACTTTCAGGATGCCCTGCCCCTTGCGCACATGCGTCCGCTCGTCGGCGCGAATGAAATCGGCCACATGCCGCAGCAACTCATCGTTGCGCTCGGCGGCGACGTCAATCAGATTGTTGATGGTCTTGAGCACGCCTACTTCGCCAAAGAGATTGATCTCGGCCATGGCGAAAGCCGCCTCCATCGGTCCCCGGCAGGTCGAACCGACCAAACGATTCCGCAACTCGAATGGATCATAACCCGCTGTCAACAACGCGCGATGCCCAATCTCCGTGTGGCGCGCTTCATCCCAAGTGATGCGGGCCAGGTTATATTCCGATTCAAAATCCTTGAAGCGGATGTCCCACACAAAAGTGCCAAAGGCTTCGATGGCGTCCACCTCATCGCGCTGGGTGCGAATAAAACGCAGACGGAGACTCTCGTAAGAATCCTTGGGGAAGCGCGGCGTTTCATCGGCCGCGTCGTAGTCGCCGGTGTTTTTGAACGTGTCAAAACGAACGTCCCGCATCGGCTTGCTCCCGCGAACAAACGGTTTGGAGTCCGTCCGCAAAGGCTTGGGCGCCTGGCCGCGCGGATCGCTTCCCGTCACGCCGCCGATGGAGGCCAGCAGTCGTTGCAAGTGCCAGCGCCATGTTGCCAGCGTGGCTTCTTCCACGCCGCCTTCGATATACGCCGCGATGGCGCCTTCGGCCCACGCCAGCATCGGTTCGTAATCGGTCAAAATCCGGCGCAAACACCGGATGGTAGGCACATCGGTCACCGGGTCGGTGTCGTCGATGTGATGGCGATAAGCAGTCGCCAGCAAGCTGCCTAAAACCTGGTGCATGCCCACCAGAAATTCGGGCGCGCTTTCGGCGCTGAGCAATTCATCCATGAACCGGTCAATTTCCGCATCGCGGAAGCCGTCAATATCCTTCAAGCGCGCTTCCTGTTCGCTCAATCGCTCGCGCAACAACCGCGCGGCGTCGGCGTGATAAAAGATGTGCCGTCCCATCTCCAGTTTGACTTCGAACTCGGGCACCGAAAGCGTCCAGGCGCCCAGACCGTGCATCAGGCAGCGTTCAAAATAGAAAAAGCGCAGCAAGCGCCGGGCGTTTTCGGCCACGGTATATTTTCCGCCCAGACGGCGATTGTCGCGCGGGAAGCGATAGGGGTAGGCCTTTTTGCGTTCCTCAGCCGCGGCGCGCTGATGCGAAAAGGAATTTGTGGCGATGGCTTGGCCATTAGAAGGACCGCTGTTTATGGAACCGGTTTCATTACTCATAATTTGTATGCGCTGAATATCGCCGGACTGAATCATTTTTTCAAGAACATTTTTCTACTGGACAAATCATGTTGCGGCCATCAAATTGCGCGCACGGGAAATGATTGTACCTAACCGGTTTCATCTATGCACATTACTAACATCGGCAAAAAATTGCGAATGCGCCGCATCTTCCGCAATGGCAAAGCTCTGGTTTTACCTTTGGACCACCCTATTTATTTTGGGCCTCAACCCGGCACTGAAAACCCGGCCAAGCTGCTCGCTTTGGCCCGCGACTGCGGCGCCACCGCCGTCCTCCTGACGGCCGGCGCCTTGCGCCAGGCCATCGACGAAGTGGGCGACTTGGGCATCCTCATGCGCATCGACGCCACCATCTCACAAATGGGCGGGACCGATACGGTGATGCACACCCTCCATACGCCGGAGGAAGCCGCCGCGTTAGGGGCCGACATGGTGATCGTCAATTGCTACCTCGGCATGGGCGATGTTCAAATCGAATCCGAGTTGCTCAAAAAGATGGCCTCCGTCTCAGCCCAATGCGAACGCATCGGCATGCCGTTTTGCGCCGAGATCATTCCACGCGTCTCTTACGCCGACAAAACGCAGACCTCGCCCACCTCTGCCGATCTGGCCACCGCCATCCGCATGGGCCTCGAGTACGGCTGCGACGTGGTCAAGACGGTTTACAACGGCGACCCCGCTGGCTACGCCAAAGCCGTGGCCTCGGGCCATCTGCCGGTCATCATGGCAGGCGGCCCCAAAGGAGAAGGCGACCTGGCGATCTTCCACCAACTGCACGAGGCCATGGCTCACGGTGCCAGCGGCGCGGCCATTGGGCGGCGTGTTTGGGGCAGCCCGCACCCCGTCGCCTCGCTCAAAGCCGTCCACGCCATTGTCATGGAGGGCGCCTCAGTCAAAGAAGCCATCGCCCTCTACAATCGCGCCCTGAAAAAGTAACCTGTTGTTCTCACTTCAAATGCACCGCAACCAAATACGAAGATCGGTGCCACAAATACCCATCCGATTTATTTTAATCAAAACATCGTTCACGCCGATTAGCGGCTTAGGAACATTCTCCAGCCACAACCCACGCTCCGACTTGCTTTTGACCAATGCTTTCATCTTATCTCGCTAACCTTGCTTGCCAAATGGTGGGATATGCTGAAATCCGAAACAGTCCAGTCCTAAACCGCGCGGCCGCCTCGCTCCGAGTAGCGGGGTAGCAGGGGTTACCGTACATTTGCGCTATTGTTCGGCAGTGCCTTTGACCCCTTTGCCGCTCAAACGCATAAAAGCGAAGAACTAATGCCGCCCGCCGAAAATCTGTCGAGTAAAAAGCTTGCAAAAGGCAGGAATCAGCTTTGAATCAAAGGTTGATGTCCCGCTTCAAAAACCGAATCAACCATTTGCTGAGGCTGGTGTTGTTGGCGCTGGCAACCTGCAGTTCCCACCTCTCCACCGCCGCCCCAACCAATCAGGTCGGCCTGCTCACCATCAACTATACCATGAACGCCAACAGCTCGGGTCAATGGTTTGAGGGGGTGGCCGTGCAAGTCGGAGGCGGAGTGTCCGGCAACGACGGCGTCACGGTTTCCATTTCCGGCCAGATTCAATTCCCGGTGTTTCAATCGGGAACCAATCTGATCTTTGGAACCAATCCGACCAATTCAAGCGCGCAGCAGACCGTTTCAGGAAACTGGGCTGAAGAGAGCTGGGCCCCGGATGGAGATATTGGGGAGTCTTTTGACAGTTTAGCATCCCCGATCGTCGGCTGGAATGGTTTCGAGGCAACAAACACTTGTGTGACTTTGATCCAGACCAACAATTCGGGCCAAGGAACCGCCGATTGTGAGCAAGCTTTATTTTCCTGGTCCCCTCAGGAGACACCGCCATACTACCCAGAGGAAGATAATGGACTGGCTGAAGGAGGTTATATATCTAGTGGATCGCTCGGTGATCAATCGTTGTGGCCTCTGGATGTCGATAGCTATATGGTCGGTGAGATTTGCCTCGTTTACGCAATGGACGTGGTTGACACCCTCGCTTTCGCTCTTCCTAATGCCGCCCTCCCGTGGAGCCAGACCTTGTCGTCAAACGTGACAGTGAATGTCTCTACTAACTACGTCTTTGCCAACGACTTTCTAGAGACCATCTCAGGTACCGCCACCGCCAACAACACCATCACTTTTCAATATGTCACCTACGCGCCGACCGTCTCGTTCACCGCCGCGCCGACCAACGGCTTGGTGCCGTTGCCGGTCCAATTCAGTTCGCCTGCCAAGGACAGCTTGACCAATGCCCTTGTCAGTTGGAACTGGAATTTTGGCGACGGCTCGAGCAACACCGTCCGAAATCCATCGCATACCTATACCAACAACGGCACGTTCACGGTCACGCTCACCACCACCAACGTCAATGGCACGACGGTCCTGGGCGTCCCGGTGAACATTGTGGTGGCGCTGCCCACGGCGCAATTCACCGCCTTCCCGACCAATGGCATTGTGCCCTTGGGGGTTAATTTTGCCGGCCCGTCGGTTGACAGCGCAAACAACGAAATCACCAATTGGAGCTGGAGGTTCGGCGACGGTTTCACCAGCGCCTTTCAAGACCCTGCGCACACTTATGCTCCCCTCAAGTCGAAAACGAATTCGCCCAGTCTGACGGTGATCAATATCAATGGCACGGCCATTGTGGCGGCCGGGCCGCAAATTGCCGTGCTCTATCCGCCCGTCGATTTCAGCGCCAGCCCGGCCAGCGGCCAAGTTCCCCTCACCGTTCAATTCAGCGCGCCGACTAACGACGCCTTGGGCTACCCCATCACCAATTGGAACTGGAGGTTCGACGACGGCTCGACCGGCGCCGGACAAAACCCGTCGCACACGTACGCCATTTCCGGAGTTTATTCGGCCAGCTTGACCGCGAAGAACACAAATGGCGCCATCATTCTTGGCTTTGGCCCAAACATTGCGGCGGGCTGCTCGGAGGTTTACGCTTTTGGCGTGACCTCCAGCAGCGGATTTGATCCCATCATCGAGGCGATAACCAACAGCGACGGGATTCATCCCCAGGCCGGCTTGGCGCTGTCCAGCAACCGGCTCTATGGCGTGATGTCCGGCGGCGGCAACGGCGGTTCGGGAACCATTTTCGCGGTCAACACGGACGGCTCGGCCTTCACCAATCTTTACAATTTCAGCGCCGTTCCAATGGTAGCGTTCAACAACGCGGACGGGGCTAATCCACGGTCAACGCTGGTCCTGGCCGGCGGCGCCCTTTATGGCACGGCCAGCCAGGACGGCGTCGGCGGCGGCGGCACGGTATTCGCGATCAACAGCGATAGATCGGGCTTCACCAATCTTTACAATTTTACCAATTTTTCAACCAACGGCTTTGACCCCAATGGGTTGGTATTGTCCGGTGAAACGCTTTATGGAACGACTTATTATGGCGGCGGGGCCAATGGGGGGACGGTTTTCGCGGTGAACACCAACGGCTCCGGCTTCACCAATCTTTACAGTTTTAGCGCCGGCGGGTACAACGCTTCGTTCGCCTTCACCAACGGCGATGGAGCTTATCCAGCGGCCTCGCTGGTCGTGTCCGGCAACACCCTTTATGGCACGGCCAGCCAAGGGGGCAGTTTCGGCAACGGCACGGTTTTCAGGGTCAATACCGACGGATCGGCCTTCACCAATCTTTACACTTTTACCAACAACGATGGGGCCAGCCCCCAAGCGGGATTGGTCTTGTCCGGCAACACCCTTTATGGCGTTGCGCGCCAGGGCGGCACTTACGGCAGCGGCACGGTTTTCCAGGTCAACACCGACGGATCGAATTATGCCACGCTCTACAACTTCAGCAACGGCGCCACCAACAATGACGGGGCCTTGCCCGCAGGGCTTCTCTTGACCGGCGGCCTTTTGTATGGGACGACGCAGGGCGGCGGAAGCGGCGGTTCGGGGACCATTTTCGCGGTCAACACGGACGGCTCGGCCTTCACCAATTTATACGGTTTTAGCGCGCTGGAGTCGAACACAAACCTTGACGGGGCCAATCCCGAGGACGGAGTGGTGATGTCCGGCGGCACGTTGTTTACCACGACTTTCGCTGGCGGCAGCGCGGGCGATGGCGCGGTGTTCTCGTTGAGCCTGGGAATGGCGCCTCCCACGCTGGCCATCGAGAGCAGCGGCAACGCCGTGGTCATCTCGTGGCCACTGTCGGTCACAGGTTGGATCCTGCAGACCAACAACAATCTGGTTACTGGCAGTTGGGGGAACTACGCGGGTGCCATCACCAACAACAGTTTGACCAACTCCCCGCCCAAGGGGAGTTTATTCTTCCGCCTTGCCAACCCGTAAAAGAGTCACCGTACATTCGCGCTATTCTTCATTAGTGCCCTAATTTGAAAAAGCAACGTTGAAATTGACCAAAACGCGATGGGATGCGAAAATAAGGGCGAAATGAACCTCCGTCCAAAACCTTTAAGCCGGAGAATGACCTGGGTGGTAATTAGTTATTTGCTTATCATCTTCACAGAAATATTTTACCGTCCGTCCGGAAGATCCCCGGACTGGATTCTCGTCGGCCTCTGTTCCCTCGTCATGTTTTTTATTTTCTTTGAGTCCAACTTACCGGCCAAAAAGTAACTCCAAATTAGGATGCTGCCGACTCCATCGAACCCTTGGACCCATGACGGCTTATATGTCAGAACTGCAACGCTTTTGCGACCTTTTCGTCAATATCCGGGTGGCTGGATTTGTGCGGGAACTCTGTGCGATATGCTTTGACCATCGCACGCGTTTGAATAAACGATGGATCGCGCATAAAATCCGGCGTGGTAGTACGAATAAGGGCCATGCTTAACAGGTCGCCGTCAAGATCGGTCTCCAAACACTCGATCGCATTATTTGTATTCCCCGCCCGCAAACGACGCAGGACAACGACGGTCGCACCGGCATCTGCTTCCAATTCAATAGCCATGTACCGTCCGACACGAGGCTTATACCATGAGGCAACCCCTAAACCACCGCTCAAAAAACCGACAAGAAGAGCGGCGACCGTGAGAATGATGCAGGCTCGCTTGTTCATACATTTGTTTCTATCGACCGTCTCATTGTTGGGGAAACAATCTTAGGGCGTTGTCCAATCCAGAATAACCTTGCCCGAAAGACCGGAGAGCATCACATCGAATCCTTTTTGGAATTCGCTGTAATGGAAGCGATGGGTAATGACCGGGCGGATGTCAAGTCCACTTTGCAGCATGACGGTCATCTTATACCACGTCTCATACATTTCCCGTCCGTAAATTCCTTTGATCGTCAGCATGTTGAATACGACGGCATTCCAATCGATCTCCATCTCCTTTTCCGGAATGCCGAGCATCGCGATCTTTCCGCCATGGCTCATATTGGCCAGCATCTCGCGAAAAGCCTCCGCGTTGCCGGACATCTCCAAGCCCACATCGAAGCCTTCGGCCATGCCCAGCTTCTTCTGGACTTGGCGCAAAGCAAGCTCGCGCGTGTCCACCGCCAGCGTCACTCCCATCGTGCGCGCCAGTTCCAGCCGGTAAGGATTCACGTCGGTAATAACCACGAATCGCGCCCCGGCATGGCGCACGACCGCCGCCGCCATGACTCCAATCGGTCCCGCGCCGGTGATCAGCACGTCCTCACCCAAAACCGGAAACGAAAGCGCCGTATGCACCGCGTTCCCAAACGGATCAAAAATGGCCGCAATATCCAAGTCCATCGAACGCGGGTGATGCCAGACATTCGTCATCGGCAAAGCCAGATATTCGGCGAACGCTCCCGGGCGATTGACCCCAACGCCTTGGGTGTCGGCGCACAAATGGCGGCGTCCTGCCAGGCAATTACGGCATCGCCC
>DASRLE010000602.1:0-3563 GCA_035648615.1 Saccharimonadales bacterium (SeqCode) | reverse complement strand
AGCCGGCGAAACCAGCTCCGTTTTCCGCGCTCCAGCCCACCAGAAATTTTTCCCGATTTGAATCGCGCGTATTGACCAACCGCACCCGCGCCGCGCGGCCATCGGCATCGAGGATTTCCAATCCGGCGTTGCCGGCCTGTTTTGGGGCCACGCGCTCAAGGATGAATTTGACGTCTTTCGGCCAGTCATGTCCCTGCAATCCATCCAACTTTGAACCTTCCTGCAAATCGCTGATGATCGCGACGTCGCGCGGACCCGCGCGACTGGTGTCGTCCAGAAATTGTTCGGCCGCCGTGGTCAGAGCCAGGCCAAGATAGGTTCCGCCCCATCCCGGTGAAACGGAATCCAAACGCTGGCTGGCCAGCGTCGCTCGTTGATCAGGAGGCCAAGAGGACCATTCGGCGAAACTGACCAGCGCGCGCGGATGCTGGTCAAAAGTCAGGACGGCGACGCGATCTCCCAGCGCCGCCTTTTTGAAATACTCCCCGGCCCGGGCCTTGGCCTCGCGCCAGAGGCTCTCGCGACGCATGCTGGCGCTGGTGTCAATAAGAACAACAGACTGGCGTCCTTCGTCGGCCCCCGGCGGCAACTCCAGGCCGCGCGAAAAAAAAGGCCGCGCGAACCCGGCCGCCAGCAACAAAAGAGCCAGACACCGCAACAGCAACAACACGATATGCTCAAGCTTGCGCCGGCTGGTCGCGCGCGGAGGCGTGGGACGCAAAAATAAAAGCGAACTGAACGGCATCCGCTCGCGCGCCGCCCGGCGAATAAGATGAAACAACACCGGCCCGGCCACGGCCAAAGCTCCGAACAAAAACCATGGCGCGAGGAAATTCATGTTGACAATGCGCCTCCGCTCCGGCGGCGGACCAATTTGTTGCGGCGGCTGCGTCCGCGCAAAAAATCGACCAGCGCCAATTCCAGCGGCTGATCGGTAATCACACGATAAAAGGACGCGCCTAATTTTTGGCAAATGACTTCCGCCCGATGGCAGTGGGCGCTCAACCGATGCTGATATTCGGGCCGCAACGCCTCTGGATCGGCGTAAACATCCTGCCGGCTTTCCAAATCTTGAAACAGCATGGGACGCTGGAACTGAAAAGCCAATTCGTTGGGATCGAGCACTTGAAACAAGACCACTTCATGCCCGGCCGCAGTTAGCCGGGCCAGGTTCGACTCCAATTCATCCAGCGGCGTGAGAAGGTCTGACAACAATACGATCAGCCCGCGTTTCCGCGCCAACTCGGCGACGCGCCGCAAAGGTTCGCGCAAGTTTGTCTCGCGCCCCTCGGCGGGATGATCCAGCGCCAGCATCAGTTGGCGCAAGTGGCCCTGCCGATGGCGCGGAGGCAGATAATCGCGCACGCGCTCGTCGAAACTGACCAGGCCGACCGCGTCACCCTGCCCATGCAAAAACGAGGCCAGCGTCGCGGCGAGGGTGCGGGCGTAGTCTGACTTGGAATAATTCAGCGAGCCATAATCCATCGACCGGCTTTGGTCCACCAGCAAGTGGCAGCGAAGATTGGTTTCGTCCTCGAACTTCTTCAGATAATGACGATCCGACCGCGCATACAAACGCCAATCCAGATAGCGGGTGTCATCGCCCGGGGAGTATTGGCGGTATTCAGTGAATTCCACCGAGAAGCCGTGATACGGACTGCGATGCAGCCCCTTCCAAAATCCCTCCACTACCACCCGCGCCCGCAGTTCCAAACTACGAATGGCCATCAGCGCTTTGGGATCGGCGAAGCCGCTTTCCCGAGCGGGCGAAACGCGATGGGTGGAAGTGGCGTCCGGCATAAGCAGTTCAAGCGGGCTTGGCCTCTTTCACCGTTTCCAGCAAACGCTGGATAATCGTTTCCACGTTCACCCCTTCGCCTTCCGCCCGGTAGTTCACCAGAATGCGATGGCGCAAGACGGGCGCGGCCAGCACTCGAATGTCCTCGCTCGCCACATGGGTCCGGCCTTGCAACAGGGCGCGCGCCTTGGCCCCCAGCACCAGGGACTGGCCGGCGCGTGTGCCCGCGCCCCAGCTTACCCAATCGTTGACAAAGCCGGGCGAACCGGGCTGTCGGGGTCGTGACGCCGCCGCCAGCCGCACGGCGTACAGAATCAGGTCCTGCGCGATGGGCATTTGGCGGACCAATTCGTGAAAATGCAAAATATCCTCGCCGGTGAACAGCGCTTCAATTCCCGGCGGACGTTGCGCGGTGGTTTGTTGAACGACCGCAAACTCTTCCGCTTCGGGCAGATAGTCCATCACGACATTAAACATGAATCGGTCCAACTGCGCCTCGGGCAGCGGATAAGTGCCCTCCATCTCAATCGGATTCTGGGTCGCAAGCACGTAGAACGGTTCCTCCAGCACATGCCGCAAACCAGCGGCGGTGACTTGATGCTCCTGCATGGCTTCGAGCAAGGCGGCCTGGGTCTTTGGCGGGGTGCGGTTGATTTCATCGGCCAGGATGATGTTCGCAAAAACCGGCCCGCGCACGAACAGCATCTTTCGCCCTTCGTCCGTCTCCTGCAAAATCTCCGTCCCGGTAATGTCGGCTGGCATGAGGTCGGGCGTAAACTGGATTCGTTGAAATTTGAGATGGAACACCTGGGCGATGGATTTGACCAACAGCGTCTTGGCCAGCCCCGGCGCGCCGGTGATAAGGCAGTGACCGCCGGCAAAAAGCGCAATGAGGATTTGTTCGATCACCCCGCGCTGGCCCACGATGACCTTGGCCAGTTCTGCTTCGATTTTGGCGCGCCCGGCGATGAGCCGCTCGACGGCCTCGCGCTCGGCTTGATGGGTGGGCGAAACAGTTCCGGGGAGCGGTGGAGGGGTCAGTGTGTTCATTCAATTTGGAGCAGTAACCGTTGCGCGTCTCTGTAACGGGGGGCGTCTTCCAAAGCTTCGAGCACCTGACGCTTCGCCTCGCCCTCCCCGCCGCCGCGCGCATGCAGCAAACGGGCCAGGGTATAATGGGTCTCCGCCGGATCCGGCGGATCGAGCAAGAGCAGCTTGCGGCTGGCCTCAATCGCCTGGTCTTTGTTATCCAAGCCGATGCCGGCTTCGGCCAAGCCGCGATAAGGCGCGGAAGTCAGTGGATTAATTTGCAACAACTGCCGGGCGTACTTCGTTTCCGCCGGCCAATCCCGGCGCGCGCCGGTCAATTCGATCAGCCGAAGATCGAGGTCCGCGAAGTCCGACTCCTGCGCGGCGAATTTTTCCAGCAGGGCCAATTCGGCGTTGGTGTCCTTGAGGTTTCGCTCTGTCACCGCCGCGAGCCAGAACGGGTTGGCGGCGCGGCGCTCGCCGTCGTAGGCAGCGGCAATGGATTGCAGCAGCGGCTTCGCTTCCGCCCAATGCTTGGAATCCATCAGGTCGCGGGCCTTTTGCATCATGAGGTAATAATTGTGTGGATGCAGTTTTTCCCAAACCAACCGCTCCGCTCCGGCGTCTTCGGAGGGTGGTTTATCGAGGTCGGCGCCCGGCGCCAGGTTTTCCGCCCGGGCGCGGACGAAGGCGGCGAATTTTTTTTCCAATTTCGGCAGCGGCTCGGTGCGTTGCG
>DASRLE010000601.1:0-11473 GCA_035648615.1 Saccharimonadales bacterium (SeqCode) | reverse complement strand
AGCATGTGCATCGCCGTGCTGCCGGCCAAAGTCAAGGCCGCCGCCGCAGTAAAATCCACCGATTCCGGCAACCTCACCATGGCCGAGGCGGGAACAGCCACCTGCTCGGCGAAACCACCATCGCGCTGGATGCCCAGCAGTTCGCCATTGAGACAAAGCGATTCTTCGCCACGCGCGCAAAATTCGCAACGATCGCAGAACAAATTGGATTGCACCGCGACGCGATCGCCTTCGCGCCAGCCAGTGACTTCTGGGCCGAGGCTCAGGATTTCGCCCGAAATTTCACCGCCGGGAATGCGCGGCAAGGTGAGCGCGGTGGGCAATTGGCCTTCTTCAAACCAGAGATCGAGGCGATTCAAACCGCAGGCGCGAATACGCAGCGCCACCTCGCCTGTCTTGGGCGCGGGATCGGGGACGTCGAGAAACTCAAGTTGACCGGGAGCGCCGTGCGCGGTGAGTTGAACAGCTTTCATAAGGACCTCGGCTTAACTTCATCTCGGGTCAGTACTACAAGACCCGCATTTCCACCAGCACAATTTATAGTCAGCTTTGACCGCTCCCGCCCAGCCGGAAATTCCTGACGAAATAAGCAGGGCGCCGCCGGATTACGCATCGGCGCGAGCAAGCTATTATCACCGGGTATGTGCAAAGAATTTTTAAGAAAAATGGGCATGGCCCTTCTTGGTTTGGAATTGCTCGCGCCGCCTTGGGTCCAGGCGGGCGGAAGCCCTGATATTATCTGGCAACAATCTTTGAATTCGGACCGGATCAACTCGGTGGCCTTCTCGCCGGATGGCAGCACGCTTATTTCAGGCAGTTCCGACCGGTTGATTAATATTTGGAATGCCAGCGACGGCACGCTTGAAAAAGTGCTCAATAGCGGCGCGCCCGACGTCCATCCTAGCTCGGTGGAATGCGTCGCGATTGATCCGGCCGCCCCCAATTTAATCGCGAGCGTCAACGCGGAATGGTCCCCTTTGGGCATTGACGCGGAGCACTTCTGGCGTTTGCCAGCGGGAACCGAAGAAAACCTCAGCGCGCCCAGCCCGACGAATTGGATGGTCTGGTGCGCCTTCTCTCCCAATGGCCAATATTTCGCCGCGGCTTGCTTCAACCAGCAGGTTCGCGTTTGGAAGGTAGCCAGCCCGGACAGCGTTTACAAAACATTTACCACTTCCGCCGTTCAGCGGACGGTCGCCTTTTCGCCCGATGGCAAGTGGATGGCCTCGGCGGGGGGAGACGATGTGGTAACCGTCCGCAATACGTCCAACTGGGCTGTAGCCGCTACTTTGACCGGGCATAGCGATACAATCTACGACCTCGCTTTCTCGCCGGACGGCACGATGATCGCCAGCGGTTCGTACGACCTGACGGCTAGGATTTGGAACGTCGATGGATGGTCTTTGCGCTACACCTTGGGTAATAACAATGGAAGCCCTGGCAGCGATCTCATTAACGGAGTCACTTTCAGCCCCGATTCCAAGACGCTGGCCTACGCCGACCCCACCGCCATCTATCTTGTCGATACGGGCACAGGGCAGGTTTACCAGAAGTATGATCAAAACACCGACGATATCCAATGCATGGCCTTTTCGTCCCAAGGCACCCTGGCCTATGGCGTGGTCGATCGCACCGTTTACGTAGCGAACGTCCTGGGCGGGACGACCTTGCCGGATCCGCCCTCTGTCGCGCTGACTTCTCCGGGCAATGGATCGAGCTTTTATGCGCCAGCCACCGTGACTTTGACCGCCGCTGCCACCTCCCCCAACGGCGTCGCTGAGGTGACTTACTACGACCAAAATAACAATAACCTCGGCACCGCAACCAACGCCCCCTACTCGGTCGTCCAGAGCGAGGTGGCCGCCGGCAATTATACGGTGACAGCCGTGATGCAAGACAATAGTGGAGCGACGGCAAATTCCGCATCAGTGAGTTTCACAGTCATTCCGGCGCCCATCGCCACCACGGGTCCACTTGCGGTTTCTACCAGTGGCACCGGGCGCATCCTCCCCAACCGAGGATCGGCAAACTTAAAGTTCGGAGCTCGATACCTCATCGAGGCCGTTCCAGGCGCGGGTTATGTGTTCAATGGCTGGACAACACCGAGCGGGAGCACGGTTACGAATGCGGCCAACTTTTATTTTACGATGGAGGCAGGTTTAGCCCTTCAGGCTGATTTTATTCCCAATCCTTTCATTCCAGTGGACGGAATCTATTATGGATTGCAAGAATCGTCGCCACCCACTCTTGAGGGCGCGGGCAGAACAACGGTGAACGTCAGCAGCTCTGGAACCTTCACGGCCAGCTTTTATTTTGGGACCGTTCTTTACACATTGAGTGGGAGATTCGACAATAATGGCAACTTCTCCAGAAGCATCTCGCGGACTCGGAACACGCCGTTAGCCGTCACCCTTGCCTTGGATGTCAACGGCTCTTCGGAGCAAATCACCGGCACAGTTTCTGACGGAAATATTACCTCGATTCTTACCGCCGACCGGCAGAAATGGAACGCTCGCACCAATAAGGCTCCTGCGGGTAATTACACTATTTTGATCCCGCCGGACCCGAGTCAATCATCGACTCCGCAAGGCTATGGGGTGGCTTTGGTTTCCATTGCCACCTCCGGCGCCGTTACCGTGAGCGGACGGCTGGCCGACGGAGTGGCTTTTACTGGCGCGACTTATTTATCCAAAAATTTAACTTGGCCCTTATTCGCCTTGGTCAACGGTGCGCACGAATCCCTTTTTGGGGAAATCACCTTGGAAAATGAAAGCGGCAGCGACATAAACGGAACTGTGTCCTGGTTTCGACAGGCGATTAATAAAAGCGCGTATTACCCGTCAGGCTTCGAGACTCAAGTCTCCTTAATCGGCTCCCTTTACGCAAAGCCCCCCACGGTCGCCGCCCCGCTGACGGTGCCCCAAGCGGCGGACAACGCCACCGTGAGCCTTTCCGGTGTGGATTTTGCATCACCCGCCACGTTCATGGGACAACTGAATACGCGATTTCAATTTATAACGGACAAAAGCTCCGGCTCACCTGGCAACTTTGCTCTGGGCCTCAATCGCAATGGCTATTTCAGCGGATCGTTCATCGACCCGAACACCAGGAAGGGCGCGCCCTTTTTAGGCATTATTTTTCAGAAGCAAAATATCGGCTTGGGCACATTCCTAAGCGCCGGCCAAAGCGGCTCGATCCAGCTTGCGCCGTCCCAATAGAAATTCTGCCGCGAGGAATTTATTTCGATTTGAAGTCAACATCGGTGAAACCGACTTTGTAAAGCAGCACCGTCAATTCCGCCCGCGCCCGTTCCGAGGCGTCATTGAGGATGCCGCTTTGCGAGGCTGCTCGGCGCAAATCCTCCACCGCCTCGCGGCGCGCATTTTGTTCCAGGTCCTTGTCAAAATTTCGCATAATACCCGTCGAGCGCTCCAAAATTTCCGTCTGCCGATCATCCAGATAAACATCCATAATACGCGGGCGCGGCAGCGTAATGTGGATGGTCTTCCCCGAAATCTGAATGTCGCCCGCCTGCAAGCGATCCAGATCAATGCCGGCTTTGACCACCCCATGGGCCACCAGCAAGACCCGATTTTCCCCGTACCATTTGGCATCCTCGAAATTGATCACCTTCTCCAAGACATACTTGACCGTCACCAGTTGCGAAAGATTTTGCACCTGTTTAAGCACCGTGACGTTATTGAACGCCATCCCCGTGCGGCCCCAAGGCAGCCAGCGGCCCGCCACCGCGCCCACCAGCAACCCCAACGCGAAAATCAACCCCAAAGCCACCAGGGCCAGCGCGACTCTTTTCCACATAAGCGGAGTCTAACTTTTAAGCGCCCTCCACAAAAGCCAAAACCCCTCAAACCAGAAATTCACGATAGCTCATTCTTGAAGGCGTTTTAACGCCTGGGCTTGGGGGCATAACAGTCCACGAATGGCACAACAAAATTTCAAGGTTTGGTCTGGTTTTCCATCACCGCAGGCTGCTGTCCGTTAATAGGCCCAAAACCCACGCCGCTGGCCCATTCCGAGAAAAGAAACAATTCAATTCCCGTCAAGCCGGCCGGCGAATTCCGGACGAGGGACAATTCGTTGGGTGAAACGCGGGTGATCTCGGTGACGGTATTCCCGCTCAGGGACGATATTTCTGTCAACCATTTTTCTTCAATCACTGCGCCGTTCCCGGTGGGGTCGGCTGGGTTGGGAGCTCGATTTAAAAGCATGCGCCCAAGTAAATGCCATTGTTGCAGACGCAAACCCGTCAATTCCCAATCATAATAAACCAAGTTAGTGCGACCATCGAGTTGTTCCCGCAGCTTCTCTGGCGCGGGCTCGTTCATGGGAGACCGCGGAAACAGCTCGACCATTAAAAATGGGCTGGCTTTGTCCCAAGCGGCCTGCAGGGCGGGAGTCACGACCCGCAATTTAGACATCACCAATCTTTTATAATTTGGTAGCCAAAGCAGTTCCGTGCCGTCCAACGCTTCCAAAACAGGGTTCAGGGCGGCAGGCGCTTCGGACGAAAACCGTTCCAAGGCGTTGGTGGCACCGGCCACCGGCCACGCCATATACGTCTGAAGAGGCATTTGGCCCAAAGCCCAGATGAAAAACTGATTGGTCAAAGGGTTGTTCTCAATTCGACTCACCACGGGATCCAAGTTCAGAAACGCCGCCACATCTTGCGCCGCCGTAAAACTTATCAGCGGGCTCCGTATCAGTTCTTTCGGCAGACGCCACGAATCCGACCGCCAAGGCATCGCTTTGGGATAAACCGCGCGAGCTTCTATTTGCAAATTGCCAGCCTTAGTGCTTAGGTTGACGTTAAGGCGAAAAGGTTTGATATAGTGCGGCCAGGCAGCCAGTTGCGTGCCGTCTATCTCGGCTTCGAGCCAGTTGTTGCTCAACTTCGGAGCAGGCCGGCCCTGCGCCTTTATTTGCTGAAGATACTTGTCGCGGAGTGACGAGAACTGATCACCGCAACCGACCAGCAACCAATCATGGGCCGGCACTATCCAAAACGATCTTAAACCGCCGCATGCGCGGCGGAGATGATTCTGCCATATCTCTTGGCGTCTTGCATCCAGTCGAAAGGCAAGGACGAATTCGAGAGCGTTGCCAGGCGAGCCGCCAAAGTCTCCCACAGATTCAGTCTTCAGAACATCGTCCAAAAGCGGTTCAATTAGGGAAGTGGCCGACGAATTCGTTCCCAAATGCAAGCCATCGGCCAACCATCTTGCCACTTTTTCTGAAATCAGCTTTTGAAATGCGGCCGTGGACGACAACGAAAGAACCTTATTCAACGCGACAAGATTGGAGCCGGCAGCCAATTCTCTGCCGCCGGCAAAACAATAATGAGCCGCGACGGAGTCAGAACCCCCCGATGACAAGGCGGGCAGGCCAAAAATGCCTACCGCCAAGCATAAATAATTAACGAAAAAAGCGGTCGATCGCATAGGTCGAACAATGACGCCAAAAGACCGGTCTTTCAATTTGATTATGCTCATGGCTGGCGATAGGCCTGGCGCGCACGATACAATTTGAGCAATTCGAGGTTCTTCGCAGCCACCTGCTTGCGACCCTGAGCCAACGCAAGATCAGAAGCCTTTTGTGCTAACGCGACCGCTTCATCAAAGCGACCCACTTCAGCGTAAGCAGAAGCCAAGGTGCCGATCATCATTGGTTGGGAGGGAACCAAAGCACAGGCCTTCGTGGCTAATTCGACCGCCTCAACCCCATTACGAATTTCTGGATGTGGATCGGTAGCCAAAATCCAAGCCAAATTATTCAAAGCCTCCGAAAATTTTGGATCTAATTCCACTGCGACTTTATACTGGACGACAGCCTCTCCAGTTTTCTCTTCCCTCGAAAAATCCAAAGCAAGCTGATAGTGAGCTTCAGCAGATTGCGGCGCAAGCTGCGCCGCTTCGGCAAACTGCGCCTCGGCGTCTTCGAATCTGCCTTGTGCCTCGAGGGCCGTTCCCAACAGCCCCCGCACCTCATAATTGCGAGGATCACATTCAAGAGCTTTAGCCAACTCGTCTGCGGCAAGTTTCGGCAACTTTTGAGCGAGGAAAACCTTCCCTAATTGAAGGCGAGCCCAAGTTTGATTAGGTCTCAAGTTCACGCCCAGACGCATTTGAGCCGCCGCTCCGTCGAGGTCGCCTTCACTCAATAATATCTGCCCGAGAATGACATGTCCCAAAGGATAGTAGGGGGCATCCCGCACGACTCTCTCCAATTCAGACCGTGCCTGTTCCAATTCATTTTCATCTCTTAGAAAAGCTCCATAAAATGTCCTGGCGATATAATTGTCAGGATCCAACTTTAGTGAGTGGGCAAAAAGAACGCCGCTGTTCTCCCAGCATTGTAATTGGCCGCGCGCGTCAATCCAGCAAGCAAGCAATGCCGTCGAACTTAACAGCGTCATCAGTGTTCGATGATACCGCCACGCACGACATAAGTCGTAAAGGCCCCAACATAGCATCATAAACAGGCCGATTGATGGAATATAAGTATAGCGATCTGCCATGGATTGAGAACCGACTTGCACGATCCCAATGACTGGAACCAAAGCGCCCAAATACCACAACCAGCCCACTAGCAAATACGGGCTTGTTTTCCGAAATCGAATGACCAATACGGAAAAACAGATCAAACTACTGCAAGCAACGGCAAACTGAGATATCAATATTCCATGGCGAATGGGATAAATTACCGACAAAGCAGAAGGCCAAATCGTCTTTGCGATGTACGTGAAATAGGAAATCACAGCGCTGGCCCATCGTATTCCTAAAGGATAGTCGGTTAAAGAAATCAAACTATCTTCGCGCCTTTGCGCGATAACAGTCAGGAAACAGCAAACAACAGCCATGATTACAAATGGAAGTTTTTCGAGTATTAGCTGCCGAATTGTTGAAGGAGCTTCACGTTTTGAGTCTTTTTGAATCTGTCGCTGGGTCGACCCTCGTTTTGAATTGAATCGGCCTAGAGGCCACCAGTCCAGCAATAGCAGAACAAATGGAAGCGTAACGAGCATTGGTTTTACCATCAGTCCCAAGGCAAACAAAAGCAAGACGACCCCATACCTTATTTTGCTCCGTCTCTCGACGTAGCGAAGATATGCGATAATGGTGAGCAGCCAAAACAATGCGCTCAAAACATCTTTGCGCTCAGAAATCCACGCCACTGACTCGACGCGCAAAGGATGCCAGGCAAACAACATCGCGGCCATGGCGCTACGCCAAAACGTTTTGGTCATCCGCTGCAACGCAAGAAATAGCAGCATGGAATTGACGGCGTGAATAATGACATTCGTAATGTGATGTCCACCGGGTTGAAGTCCATACCATTGGCAATCCAACATGTGGGACAACCAGGTTAGCGGATGCCAGTTACTTGCATAACCAGGCTGGAAACACCACTTCACCGCAGCCCAGCTAAATCCATGCGCCAAGTGAGCATTGTTGACTACATACTCAGGATCATCAAAGTTGATAAACCCATACTTGAAAGCCGGTGCGTAAAGCACCAACGTTCCCAAAGCAATAACAAGACAAATGAAACAAGTCCGCCGCCGCTCACTCAAAATCATAGATGGGCAATGGATAGGGCGTACGGGAATCGCCTCCGGTTTTAGCCTTGAAAAGGCCGTTGCCCGAACTGATAGACGAACGCGCCACTGCGCGCAACCAATATTGACGAATTAACCTCCAAGGCAAGCACTTTAGCCTTTAGCACTTTAGCCTTTAGCCCACGGCCTTTAGGATTTAGTCTTTTCCACGATGAATGCAGATAAAAGGCTGACAGACGCTCGGGAGCTTTGGCGGAATCACAACTTCTTCCAAGCCACACTAGCTTATGAAAAGCTCGTGGTCCATTTTCCAAAGAAGAGTCAGGTCTGGTACGAATATGGATGCGTGGCGGGAGGTTCAGGTCAAATTGCGGTGGCGGATCAAGCTTGGCGCAAGGCGGTCGAGCTAGAACCAAATAACGCCCCGCTCATGCTGCAAATTGGACATCAATCCCAAGGATTGCGCCAATCGGACGCAGCCCGGCGGTGGTTCGAGCGAGCAGCGGCAGCGGACCCGCGAGGAATTGACCCTCGCATGGCACTGGCCATTTTGTCAGAACAAAATCATCGCTTTGCAGAGGCTCGTCAAGCGATTGAATCCTGTCTGGCAATCGAGCCGCAGGATGATCAAGCCCGTTACTTTTCTGCACTCTTGGATCGTCGCGAAAACAAACTCGAGGATGCCGAACGTGGACTGCGAACCTTAATTGCATCCAATCCCCGCCACCAATATGTCCAGTACGCCAGCCGCTACGAATTGGCCGAAGTGCTCAACCGGACGGAGCGATTCGATGAAGCGATGCAAGTGCTGGCCGAAGCCAAAAATCTCGTGCGCCGTTTGGGAGATGTTGAGAGCTTGTTAAAAGAATACGATCAGGAAGCCGGCCAATATCGTCGCTCGACCAAGGAATTGCCCAGCAATATTCTCAGTATGTGGGCAAGAGAATTTCCCGAACGGAGCCGCGAAGCCATTCCAAAGCTTGCGTTCCTGGGGGGACATCCGCGCAGTGGCACGACACTTTTGGAGCAAATTCTGGGGGCGCATCCGCAGGTGGCAGCACTGGACGAGCCGAGAGCGTTTACACTCATTGCCGCGCAAATGTTCAACGCCTCGGCGCAGCTTTCACCCGCGCGCCTTAACATTATTCGCCGCCGCTATATTGATGCCATCCGACGCCAATGCGAGGGAAGCACGGAAGGCAAGTTGATTTTGGATAAAAACCCCTCTCCGACTGTAAAGTTACGCATTTGGCTCCGAATGTTTCCTGAACTTCGTGTCATTATCGCATTGCGGGACCCGCGCGATGTAGTGATTAGTTGCTATTTTCAGAATATCCCGCTGAATCCAATTAATGCAAATTTTCTTTCATTGGAGCGGACCGCAAAGCATTACGCGAATCTAATGGATGTTTGGCTGACGGTGCGCCAATGGGAAGGCTTTTCGTGGATTGAAACGCGCTACGAGGATGTCGTGGCTGATCTGGAGAAGGAGGGACGTCGAGTTAATTCATTCCTAGGTTTGGAGTGGGACGGGGCACAGGAGCGTTTTTATGAGAAGAGCGGTAAAAAGCAGATGTATTCCCCTACATATCACGATGCCAGCCAACCTGTGTATTCTCGATCAATTGCTCGGTGGCATGCTTACGCACAGCATCTGACTCCAATTTTGTCATTTCTCGAACCGTACTGCCGGGCTTTGGGCTATTCTTGATTTAATCCTTGACCTACGAATTGGTTGATTGGATGACATCAATGTATCTATACAAACAAAAAGAGCCGCTCAAAAGAGCGGCTCTGTAAGATTCTAAATCCTCTGCTTATTTGCTACGGCGGCGGAATAGGAATGCCGAGGCACCCATGATACCTAAACCGATTGTACTGGGTTCAGGAACACCAGTCATGCTAAAGCTCGTGATTGTGCCGAGTCCGGGGCTCGCAGCACCCAAATCAGGAGGGGAGAATTGATTACCACCCATTGCACCAAGGGTTTCAGTGGAGGATTCGCCCGCAGGAACACCTGCTGCTACTGCGGCGGCGTAACTGGCCGCACCACCACCACTGTACCAAGCTGCCAACATAACAGTTGCAGCATTCCCTGCTGTAGTCCCTGGAATAGTCACAATTTTATTAACATTGAACCACCCCGCCGTACCGGTTCCACCACTTGTATAAAAGTTGGCAGTTGCTCCAGAAACGGGCAAGAGTGCAGAAGCTGCGTCACCTGACCCGTTAGCTGCATAAAGTTGAACCGTCCAGAGGGAACCATTGCCATACGCGGCCGATCCGGTACCGGTCGCCGATCCGCCAATCTTGACCGAGCCAGCTGCCGTATAACCGGTCTGGGTGCCGGCGGGCGTATCAGTAGGCCCACTTCCATTGATCTGCGTTGAAGCGTGTGTCCCCGTTCCAGGCCCATAGATGCTTATATTGAAATCTCCAATATAATCGGTGAATTCCATGGAACCTTGGGCATATACTCCCACCGCACCGGCCAGCAATGTGACTATTGTTAGTGTTTTTTTCATATGTGATCTATACTTTGAGGAATTATGGTTTGAGAATGATTATGGATTAACAGAGAAGTTTTCCACCCAGTTAAGCGAAGTTGTTGTTGATGAAACGTCGTACCAGAAACCGCCGCCGACATTTGTCTGAATGGGATCCGATGTCCAGTGATTCGCATTACCTCCGACAGCCTGACTTTCGGAAATATAAGAAGTATAACCAACGCCTGGAGCATAAGTATAGACCGCATCTTTCAACTGAGTATTAGTGAAGTTCATGATGCTGTTGGTTATAATATCGCCTGAGGTCGGCACAGCAGAACTAACGAGGTTAAAGCCAGGATGCAGAACATTTGTTAATGAACCTTGCGGCACCGTACCCACAAACGTTATCGTTGTATTAGTTACGGCGTTAATCCATACCGCTTGACCAGGGTTCAGAGTAATAGTGCCGTTATTGTTCCACCCATTCGTATTTGGGGTGATGCCATTGGCAAAGGAAGCACCCGTATCGCTTGTGTAAACCCCGTTCACGAACGCATATACGCCGACCTTGTTGTACACCCCGCTATTGTTATTTAGCACGGTGTTGAGAGTATTATCTGGCGAAGCAATCAGCGGGCAGGAAACCATGTTGTAACCTGGAGCGACTGTTACATTAATGTAACCGACTGCGTTCAGTGAATAGACGTTGGTGGACTGCGCCATTAAGGACGCAGTGCCGAGGACGCCCAAGAGGGCGGATAGGACTTTTGTTTTTGTTCTCATAATTTTTTACGTTTTTTGTTTCCGTGTGTGTGGACTCTGTCAGAGAGAAAAAATCGTGTCAACCGTTTTTTGCGGTTTTCTTCTGTCTGATATGCTCTTTTTTAGCATCGGGAGTCATATTCGCTTTTCCTGATAGGGTTGTAAAGGTTTTTTTTGGGTTTTTTTGAACTTTTTTTAGGGCGTGGATGTCTCTGGCAAGGTGTTGGTTTACAACGACTTTCATTGAAGCGGCTGTGGGTTGGCTGGCTAGGGCGATGGCGGCGGCAGTGCTTTTCAGGGGAAATTGGTGGGTGATGAGGGGTCGAACATCCAATTGGCGGCTGAAAACGAGCCGGGCCACTTCCGCTTGGAGGGTGAAGTCCGCGGAATAGCTGCCAATTAAGTCTTTTTCCTCAAGGCAGATACGGGAAAAGTCGGTTTCACCCACTTCGCCGGCACGGGTGTGGGCGAAGAGCAGGACTTTGCCCGAACCGCGGACGGTTCGCAGCGCTTCGGTGACGCTCGGGGCGTTCGGGATGGTGAGGACGGCGGCGTCGAGCCACTGGCTGGCGGCGGCTATTTTTTTCGGAAGATTTGGGGCGTCGGCTTTGAAGGTGTGGGCAGCGCCCCACTGGCGGGCAAGTTT
>DASRLE010000600.1:0-8914 GCA_035648615.1 Saccharimonadales bacterium (SeqCode) | reverse complement strand
GGTGTTGACGACGCTCAGTGGCTGATTGGTAAACTCCGGCCCGCCCGTCACATAACTCCACGTCGTGCCAATGCGCAGGCTTCCGTAATAAATCCCATCCGGCGGCCCGCTGCTGGTATTACGGCCCAACACATAAAAACCGGCCGCGTTGGTCAGGGTGACCTTGAAAGGATGATTATTCGTATTCTCGGGCGGCGGCATCATGGCCCCGAATGTATTCGTCGCCGGGTTTATCCATAATCGAATATAATCATTCGTCACCGTCCCCGAAATATTCGTTCCGGACATTTCGTAATCCACCACCACAAAATAGGTTTGGTTTGTATTGCACAACACCGCCGCGCTCGCTCCCGTCCCCGTATCCGAGCCGTCTCCGATTTCCAGATAGTACCCCCCGCCCGTTGCCGACTTCTGCTGCAGGTAGACCCGCATCGCCGCCGCTTCGGTTGCTGTCCCGTTGATATTCTGGTTCCCAACCTGCGCCGTCGATACGAACCCAAGGAAATACGTCCCTCCCGTCCCCCCGTTCCCCCAGTTGGTGACATCCATCAAAAACGACGCGTAAAGCGAATTCGTCGTCGCCGCGCCAAGAGCCGAAGCCTCCCCGCTTGGCGGATAAATCACCCGATTAAAAGCCAGGCACGCTCCGTAACCCTGCGTTCCGCTCGTAATGCTTTCCTGGAAGGCGGTCTGGTTTGGCACACTCGGAAACCCATTCGGCAATAGCGCAAGCCCCGCGTTATTCGTCAGCGCCCCCTGCGCATTGGTGGACGTAGCGTTAAGATCAAACCCCGAAACATAAACTGAGTCATTCAACGCCGCCGTGGAAGTTGCCCAGGCTCCCCATCCTTCCCCCAGAAAATTCGTTTGGTAGGCCAGCAACCCATCCATCTGCCCGATATCCGGCGTATAAGTAGTCCCGGTGCCCAACGGCGAAGCCGTCGCACTGGTAAACGGATCATAACTCGGCAAAGCCAGCGCCGATTCACCAAGAATGAGGGCAATCGCCACGGCGACGGTCAAGAGACAATACTTTTGAGGCATAAATAGGGATTGTTTAGGCCGCCATCCTACGAATCCCGAAATCGAATTCAAGATTTATTTTGAAATCAGATTTATTTGGAATCGCTATCATCCGGGTCGCTGTGTCTGGCTTCTCCCTCTGATGGCAAAAACAAAAAAATAGCGGCAAAAAGTTGGGGAACACGATTTTTTTGCCCCCATCTTTTTGCCAGTCATTCCGACGGTTGGATTTTACTATTGGTTGGGCGAGGATTGGGGGGAGTGGCGCTTAGATAAGGCGCGAAACTGTTCGGTTTGAGTGCTGGGTCTCTGTGTGACACTGCTTCATGATGGCGTAGCACACTTCTTGCGATGAGCGCTTTTTAGGGGCAGTATGGACGTTATGGCAAAACAATTCCAACTCGCCGAGCAAACTATCCTTGCCTTCGTGGCCACGCGCGATCCGGATCGGGCGAAAAAGTTTTACCGTGACACGCTCGGCCTTCCACTGGTGTCCGAGGATCTCCCTTTTGCTTTGGTTTTCGATGTCAGCGGCATCATGCTGCGGGTAACGGTCGTCGAAAAGTTCGATCCGGCGCCCTTTACGGTGCTCGGCTGGCGAGTGCCGGACATCACCGTCGCGGCGAAGGCCTTGCAAAAGGCGGGAGTGGACTTCCTCCGCTATCCAGGCCTGCCGCAGGATGAGATCGGAATATGGGCCTCACCGAACGGGGCCAAGGTGGCGTGGTTCAAGGATCCCGATGGCAATACTCTGAGCCTCTCGCAGCACTGACATGCGCGATGATGTTTTTCGGTATCAGGAAAGCCAGGTGCGGCGAAGAATTGAGGAATCAAAATAATGAAAAAGAGCGAATTGAAGGCCAAAGCCGCCCGTTACATGAAAATCGTGGAGTGGAGCGACAGGGACGGCTGCTTTGTGGGCAGCGCGCCGCCGCTCATCGGCCAATGCTGTCACGGCAAAGACGAAACCAAGGTGTATGCTCAACTCGGCCAGATTGTCCAGGAGTGGGTTGAAATTCTGGAAACGGACGGCCATGAACTGCCCGGACCGCTGGCCGCAAAACAATTCAGCGGCACATTTGTTCTGCGGGTGGAACCCGCCTTGCACCGCTCTCTCGCAGCCAAAGCCCTCATTCGCCGCCTATGAATATCCTGCGACTCAAGGTTGCTCCAAAAAGGCCATTCCCCTTCGGTCATCTCTTCTCGGCGGCGTTAATAATGTGGGGGCTTTCTTCGTCAAGTAATCCCGCCCCTGCTGCTGAACCCCCGAAAACCATCCTTGAAGGCCACCGCCTGGATTACAAGGTGGGCTTTTTGGGCAACCCGAGTTCGTCCATTGGTTTTGAAATGACAGTTCCGGTGCCGTGGACTGCAAAAACGGTGGGCCAGTTGAAAAAGCTCGGGTTCAATACGATTCAGATCAACGTCGCCTGGGGAACGCGCCCGGACGATGAACCGCTGACCCTCGAGGACATCGTCAGGCTCACGCCGGAACAGGAACGGCAATACCCGCAAGTGGTGCCGCTGCGCAGCAAGCCGGGTGAGGAAGCGCGCGAAAAAAGGCGCGCCGAACTTCGGCGCCGGATTGCGCTGTGCCAGCAGGCCGGGCTGCGCACGCTCTTTCACTTTGACGCGCCCTACAATGCCCACGCCCGCTACGGCGATGGACCGCCCAATTGCCTGATGGACGAAAAAGTCACCCGCCGTTACGAATTGTTGCTCGAGGCTTTCGCGCGCGAATTTCCCGGAGTGGATGACCTCCTCATTTACACCTACGACCAGGATGCCTGGCTGTGCAACGAATTTGGTTCCTGCCCCCGTTGTCTGGGCATTCCGCTGCATGAACGCCTGGTTCCCTTTGTGGAATCCCTGACCACCCGCTGGCGCAAGTCCCGGCCCCAGGGGCGCCTCTGGTGGGAGCCGTGGGAACTCTCCGCCGGCCAGTCCCTCGCTTGCGCGGAACGGATCAAGCCCGAGGGCTTCGGCCTGATGCTCCACTGTAACATTGCCGAAGTCATCGGCACCATGCCGGTGGATCGCTGGCTAAAAAACATGGCCGGCCTGGCGCAACAACGCGACATCCCGGTGATCGTGGAATACTGGCTCGGCGGACCTTGCGAAGAGTTGGAGGGTTTCTATCATCTGGCCCATCCCCTGGTCACCTTGCGCGGCTTGAAAACCATCGCCTCCGTTCCGGGTGTCGTGGGCGTCAAAGAATATTACGGGCTTAATCCCACGGTGGAAGATCCCAATTTGCGCATGACCGGATTGTTTTTCAAAAACCCCGCCATCTCCGAAGCCGCCGCCCTCAAGGCGCTCGCCAAACCTTACGGCCCGGCGGCCAATGACCTCTCGGAGTACTGGCGCATGGCCAGTCAGGGAATGGAATTGTTTCCATGGGACGCCACCTGGTTCATGCGCGAGATCGGCCACAGCCGGACCGACCACAGCCTGTCCGCCGCCATGCTGCGCGGCCAGCAATGCCATACTCCTGCGTGGTGCTCCTCCCGGCGCGCCATTTTCATGAAAACCGATAACACCCAGCCCGATCCCTGGATGCTGGAGGACGCCCAACTGCGCTGCCAACTGGCCGCCGAACGCTGGGACAACGCGCTGGCCCGCGCGCAACAATTCAAGAATTCCGTTCCATCCTCACTGACCGGCGATTTCACCCAAAACCTGACGGACCTCGCCGGCCTCCGCCGCCGCGCCCTGGCCTATGCGCTCCATTTGCGCGAAACCAATCTCGCCACCATTCTGCGCCAGGCGGTGGAAATGAAAGTGCCGCGCCCTCAAAAATCCGTGGATGAATTACTGGCCGCGCTCGAAGCCGACCTCGAAAATAACCGCGCGGAAATCGCCGGCGCCTTCAACGAAAAAGCCATCAAGCCCTGGAGTGAAATGGAACAAGCCATCGCCCTGCTCAAGCAGTCTCCCGATGAATTTCTGCAAAAATATTTAAAGGAAGACCCAGATCGGATTTCTAAGGGCTATTTCAGCGCGACTTCACGTTAATGCGGCGCGCCAAGCGCGTTTAGTTGGGGATGCCTGGATTGGTTCATTATGCAACGCGAGGATTACGGCGGGCTCAATGGGGTTGGTATCCCATTGATTGCAAAGGCAAAAAAACAGGGGCAAGAGATGGGGAACATAAGTTTTTGCCCCCATCTTTTTGCCATTCCTTCCCGTCACATTGCTGAGTCTGGCGCCGGTGATGCCGGGAAAAGCGACGCCGGGGCTTTTCTGGAAAAAACCAGGCAAAAAAGCTTGCCAAAATCCAGAATCATCCCAAGATCGGAAAAGATTGCTGCAAAAGTCACGTTTAACCGGTAAATGCCCAATCCCGTTAAAACCTATGCGAAAAAATACATCTTTCAAACCAGTGGTTCTGAGCGCAGTCATCGCAGGGTCGCTCTTTTCCGCTCACGCGGGAAGCTTTTCGACCGATTTCAATTCCGGCCTTCCGCCGGGAACAGCCATCTATGCCAACGCGGCGATTGTGACCAACGGCGGTTATACGAACAGCGGCTACCTGCAACTCACCCCGGCGGTCAACAGCCAGCACGGGTCGCTTATTATTACCAATGATCTGGATGCCGGCACGCCCGTCGTTAGTTTTACCGCATCGTGGAAGATGTTTATCGGCGGTGGCAATGGGGCGGATGGAGTCAGTTTTAGCTTTGCGCCTGACCTGCCAGTGACGGGGACGGGCTTCGGGGTGGCGGGCAGCGGCACGGGTTTGACCGTCGAGTTTGTCACCTATAATAATGCCGCAAGCGAAGATGGGCCGGCCATTGACATCAGGTTGTTTGGTTCTGAGGTGGCTCACACCGTTTTGCAAGACCTGCGAACGGCCGCCTGGGTTGATACGGTCGTTCAGCTCAATCCCAACGGCTCCCTCGATGTCGTGTACGATGGCGCGTATATCTATTCCAACCTGGATCTAACCGCTTTCGGCTATAGCACGAACAGCGGCTATCCGGCGCCTGGCAGCCTCTTCGGTTTTGGCGCCACCACCGGCGGGTTGAACGACAACCAGTTCATTGATGCTTTAAATATCGCCACCCAGACCAATGCCGCGCCCTATGTCCTATCCTACGCGCCGTTGAGCAGGACCGCGACCTTTGGCGCGCCGGTGCAATACGCGCAAACCAACAGCACAATTGACATTGTCCTCACTAACAACACCACAGCCGTCAACACGAACACTATCGCGGTCAAGTTGGACGGCTTGGCCATCTCGCCGCGCATTTCGCAAGACACCAATGGAGACACTTTTGTTCACTATGCGCCTTTGGGCGGGTTCGCCTACAGTTCGACTCATACCGTCAACCTCGCCTTTGCGGATAATAGCTCGCCAACGCCCCGGACCAACCATTGGCAATATGGGTTCACCGTCATCGCCCCGCCGTTTGTTCTGCCGGGTTATGTGACGGTGTTTTCAGACGGATTTGAGGCTTATGTCAGCGGTGCCGTCCCGTTGGACAAGAATTACGCCGGCGCCAATGCGGCGCCCAATGGATCAGGCAACCCATGGTTTGGCCCCGCTCCGCCCAATGCGCTGGTGGTCGGCGCTCAAAACGGTGTGACGCCGCACGGTGGCACCAACATGATCACGGGCCACTTACCCAATGATGGCGATGAAGATTGGTACAATATCTCTTACCGTTTGCGCGGGGAGAACCCTATCTATGGGAACCTAATCATGGATTGGTGGTTTTACGATCCCTCCGGCCCGGGCGACAGCACCTACGGGGACTACGCCGCCCTTGGATTTTACAACCTCTGTCCGACTAACACTGACTACGTTAACTCAGGCAGCCTGAACGCTTCGACGCAAATCCAAAGAGTCTCCCTGGGCGCCGGCGTCAATCAGGGCAACGGATTTGACAATACTAAATACCAGTGCCGCGTCGTGGGCAGCTATGGCTTCGCCTCGGGATGGGACAATACGCTGGTCACCCGCAGTGTTGGATGGCACGAAGGGCGCATAATTGCCGGACCGGTGACCAACGGCATGGCCGGCATTTATTTCTACATTGACGACATGGCGACGCCGGCCTACGTCAAGAATTCCAGCCAGACTTGGGGATTCAACGTGATGGAAATCAACACCGCCGACGGCGCGACGCTGGGATATTTCGACGACTTTAAGTTTGGGCTGGCCGTGCCGCCCAACTTGTCCGTCACCCAATCTGGCAATAATGTCGTGCTCGCCTGGCCGGGGGGTTTCACTTTGCAGTCGGCCTCGAAAGTGCAGGGAGTGTATAGCGATGTGCCGGGCGCGATCAGTCCGCTGACCAACAATATCACCAGCAGCCCGGCGCAGTTCTATCGTCTGCGCAACTAAGGGGGATGATGCAACCCAGGATTGACGCGTGATCAGCCCTGGCGGGATTTCTGTTCCACGGCTTGGATGGACTCCATTAAAATATGGGACTGAAAGGGCTTCCACAAAATCAGCCCGCGGACTTTGCGAATGAATTCATCGATTTTGCGATCGCCCCCGTGGCCGGTCATGAATAGAAACCGCTTGCAGAGGTGGGGCTTGACGCGTTCGACCGCCGTGTAAAACATATCGCCGGCCAGATTCGGCATGACCATGTCGCATAAAATGATCGAATAATCGCTGGCCAGGATTTTTTTGATGCCCTGCACGCCATCCGAAGCGGTGTCCACCTCATACCCGTTCTTCTCCAGGATCATGCGGGTCGAATCGGCCAAGGCCAGGTCGTCATCCAGCAGCAGGAGTTTTCTGCGGGGCGCCGGTTCCGCATCCTCGCCCAGGACATGGGTCTTCTCGGCCACAGGGGCATAGAATTTCTTTTCGTTCATTTTCCGGCAGCGCGTCGGCGCGCGCATCATCAAAAGACTCACCCAGCGCCAAAATGTCAAACCCGCAGTTGGAGGCTCGACGGGTATCTGTCAACGTTTCCTAAACAGCGAGAACGTTGTAGCGTTGAGCCTCTGGCTCAACAAGTCGAGGCGACCGCCGTCGCTGAAGCTATGGCGGCCACGCAGCCTCGACCCGATCAACAAATTCCTGTCTCGCTCTGCGACAAAGAAGGCTGGTTATGGAAAAACAAATGCCCCGGAAATCACTCCGCTTGTAAAACTAATGTTCGGTGTCCCATGCACCATGTGGCCCAGTCCGGTGGCCGAAAAGAATTTCGTGCCGTCAAAGAGCACGGGCGCGAAGAACGCGATTTTGTTGCCCACCTGGGAGAAAAGCTTGAATTCGGGGGCGATTGGTTTGCCTGCGGTATCGAACAGCCGCGCGTTGATCGCGCCGGGAGAAGCCGTGCTGGTGGGATTGAATCCTTGGTTCCAAGTGATCAGATATTGAGTGCGGCTGAACGCGGCGCAGGGAAAAAGTTGCGGCCCTGCGTCCCCGGTGACCGTCATTTGACCCGGCGCCACTTCCCCCGCCGTGGTGACAAAGCGGCCATAGATATGGGCTGTGGCAAAGTCCCCGGATTTCGTTTCGGCGGTGAAAAGGACCAGATATCTCGTTCCGTCAAAGACAACGCAATTGAGGGCGGCGCCAATGTGAACCGAGTTGGTAAAGATGACGAAGGGGTCGGTCGCAAAAGTCCCCGCCGGGCTGACCAGACGTCCCTGAATGCTGGTGCCGCCCACGGCGCCGGACCAGACCACCAAAAAATTGGCGCCGTCGAACGCCGCCGCACTTTGAGAGTCTTCACTTTGGATGCCGCGAGGACCAATTTCAAAATCGCTCACGGCGACTTGTCCCGTTGGAGTGAGCATCTCGCCATAAATATCGTCGTAACCGGCACTGTTGTTGTTATGGCGGTCGTCGGACCACATTAGAAAATACACGCCGCCGCCGTAAGAGATCGTTCCGAAATTGTCCACGGTGGTGGATTGCGAAAGCTGAATGGAGGATCCGACCGTGCCGTCAGGACTGACGAACGTCCCGCGCACCGGAACGCCGGACTGAGTGTCAGAATAATCCGCCCAAGCTGTCAGATAGTTGTTGCCGTCGAAGGCCACCCAAGGCGGGTCGCCAGCCGCACCCGGATTTAGGTCGAGAAGGCCGCCTACCAATTGACCGGATGGCGAGACAAATTGGGCGACATCCTTTGTGTTATTGGGTTGGCCGATTTGGTAGGCCACCAAGTAATTGTTTCCGTCAAAGGCAACCTGGGCCTGCGGATGGACGATGGGGTCGGTCGAGTCTATGGCAAAAACGGTCGGAGCGGGTTCGCGGACGATGACAACAGTTTTTGTGGCCGAGGTAAGGTTGGCGCTGTCCTGCGCATAAATTTGTATGACGTTGGTTCCTAAGGCCAGGGTTACGCTGAAGTTCCAGTTCGTCCAACCTCCGTCATTTTGCGCGGAAAAACCGACATCAGACCCCGGCACTTTGTAGTAAACTCCCGTCACCGCCGCATTGTCCTTCACTGTGCCGGCGAAGGCCAGCGTGCTATTGGTCGTCGTCTCGCTGCCGGTCGGCGACTTCAACGTCACGACGGGAGGCACGGTGTTGGCAAAATTAGCGGTCAGCAGGACGCCGCCTGAAATCGTGAATGGGGAAGTAGCCTTGGTGGAGATGACATTGCCGTCCTCGCTCCAATTAACGAAGCGGAAACCGGGCTTGGCGTGCGCGATGAGTTGTGTCGTTGAACCACAAGCTTTGGAACCGCCTCCGCTGGTCGTGCCGCCATTGGGCGGCGAGGCGGCGGTTTGAATTTTGTATAAAAAGGGAGAAAAATGCGCCGTGACGGTCTCGCTCTTGTTCGCCGAAAAAGTGTAAGTGGAGGCGGTGCTGACAACCTTGCCGGCGACCGTCCAATTCGTGAAGAAATAACAGTCGTTGAGATTGGTTACGGAGGCGGTCAGGGCAATTTGGGTGCCCCCGAGATAGGAG
>DASRLE010000599.1:0-5190 GCA_035648615.1 Saccharimonadales bacterium (SeqCode) | reverse complement strand
ACGCATGGAAATCCAGCAGGAAAGTCGCCCCCGCCACGCAGGAACTTTCATAAGTGCGGCTTTGCAATTGCCCGGCCCGCGCGCTGGCCCGCCAATGAATCCGGTTCAGCGGATCGCCCTGCTGGTAAGGCCGAATGCTTGACACCCGCGTCGGGTCCTCAAAAAGCCGGTGCGTCATGCGCATCTCGCCAATCGGCCGCCGCGACGAAAGACTATACCCGGCCAGCGGCAAAACTTTGGGCAAAACCAGCGCATAAAGCGGGTCGGTCAGAATCCGAAACCGGCGATGCAACCCAAAAACATCCCCCGTCTCGACCAGGAGCGGCCCGATCTGATAATACCCGCGCTGTAGAAACGTCAGCTTATAATGCAGAACCTTGCTTTCCCCCGCCTTCAACCGCACCAAAGCCAGCCGCGCCCCCTCCGCCTTGAGCCGCAGGGGCATCTGCGTGAAAGCATCCTGCGGCAAAGAATCCTCCAGGATCATCCATGGCACACCGAAGCGTCCGGAATTCTGCACCGCCACCTTAATCTCCGCTGTGGCCCCGATCTCCAGCACCTGCTCCTCGCTGAAGCGCCGCGCCTCAATCTGGTTCGTCCAAACCCGCGAAAAAAACCGGCTTAAGGCCAGCACCCCCAACAACACGTACATGGCATAAACCAGCAGCGTGAGTTTCAAAAGCAAACCCACAACCAGCAACGCGAGCGTGGCAAAAACCCATTTCATCAGGCGGTTTATTCAGTGAATGGATAGCGTCTGCGCAGGCCAGGAAACCGATCGTAATCGTGATTCGACATCCGGCAGGATCATGCGCGCTGTTCCATCAAGGCAAGCAAGGCGGCTGAATTATTTAGGTCAACTCCGGGGAGAACACCCGCACCCCCTACAGTCGTCAGACGAAGGAAGGGTTCGGGGACAGCAGGCGGTTTTGGGGCGATTTTATCGCGCAACGTTTCCTCAATAAGACGCGATAAGTCGTACCCCTTCTCGCGAGCTAGCTTGGTGGCCTCAGCGAGCACGGCATCGTCGAGTTGGATCGTTGTCTGCATGTTGACAGAATTACCGCAAAATAAGCCGAGTGTCAAAGAATCGTCATAATTACATTAAATGAGCGGCCATAAGCCATCGAATTGCCGCGAGAGCTTAGATTGGACAGGAATCTAATGATCACGGCGTCGTGAGAATTCGAGTTACTTCCGGGCCGAATTGGGCATAGTGGCGGACATTCCAGGTAAACAATGAGGCCGCTTTCGCTTTGAGCGCGCAGGCCGCCAGATGCGCGTCATAGATTGTGCCGCCGACAATTCCAAGGGCCGTAAATTTTTGCAGCATTTTCCCGTATTCGTCCGCGTCTAGCGCCACAACTGTCAACCGTTCGCGAAGATTGGTGATGAAAAGCATACCCTGCTCGCTGCTGATGCGATGTTTGCCCGGCATCCGGGTCAGCGTGGAATAAACCTCGATGAGACTATGGGATCCACAGCAAACGTCCTTTTTTTGAAACTTCGTAAAAAGATCCAGGCTGGGACCATGATGAGCGTGGTCACCGTAAAAAACCGGGACCAGAACCGAGATATCCAAAAACGCCTTCACTCTGGTGGATTAAAATTCTGCTTGTCACGACGCTCTCGAATTTGAGCCAGCACGTCATTGGTCACGGACGCGGCCAATGGTTTGCCAGTGCGAAAAACCCACACCCCTTTTTCTTTGGCGAGGGGCGTTCCACCCCGCACGGGGCGAAGGGTGATGCGCTCGCCGGAGCTTTCCAGCTCCAGTGTGTCTCCAGGGCCGAGCTCCAATTCCTTTCGCAAAGGTTTGGGAAGAACAATGCGTCCGGCACTGTCGATCGTTAAGTGCGCCGTCATCTATGGCATATTATCGCGTTTCGCCCCATGAATCAATGTCAGAATGACCAAAGCCCGCGCGCCCCCTCCGCTTTGAGCCGCAAGGGCATCTGCGTGAAAGCATCCTGCGGCAAAGAATCCTCCAGGATCATCCACGGCACACCGAAGCGCCCGGAATTCTGCACCGCCACCTTAATCTCCGCCGTGGCCCCGATCTCCAGCACCTGCTCATCGCTGAAGCGCCGCGCCTCAATCTGGTTCGTCCAGACCCGCGAAAAAAACCGGCTCAAGGCCAGCACCCCCAGCAGCACATACATGGCATAAACCAGTAAAGTGAGTTTCAAAAGCAAACCCACGACCAGCAAAACCAGCGTGCCGAAGACCCATTTCATCGGGCGAGAATTTTTTGAGCCATGCGCAAAGACTGCCAGTTAAAGTTTGCGGTGGGAAGGCCGGCGCTGAACCAATATAATTTCAGTAAATGGCGCATGGGCGGTTCGTGTAAATACATGCTCTCTTAAAATCCGCTCTTGGACGGCTTTTGTCTAGGCGGATAGGACACGATGAGGCAAAAATAATGCCAACGATTGAGCGTAAAACAGCGGTATGAGCGAAATTTTTCAGTTGCGGCAGCTTTTGGCGGAACGCTTTCCGGGCGTGCCCGCCTGGTCGGAAGTGGCGGCGGCCAAAATTCCCGGCTGCTGGCCAACGGGGCTGCCGGCGCTGGATGCTTTATTGGGCGGAGGATTGCCTAAAAGCAGGATCACGGAATTGGTCAGCGCGGGTCCGAGCGCGGGCAGCGCGCTATTGTTGCGCGCGTTGCTTCGCCAGGCCTGGAAGGTCCGGCAATTGGCGGGATTGATCGATGGCCTGGATTCGTTTGATCCCAGCGCGGTTGGCCAGCCGGCTTTGTCGCGGTTGCTGTGGGTGCGCTGCCAGACCGCGCAAGAAGCGCTCAAAGCGGCCGACATTCTTTTGCGCGATCGCAATTTGGGATTGGTTATGCTGGATTTGAAGATGAATCCGGCCGCGCAATTGCGTAAAATCTCCGGGGCGGCGTGGTATCGGCTGCAACGGCTGGCGCAACAAACCTCGACCGCGTTTCTGGTGGTTACGCCCTGGCCGATGGCGCCCAGCGCGGAAACACGGCTCATCCTGCAAAGCCGTTTGACCTTGGAGGATGTGCTGAAAAAAGAGGACTCGCTTTGGCCCCATTTTAAATTCGAGCAGGCCCGCGCCTCCGCCGGGGAAGAATCGGCCGATGCCGCCGGGTGAATGTCTTATGCCTTACGCTGTCATATATATTCCAGAGTGGGCCAAGGCGGGGCAGCCGGCCGCCGCCGAAACGCTTTGGCAATGCGCGTATTGTTTTTCCCCGCGCCTGGAGGACACCGGGCCTGGAGTTTGCACGCTGGATTTAAAGGGCCTGGCGGTGCCGGAGGCTGACTGGGAAAAGTGGGCCGCAAAAATTATTGACATGCTGGCGCAAGTGGTTGGACGCGCCCAAATCGGCGTGGCCCGAACGCCGCATCTGGCTGCGCAAGCGGCGAGGCAAGCCCACCCGTTTTTGCGGGTCGCCAATGTCGAGGAATTCCTGGCGGACTTGCCGGTGGCTCAGTGGGGTTTCGGCGAGGACATATTGGAGATTTTGGAAAGTTGGGGGATTCGCACCGTCGGAGCTTTTTTGGCGCTGGGCCGGGACAAAATTGCGGAGCGGCTTGGAGTGGAGGCGGTGGAGATGTTTGACCTGGCCGGCCAATCCCGCCCCCTTAAGTTAATCACCCCGCCGGAAACCTTTGCCGAAACGATGGAGTTTGAAACCCATCTCGAATCTCTGGAATCGCTCCTTTTTGTCCTGCGGCGATTTATCGAACAATTGGCCCGCCGTCTCGAAATGGTTTATCGCGTGGCCGGGGAAATTCATTTGCGGCTGGGCCTGGCTTCCGGCGCGGCTTACGAACGGCTCTTTGTCATCCCCGCCCCCACCCGCGACGTCGAGACGCTTTTTCGCCTGCTCCAGACGCACTTGGAAAATGTGCGGACGGATGCGCCGATTTGTTCGTTGCGGCTGGCGGCCAAACCGGCCCGCGCGGGCACGTATCAATTTGGCTTGTTTGAAGTGGCGTTGCGCGATCCCAATCAATTTCACGAAACGCTCGCCCGTCTGACGGCCCTCCTTGGGCCAAATCGCGTTGGCACGCCCCGTTTGGCCGACACGCACCGTCCTGATAGTTTCACCATGGAGTTGGACGGCTTGGCCAATGGCGCGGCCAGTGCGCAGGAGGAAGAAGAAGATAAAACCAGCCACAGCCTGGGATTGCGGCGATTTCGTCCGCCTTGGCTCGCGCGAGTGGAAGTGCGCGAGGCGCGGCCTGTGCTGCTGGGGAGTTCGTCCTTCTCCGGCCCCATTGCGCACGCGCTGGGACCATGGCGTCTTTCCGGCCAGTGGTGGGACGCCCAAAACTGGGAACGCGAGGAATGGGATGTCCAAACCAGCGACGGCGAACTTTTTCGCCTCGTTCGGCAAAACGAACAATGGTCGGTCGAAGGGGTGTTTGATTAGTCATGTATATTGAATTGCACAGTCGCAGCGCGTTTAGTTTTTTGCGCGGCGCATCGTTGCCGGAGCATCTGGCGGCGACGGCGGGCGCATTGGCACTGCCTGCCTTGGCGGTGTGCGATCGTGACGGCCTTTATGGCGCGCCGCGCTTTTTCAGAGCCGCTCAGGAAAACGGCGTGCGTCCCATCATCGGCGCGGAAATCACCATGGAGGATGGTTCGGTGCTGCCGCTCCTGGTGGAAAATCGGACCGGTTACCAGAATCTTTCCCGCCTCATCACGCGGGCGCATTTGCGAGCGGCCAAAGGAAAAAGCAAAGTTGATTGGGATGAATTGGCGGAGTTCGCGGCGGGATTGGTGGCCTTGACCGGCGACGAGGAAGGGCCGCTGGCGGCGGCGATGAGAGAGGTAGTGGACGGCGCGTTGCGCCGTCCCGGACGCCGTAGCGCGACGTCCCTACCTGAAAATTCCCCAGTCCAGTTGCTGGAAAAATTGGTTCGCATTTTTGGGCGGGAAGGCGTGTTCGTGGAAATCCAGCGCCATCGGCGGCGCGGAGAAGAAAGCGGCAACGCGGCGCGGGTGCAATTGGCCCGGACGTTTTGCCTGCCGCTGCTGGCTTGCAATGGCGCGCTTTATGCCGAAGCGCGGGGACGTCAAGTATTGGATGTTTTCACCTGCATTCGCCATCACACCCATTTGGACGCCGCCGGAAAATTGTTGACTGCCAATAATCAGCGCTTTTTAAAACAGGGGCGCGAGATGGAGGCGCTGTTTCGCGATTTGCCC
>DASRLE010000598.1:0-16227 GCA_035648615.1 Saccharimonadales bacterium (SeqCode) | reverse complement strand
GTTAGGGCGTGTGCCAGAAGTTGCTGAACATCTCTCAGCAATCCCAAATGCCGTATCTCCTCGGCTCCGTGGATTGGTTTGGTGCTCATACCTAATCAACCCGGTCGCTGCTTCAACCAGGAGGGCGGTAGCCCTCTCGCTGCACAGTTTGTGAAGTCAAATTGAGTCAACAACTTCAAAGTGAGTGCATCAGGCCAGTCATTGCTGACCACTTGATGGACAGCATTCAGGGCGGGTTGCCCAAGGCCAGCTAATCGTCCGATTTTCAATGTTAGCGAGATTCCATTATCTACCAGGAAATCCCCTGATTCCTTGATGGGCACTTCGCGGCGGCCTTGAATATACTCGCGAACTGCTCGCTCAAATGGGGCATCGTAGTTCTCGTCAAATGCGCATTTAAACGGACGCGCACCCTCTGGATGAGCGTCAAAAAACGACTTCGTGAGTATTATTGTCCGAAGACCTACCTCAGCATAGAGCCTTGATACTTTTGCTTTGTCTTCGGGACTTTCGCATCGTCGCAACAACTCCAACTGCCACAGGCACTCGTAAAACGCACGAACCTCCTGCAAAACTCTCCCAATGTGAGGCGCCACTTGTCCGACTTCCCGAAGTAAAGCACCGGCTGTCTGTCCCGTCATGACGAGACTAAAGCAGACCAACAAGTCGGACGACGTTTTATCGGATTCAAGCTGCCGCATGCCGCGCTCGCCAATATAATCGCGAAGAATTTGCAGCAATTTGGCCAATTCCCGAGGATCAGGCGCTCGCTTGAAGAGGTCGAATATCATAGTGTCTGTCTATAAGGCCAGATGATGCGTCAACGACAGGAACAGGTCAAGGCGGTTGGGATATGCCCCAAACGTCCATCCATCCATGCGGCGTCACCCACATGGATTTTTCCAGAGCCGACAGGCTTCAAAGATTCGCTTCGTGTTTCCTAAGCGCCGCAGTTCCCGGCGGAGCGAGCATTGTCAAGGTGGAGGCGGCGGGAGGAGGGGGCACTACCTTGACAAGCGCAGCGCAGCCGTACAATGGCAGCGGCAAACACGAAGCATACTCGGCTGACAGCTTTTGCTGCCCGGATTCATCGTTGGCCGTTTCGTTGAAATATCGTTGGCCATTGCGTCGATTCTGCGGCGGCGGTCGTTCGTGGATGCGGCATTGCTGCGGTAAAAGTCGTTCAAGCCTGCGCTGCTTTTGCGGCAACATTCGTTGGTGGCTGCGGCGGTCTTGCGGCAAAATATCGTCGAAGCCTGCGGCGAGGATCGTTGACCAACTGCTAACGTACGTTAGAGGTAGGGCGTCCCTTCTGTTTTATGGGTTTCGCTTGCAGCGCATCTGCGCGCCCCGCTTCGAGCAATTTGACCGGCATTTGCGCGAATACCGTTTGCTTCGCGCCACGGTTTTTTCGTCGAGCAGCCGTCGCAATTGGCTTCAAGCGGATTCGTCACCGGCCCAAGGCGGGGTAAGTGTCATCGGAAGAAATGCCGGTTTCGAGTTTGCGCTGAGTGCCCCGTTTGTGGTATGGTTTGGACAATGAGTGCGACTGAAGTTTTGGAGCAAGTGAAGGCATTGCCGCCGCGAGAGCGCCGGAAGTTCTTCGCTCATGTTCACGAAATCGAAACGGCAAATCAGGCGCCGCCAAACGGCAAACAGAAACGCCGCATTCGCTGGCCGGACGCCGCAGCCCGGCGTCGCCGCATCTTTGGCGACAAGGTTCTTCCGAATCTGGTGCTCTTGGCGCGCGAACTGGAACGCTACTAAGGAAAAACATGAGCTATTTGACACTTGAAGTCGAAATTGACCACGGGCGGGTTTCACCGAAAGGCGCGGAGGCCTTGCCGGAGAAAGCGTCCGGGTTGCTCACCATCCTGAATCCGCCGCCACTTTCCCAACCGCGTCCGTTTGGTTTGGCCAAGGGCCAGTTCACCGTGCCGGATGACTTCAACGCCCCCTTGTCGGAAGACGTATTGCAGGCGTTCGAAGGCAAATGAGGATTCTGCTGGATACGTGCGAGTTTCTTTGGCTTGTGGCTGGCGATGCCAAATTGTCCCCGTTGGTCGCAGCCGCAGTGCGCGACCCTCAGAACACGGTGTTTTTGAGCGCCGTTTCATTCTGGGAAATTTCCTTGAAATACAGCCTTGGCAAATTGCCATTGCCGCAACCGCCCGCGCAGTTTGTTCCGCAGCAACGCGACAAACACATGATCGCGCCGCTGGTGTTGGACGAAGCCGCTGTGTCGCAGTTGAGTGGATTGCCGGGGCTCCATCGCGATCCCTTTGACCGGATGTTGATCTGCCAGGCGATGGCTCACGGACTGACGCTTGCCTCATCCGATTCACTCGTGCGACAGTATCCCATCGCATTGCTTTGACCGCCAGAATTGTATATCGCTTTTGGATACGGGTTGCTGTTTTTCAGGCAAAATAGAGTCAATCATAGCAAACGCCGAAATTGAGAAAACCCTTGTAAACACCGGGGAAATGGCAGGTTGCTAACAATGGCGAAAACCCGTTGTAGAATTACAAAACCGTTGCTCTACCACTGAGCTAAACTGGCGGAAACTGCACGGAGGCAGCGTGAGTTAATCTGGCAGAGTCAGGGTCAATGGCAAGTCGATTCGCCCCGCGATAAATCGAAACGTATTCGGCGATTTGTCCTGTTGAAGGCAGAAAAAGAACCTCAAAGATTGTCGAGCAATTCTTCGATAGTGATATTCGCTTGCTTCAAAATGGATTGCAGTGTTTTGGGTTTTAGCACCCGGTGCATTGGCACGCAAGGGTGCAGGCCGTCTTTCACGAAATGCCGATGTGAACCCGTCTGCCGGACAAATTCGAAGCCCAAGCGTTTCAATGCGCGGCACACCTCACCGCCAGAAAGGTCGCGGGGGAGTTTCACGCTACTTGCGCGGACAAAATGGGGTCGTGGAGAAAATGAAGGCGAATCGGCCACGCCAAGCGCTCGTCGCCATTGTCAAATCGGCAGCGGATGAGATCACGAATCATGGCCAAGAGTTCGTCGAGGCTTTCTCCCTGGGTGGCCATTTCCGGCTCGTGGCAGGTCGCCACCAGCATGTCGTCATCCTGTTCGATTTGAAATACGAACTCTTTCTTCATGCGGGAATTGTGCCTCATTATGTGGGGAATGGCAAGCGCGGGCTTCGTTGCCCATTGTATCCCGCAATTGTATCCGGTTTGCTGTTTTTTGCGGGTTTTTGGATGATTTTCGGTTCTCTCGACATGACCGACGACCTTGCGTAAACCATTGTGGTTGTAGATTGAATGCCCTGTTGTCCTGTTGAGGGGAAATTGGGTGAAAAACCACTATGTCAATTACAAAACCGTTGCTCTACCACTGAGCTAAACTGGCGGAAACTGCACCGACGCAGCGTGAGTCAATTTGGCAGAGTCAGGGTTAATGACAAGTTGATTCGCCCCGACGTGGCTTTGGAAAACGGACAATGAAGGCTTGTTTTTGAAGGCTTGTTTTTCAGCGGAACGAGGTTATTTTTATGCCATGAGCAAGATTGAGGAAATCGAGCACGCCGTCGAGCAATTGCCGCTGAACGACTTCGTTAAGCTGGCTGGCTGGGTTGACCAGCGCCGCCAGCAGCTTGAAATCCTTCCAGCGGCCACTGACAAGAGCCAGCGTGCCGCTCGTGACCACAGCGCCTTCCTCAACAGCTACGCCCCGCAAGACGAGGGTCTTTACGACGATGCCGCAGCCAGGTGAAGTCTGGATCGCGGATATTCCTTTCACGAACGGCGCGGCCTCAAAACTGCGTCCGGTTTTGGTGCTATGGACGGACGCCGCCGATGTGGTGGTGGCGGCCATTACCTCAGCCCAGCCGCGAACCACGACGGATGTAGCCTTGCAAAACTGGGCAGCGGCGGGTTTGCGCGTGGCCTCCACGGCCAGACTGTCCCGGTTGGACTGCTTGGAACAAACCCTTCTGCGCCGTCGTTTGGGCGTCCTTGCTCAAAGTGATGCCGAGCAGTTGAAGCGGGTTTGGGCAAACGAAATCCGGCTCTGATTCTGACGCGGGTGACGGAAAGGAATTTGTATGTCGCTTTTGGATGCGGGTTGCGGTTTTCAGGTCAACTTGAAGTCAATCATAGCGAACAATGAAATCGGGGAAATCCTTGCAGACATAGGCGAAATCAAACGCCGCCAAAGTAGGCAAAAGACCGTTTAAGCCGCCCAAGCTTGCCAATTATTGCGAGTTCGTCCAATCTGGCGTGGACATGCCGACCGTTTCACGTTGGCCTAGTCATCAGGACGGCGGTGCGCTCTGCATGAAAACCTACGGCCATCTGCGGGATGAACACAGCAGAAGCGAAGCAAAAAAAGTCAAATTTTAGCGTTGAATGATCTATTCTTTAGACCGTCACGTCGGCTTTCTGTCGCCGATAGAGGCGATAAAGAGCCCAAAGCATCACCGCCCAAAACGCCCCAACGAACGCCGGATGGTGAACGATTTTCTGGGCGGCGGCGGATACAGGGTTCGAGATAAAGCTATTGCAGCAAATAACGACGATAACAAGCAGAGCCAAGCCAGCGGCCATGCCGCAAAGATCGCGGCCTTGAAGAGTCTTAGTCATCTCGGAACGGGGCATCGTAAGTATCGGAAGCAAAGCAAAACAACTCCATGCAATCGAGAAAGGTGTCAGCAACAACAAGAGGCAGCCTCCTGTTGTCAGCAAAGCTGCCATCCCAAATCGAATATTGACAAGGTTTCTCACATGCTTCGAGACTTGCCTTAGTATTACGCCAACCAATGTGCTTTCGCAATAATTTTTTTGACATAATTTTTCTCGACGGTTCCGGAGACCTCGCTACAACCAAGCAGAGCCAAATTACCCCTTGGACCAGCCTGATCGGAATGCGAGCAACCTCTGTACGATTTTATATCAGGCGCGCGCATGGATTTTCCCAAAGCCGACAGGCGTCAAAGTTTCGCTGCGTGTTTCCTAAGCGCCGCAGTTCGGCGGAGCGACCATTGCCAAGGTGCAGGCTCAGTTTAGGCGCTTCGTTGGAGTCATCTGCGGCGTCCAGCAATGATTCGGTCATACTCGCTGTGATGACCAATCCAAAACCAAACGATGTCCGAGCCATCCTCGACAGCGACGGCACGATAATGGATGCCGACACGAACTGACCACATCCTCCCGACCCTCTTGAAGCGGAGGGATGGATGTCGGGGGTCGCCCTTGAGCGGGTCGTAGTTTTCGTCCGCAAGCCGCTGAATCTCCTCGGGAAGTTGTGCATAGAACTGCCAGAACTTCGGGTTCGCGCGATGCTTCACAACTCCCGGCAGCGCCCCTCGCGTAAATCGCGGATGGCCTCGTCTGCAAGGGCGTCCAAATGTCCTGCGGCAACATCCTGCTCAAACTGTTTGTCCCACACGGCGGCGTCGAACTCGGAGAACCAGTCGCGGAAAGCCAAAAGCTCCCGGCGCGAAAGCTTGCTGACGGCGGTTTCGATCTCATGCACGGAACTCATGTCGGCAGAATAAACCAACTCAGATTTCAGGGCGACCACAGAAGCGCCTAATGTCGGGGCGTTGACTTTTTAGGGCGTTGCTCTCAGATAGGAAGATGAAATACCGAGTCGTGATAGAGCCAGATGAGGACGGAGTGTTCGTGGCGGCCGTGTCCGGCCCTTCCCGGCTGCGTCTCGCAAGGCAAGACACGCGCCGAAGCCCTGGCTAATATCACGGACGCCATGACCGGGTACCCTGCCAGCATAGGGGCCGGACTCAACTGACCCATTCCGAACTCGCCGACCTTCTGCTTGGTACTGTCTTCTTCGAACACCGCCTTCATTCAGACGAAAGTTGACGCGAGAAGGGGAATTACATCCTGGCGAATCCGGTTCGCAAGGGACCGGTTACTGAGATTTCTCAGTGGCCGTATGTGTTTCTCCCCAATCCCCTCTAATCCGCCAATCAGACGCCTCGGCGAGGCGTCGCTACCGTTGTGGCATATCTCGCGGGCGGGGCTATTTCGTGCTTGTAAAATCCAAAGTTCGCCGCAAGCTAAGTGGCAACCTTATGAGCCTTCGCCAATGGAAAAATCAATCCCCCCGTGTGGCGCAGGAAATAGGCTTTACCTTGATCGAATTATTGGTGGTGATCGCTATCATTGCAATTCTGGCGGCGATGCTTCTGCCGGCCTTGAGCAAGGCAAAGGTTCAGGCCCAAGGGGTCTATTGCATCAACAATCTTAAGGAGTTGCAATTGGCGATTGCAATGTACACGGGCGATAATCGCGAGACATTTCCGGAAAATCCAGGCTCGACCATCACCAGTAACTCATGGGTCACCGGCGACTTGAGTTGGGACTTCGCGCCGAACCCTCCGAACCCGGAAAATACCAATACCGCCTATTTGACCGCAGGCGAGATCGGGCCTTATGTGGCGAAGTCGGTGGGCATTTTCAAATGTCCGGCGGATATCAATCCGGGCGCGAGAGGTCCTCGAGTGCGCAGCGTTTCCATGAACGGCTTCGTGGGCGATGTCCTGGACATCAACGCCACCGCCAACGGCGGTTACAAGCGATACCTGAAGACCGGCGATTGCACGGCGCCGGGGCCTTCGATGTTGTGGGTCATCCTGGATGAATGCCCGGACAGCCTCAACGATGATCTTTTTTCGGTGAGGATGCAGCCGGGATCGAGTTGGACGGATGTCCCGGCTTCGACTCACAATGGCGCGGGCGGTTTCTCTTTTGCGGACGGACACGCGGAAATTAAGAAATGGCTCGACCAAAATACCAAGGCGCCGGTAAAAAGGGTGAATCCTTGTCCCGACAACCAACAAAATTCCCCGAACGACGAAGTTTGGATGCAGCAGCGGAGCAGCAGCGTTGGGCGGTAACTTAAAATCCAGAAGAAGGAACAAAAAATGAACTCGCTTAAATTGTCTCGGCCAATTTCTTTGTTTGTCCGCATGGCGGCCATGGGCGCGGTCCTCCTGGCCACGCCGCTCCAGGCGCAACTCGTCGCTTATGACGATGCATCGCAGTATGTGGTTACGGCCAATTGGACCAACGGCGCCAATCAGGGGTTCGGCTTCATGCCTTGGGCGCTGCTGACCAATAATAGCGGCCTGGGCGGTTTTGAAGGCTGGTATATCAATCCCACCGCAACGTATGCCAATGCCTCCTTCACCAATGTCGCCGGGACCAACTACACCTGCGTTTGGGGGATTTATGCCAATGGAACCAATGGCGGGAATCAGACGACGGCTTTTCGCGGATTTTCCAAAACATTAGGAACTAATACCTTCAAGGTTCAATGGGGCGCCAGAGAAGCCGGCAGCACGGTTACTCCCGGGGGAACAGTCCATGGCTGGTGCGGCTTTACCTTGCGCAGCGGCAATGCCACCAATTCTCCAGCCGATTTTCAAACGGGCGTGCGCTTTTACCTCTATTTCCTCGATGGCGCTTCTCCGAGCACGCTTTACGTTTGGGATGGCAACGGCGTCCAATCTGTTCCCGGGACTTCGTTCAGCAATTTGGGGCGGGACACCATTACCAATGCCGTCGAAGCCGAAATTACTCCCGCAACCGACGGCATGTCCTATCATCTGGTGTTAAAGGATGTGGTGATGAATCAGACGCTTTACACTCTGGACAGCGTGTTCATGGGAGGCGCCGGCACCGAGGATAGCGCGGCGCTTTTTGTCGATGAAACCCAAAGCCCCGGCGACCAGATTTTTAACCGAATGCAGATCGCCGTTCCTCAAATCGCCCCGGAAGTTAACAACGTCCAACCGCCCAATGGCGCCGTGTTCCTCGGAACCAATACGCAGCTCTCGTTTGAATTGGATTCGTTTGATGCCGCGGTGGCGGCTAATTCTGTCAGTCTCTATTTAAACGGCGTTTTGCAAGCGGGCACTCTCTTCAACACCTCCAGCGCCACCAACCAGCTTCTCGGAACCAACAATGCTGTGCTCGCGGCCAATACTCTCTACAACTACACAATCGTCGCGCGCGATATCAATGGCAACACATTGACCAATTCCACCACCTTCGACACCTTCTCATCGAACAATCCCTGCATCCAGGCCGAGGATTATAACTACGGCGCCGGACAATACTTTCCCAATCCGACGCCGCTGGAATATGCCGGCCTGCTGGGAACCAACGGCATCGACTACCTCGACCTGACCACTGGCGTCAATAATAACAATTATCGGCCCGACTCCTCGGGAGCGCCCCTGCCGCAACTCCTGCCCGCGACCGATACGGTGGACCACGACTTGTATTTTGAAAACGGCATCCAGGACTATCAACTGGCCTACACCGATGCCGGCGAGTGGGAGAATTACACGCGCAGCTTTCCGGGAACGGCGTTTACCATCTACGCGCGCGCCGCCAGCGGGGGCGGCGGACTATTTCAGATGAACCTATTGGCCGGCGCCACAGCCACCACGACGAACCAGCCGCGCGCGGCCTTGGGCACATGCAGCATTCCCAACACGGGCGGAACGACGGTGTATAGCGGCCGGCTTGTGCCGCTGGCGGACCTCTTTGGCAACCTCGTCGTGCTCCGCCTTTCGGGGGTAAACACCTTGCAACAAGCCGCCGTTTCCAGCCGAGGATATAATCTCTATTATCTCATGCTGGCGCCGAACAGCAGCACGAATCTCTTGACGCCATATATCAGCGTGGGTTCACCGATGCCCGGCGCAACGGGCGTGGGACTGGCTAGTTCCATCTCCTTCACTATCGCGAACCGTCAGACGGCGGTGGCCACCAACACCATCCAGTTACTGGTCAACTCGACTAACTTGACCTCTAAACTTCAGATCATCAGCAATGCCGCTGGAACCGTAGTGACCTGGACCCCGACGACAAACATGCCGGCCAACTATACCAACGCCGTCAGCGTCATTTTCAACGATATTACCGGCACAAATTTGACCACGAACAATTGGACCTTTGTCACCGCTGCCAACGGTGGCGTTGTGGGCAACGGCGTATGGTCGGGCGGTGGAGGCTTTATTCAGAACTGGTCCGACGCCGCCAACTGGACGGGCGGCACGCCCGGGCCGGGCTTCAGCGCAACATTTGCGAGTCCGGGAGCTGCCACCACCCTTGTCACTAATAACATCGTGGATACCAATTTCACCATTTCCCAATTACTTTATCAGACGAACAACAGCGGTTATCACACGACTTATATTCCTAATGGAGTGACTCTGACTGTGTCCAACGGCTCCACCTCCACAGGGGTGGAGGCGTTTCAAGTAGGCGTTGACACCCTTTTCAACAACCTGGTGACTAACACCATCACCGGCAGCGGAGGGACGCTCCAGATTTTGGGAAACCCGCTCGGTAGCGGATTGGTTAATTCGCTCAATTTTCAAGTCCGCCAGTGCGCCTACCCGGCTGCGCCTGAACAAGTGGTCCTGGACATGTCAGGGCTTGGCACCTTCGTTGCCAACGTCGGCAAAGTAACGGTAGGGCAGGGAGGGAGCGGCGCCTATCAAAGCAATTGCACCGCGCGCGTCAATCTCGCCCGGACGAATATCATTACCCTGTTGAGAATTTCCACGGGTTTGTTTGTTGTAGGAGACAGCAGTGGCGGCAGTTATGAGTTGCCGGCCTGCACATTGAATCTTGGACTGAGCAACGCCCTTTATTTTGACAGCATGAACGTTGGCAAACAAAAGGCCACTAATGCTATGTTTCGCTTTAATCCCATTTTCACCAATAACAACGCCAACCCGATGGTGTACATTCGCGACACCAACGGTCCCGCCAGCCGCGTCTCGGCGTGGAATGTCGGCGATGTTAATAGCGAAGCTACGTACCCTGTTTACACCCAAGGCACGGTGGATTTCAGCGGCGGGACAGTCGATGCCCTGGTGGGGACGATGATCGTGGGCCGGGGCGCGACGACCACCCAGGACTCCGGCTCGGCCCAAGGCACGCTGACGTTGACCGCCGGCACCTTCAATGTGACCAACTTGTCCGTCGGTGTGCAGCGCGCCGCCAACTCGGCCGCCGTGACTGGAACCGTCAACGTCAATGGCACCGCCACGCTCGTCAGTACCAACGGCGGAATCACCTTAGCCCCGGCTGTGGGCGGCACTGGTCCGACGCTCGGCATCCTCAACATCACCAACGGAACCGTCGTGGCAAACATCGCGGCCGGAGGCGGGACCAGCACAGTCAATGTCAGCGCTGGCACCCTCACGGTTCCGGTTGGAGCTGCGGTTGGCACAGCCGCCGCTCCGCTCACGACGTTGAACCTTACCGGCGGAGCGCTGCATTTGAATGTGAACGGCAGCGCCCCGGCCGCCATCATCAATGCGACGAACGTAGTAGCCAGCGGCGCCGCGATCACGATTGATTCAGTGACCAACGTTATCGGCCCGACCACCATCCATTTGATCACCTACACCGGCGCCGACCCTTATGCGGGCCTTTCCCTAGCCTCGGGACCTTACGGTTACGCCGGCAATCTGGTGGACAATAGCGCCAGCAGCAGCATTGACTTGACCCTGACGGTCGCCCCTTTGCCCCCGTCGCCGAAGATTAGCAGCGTCGTCATCAAAGGCGGCCAGTTGATCCTTGGCGGAGTCCACAACACCAACGTCGCCGGTGGCGGCTATAGCGTATTGACCACGACAAACCTCGCGCTGCCCTTAACCAACTGGACACTGTTGAACAGAGGGAACTTCGACGCCAGCGGCAACTTTTCCTCGACCAACGCCATGGGAACAAACAGCCAGCAATTTTTCATTCTCCGACTGCCTTGATCGCTGGCTGTTCGACGCACGGAAGAAATCGGTCCGATGGAAGATAATGACGCTTGCATTCTCCTCGAAGGAGGTCTAAATGTTTTTTGTACCCAACGGCGTGTCCATAAGGTTGGCAGCCAAGCCTGGGGGTACTTGGCAGGACATTCAACCAGAGGACTGGATTATGCGCAATTTACGGTGTCTTAACTTAATCTTCATGCTGGTTTTTCTGGCCACTGGCCTGGCATCGAACGCCACCCTCATTGATGTGGCCGTTACGCAAGCCTCGATTACGACTAAGACGGGATTTGCTGCAACAGGGGTAAGCACCAATGACTTTTGGAATACAGATGAGATCAATGGCAATGATGGCAATTTTGGCCTATTGACCAATCTGGCATTCGTGGACGGAACGTTATCGGGGGCCGGAATGACGCTTTTGGTCCATCCCGTTATGTTCAACACCAATGGATCTGCCGATCCGATGTATGGGACGTATTTATATTCCTCGGCGACAATATCCCTGGTAGTGACGAATCTGATCGCTGGCGTCTATGACATTTATCTTTACGGCCACGGAAACACGCCATCCCAAAACAGCGTAATTCAACTTTCCGCCGGCTCGCAGGGCTATGGGACTGAGTCAACCATCAGCGGTGGCGGCTGGCTTGCCCCGGCGTGGCAGGAAGGAGTGCAGTACGTTGAGTTAACCAACGTAGTCGTCCCCGGCGGGCAGGCCGTTACTATCAGTGTCGAACCGGGCTTCAGTTCGAATGCCGTTATTTCCGGTCTGCAAATAGCTTCGGTCAACGTGCCAAGCAATGCTCCGCCGTTAACCATCACTCCTTCCAACCAATTCGTGAACGCCAATCAGCCGTTGACCATCACCAACTACGCGTATAGTCCCAATGGTCCTATATCATTCGCGCTGGGTTCCAACGCTCCCACTGGCGCAGGCATCACGACGAATGGCATTTTTTCGTGGGCGCCCACTTGCGGACAAGGAAGCACTACAAACCTGATTACTGTTTGGGCCACGGACAGCAGCACGCCGCCACTGAGTAACTCGACGACGTTTAGCGTGAGCGTGGGCGGGTGCGTGGAAGTAAGCATTGGCTCGAGTGTTGTGCAGGCCGGCCAGAGCACCTGCTTGCCGATAAATCTGTTGAGCACGGTTCCCCTCACGAACTTGGATTTTACGCTGGCCTATGCGAGCGGTTTTCTTACAAACTTGAGCATCACGCCGAGCAATTCCGCGCTCACCCTCGCGTTCGCGGGTACGGTCGATCCTTTCCACACGGACTTATCGTTTTCTATTTTCCAAAGCGGCCACACCTTACAAGGGTCCTCGATTCTCGGCTCGCTTTGCCTGAACACTCTTCCCCGCGCCTCTGCGTTTGTCCGATTGGCTGCCGCCAACGCCTTCGGACTGGCCTCAAATCATATTTTTGTAACAAACTTCGTTTTCCAGATGGCTCGCGTGGTTGTGATCGGCAACCAGCCGCTGTTGGACTCCTCGCTGGACGCTAATTCGAACCTGACTCTGACGCTCTACGGCAATCCGGGAGTGCGTTATGATCTGCTTGCCTCTACAAATCTGATCGGGAGTTCCTGGAGCACAGCGGATAGCGTTACATTAACTGACTTATTCCAGGTCATCAGTCTCGGCAGCGCCACGAATCAAATGCAATTCTTTAAGGCTGTCGAGCGATGAAATTCCGAGAGGGAGGCCCGTTATAGCTCCAACGCCAATTGGGGTCCTTGCGGCCTCCTAAATGAATCGGTCGAAAGTGTGAATCGTTCAACGCCGGACAAACCCGCTTTGCGGCAGGCGACGGCGAAGGTCTGGGCGATTTGTTCGGCGAAAATTCCGCCGCCGGTCATGCGGCTGCCCCATTCGGAGACGTTGAGCTTTCCGTCGCGCACGGCGCGGATGCGGTTGAGGATTTTGTCTTTCGCGGCCGGAGCATGGACGCCGAGCCATTGCTCGAACAAGTCCTTTACCGCGTAGGGTAGACGCACCACGGTGTACCCGGCGAACTTCGCTCCGGCATCGACGGACGCTTGTATGATTGACAATATTTCGTGGTCGGTCAAACCGGGAATGACCGGCGCGACGTTCACGCCCACTGGCACGCCAGCGTCCGCCAGGGTCTTGATGGCGGCCAGGCGCTGGCGCGGGCTGGAGGTGCGCGGTTCCATGACTCGCGCCAGCTCGGCGTCCAGCGTCGTGATCGACAGGCAGACCGAGACAGCGTTGAATTTGGCCAACTCTTGCAAGAAGTCCACATCGCGGGTCACTAGAAAATTTTTGGTGATGATGACCACCGGGTTGCGGCATTCGGCCAGGACTTCCAGGCAGCCGCGCGTCAGTTTTAGATGCCGTTCGATGGGTTGATAGCAATCGGTCACTCCGCTCATGGCGATGACGCGCGGCTTCCATTTCGGCGACGAAAGTTCTTTGCGCAGAAGGGCGGGGGCATCTTCTTTGACCAGGATTTTGCTCTCGAAATCGAGGCCGGCGGAGAAACCCAGATATTCGTGGGTCGGCCGCGCGTAACAATAGATGCACCCATGCTCGCATCCGCGATAGGGATTGATGCTGGTGTCGAAGCCGACGTCGGGACTGTCGTTGTGGGTCAGGATCGAGGCTGTTTTGTCCCGCAGAAATTGCATGCCGGGCTGGGAGGGCGGTTCCGCCTCGGCGCCCGGATCGGCCTCGAAATGAAGTTTCTCAAATCGATTGGCCGGATTGGACGCCGCGCCGCGTCCTTGAAAATGAATCCCTTGGCTCACGCCCTCAACGAAAACGGCGAAGGTCTTCGGTGTCAAATCCGAAATGAGTTGTTTTCGCACAGGTAATTCCTGAGCGTTTAACCGTGCTTCTCCCGGATTTTGGTCTGACCATTATCTGTTCTAATTGTAATCGGATATGACCGAACAAGTCATTCTATTAACCGGCGAGCCAGATCTGATGGAAAAGGGCTGGCAGCCCGTCGCGCACCGCTGCCGTGCGCGCCGCAAGAACATGCCGCTTTCTTTTGCCCAGGAGAGTCTTTATTCCTTCGCCCAGACCCATCCGCATCATCCGAGGCTATTCAAAGTTTCCACCATCCGCCGATTTCTGAGTGACTTTGAAATGATGCTTCGCAACGTGACGGCGCAGCCAGATCGTACGATCGTGACAATGCCGCTGGCGGCATGACCTCATCCACAATGCCACCGCCGAAATCTTTCGAACCCTTTTGGGGAGCTCCGCCGGGCGCGTGGACGCTTGACCCGGCTGAAGCGCATGTTTGGATGGCGGCTCTCGACCAATCGCCAACGCGCCAGGAGGCGCTGGCGGCTACACTTTCGCGCGACGAGCGCCTCAAGGTTTCGCGTTTCCATCGGCGGCGGGATCGGGAGCGCGCGATGGTGGCGCGTGGGTTGTTGCGGCAGATTTTGGCGGCCTATTTGCAATGCACTCCGTGTGCTTTGGCTTTTGAATATAATCCGAACGGCAAGCCCTCGCTGGCTTCAAACCAAGGCGGTGTGAAGTTTAATCTTTCTCATTCTGACGCGCTTCTTCTCTGCGCCGTCTCTAGGTGCGAGGTGGGGGTGGATGTTGAGCGGGTCGGAGGTTTGCCGGAGATGGATGCGGACGCGATCGTTGAGCGCTTTTTTACCGAGACGGAAAAGTCCAGTTATCGCGCAACGTCTGGCGGAGGGAAGGATTTGGCTTTTTATAGGCTATGGACTGGCAAGGAAGCCATTGCGAAGTGCAGGGGCCACGGCATCGCCCAAGAACGTCCGGCGGAAAACTTCGAGGGAACAACACGCGAATTGACTCCGGCCGCCGGCTATATCGGTTCACTGGCCGTGCTGAACCCGTCCTGCCGGCTGCAAACCTGGCATTGGCCGGATGCGCTGGAGTGAGATTCCGCAAAAGCGCCAAAGCTTGGAGAACTCTTCTTCGCTATAACTGACCTTGCCGTTCAGCGGATCGCCGACGATGACTTGGCCATTGGTCATGCCGAGAATGGCGACGAAATGATCAACCATCACATCATACTTGACAACCGCCATGGTGGCACCCGATTCTTTCAATTCCGCCATGGTGCGGTAGGCCCGGTATCGCACTTGCAGTCCAGCCGCGCCATAATGCGATTGCAGGGCGTCCGCAAGTTCATCGGGCGTAACACCGAATTGGCTGGTTCGGCTCCAGATGGCGATGGCTCCTTCGTCCGCCTTCAGTCCCAATTTATGCAAGGCAGTGACAGCGGCGGCGGCTCCGCAGGTGTAGCTGGTTTGTTGCAGGCATACGCCATCGGCATCAATCCGCGTCACCATCCGCGCCAAACTTTTCCGAACCAGCGCCGGCAAGAAAAAAGGCATGACGACGAAACAGACGAGAAATAATCCTGTTAAAATGCCGAGCAGGCGCCGGTCCCGTCGGCGAGGCAGTTGCGCTGCCGGAGTCAATAGGAGAATCGGCCCCGCCAATGCGGCCAGGATGAACCGCATTCGTCCGGCCGCCAGCCACGAAAACGGCGGCACAAATTCCAGGCGCAAATTGTAGCGTTCGATTCCAAAAATGCCGAGACTCAAGAGCGAAACCAGATAAGCCGCCATCCAATAACGTTTTGGAAGTTTGGCGAGCCAGAGGGAGAGGGCGACGCCGGTGGCAGCCAACAAGGCTGCTCCTCCTGTTTCCAGCCACGGATTCATGGAGCGCCGGCAACGTTGTTACGTTTTGCTTCCCAGAAAGGCCTCATGAACCGCGCGCATGGCTTGCTCGCCTTTGGCCAAGTCAACAATAACCGAGACCTTGATTTCGCTGGTCGAGATCATGTCGATGTTGACTCCGGCGTCGGCCAGGGTTTCAAACATTTTTGCAGCCACGCCCGGATGGCTTCGCATCCCGACGCCGACAATGGAAAGCTTGCCGATTTTTTCGTCGGCAATGACCGCGCGGAAGCCGATCTTCTCCTGGATCGAGTCAATAATTGTTTTGGCCTTGAGCAAATCCGGTTTATCGACGGTGAACGAAACGTCCGTCGCGGGGGCATTGGCGTTGTGGCTGATGTTTTGCACAATCATATCCACGTTGACGCTGCCCTCGGCGATGGCTTTGAAAATATGGGCCGCCACGCCGGGCCGGTCGGGCACGGCCACGAGGGTGATTTTCGCCTGGTTTTTGTCGAGCGAGACGCCGCGAATGACGACGCCTTCCATGCTGAGTGTTTCTTCTTTCACAATCGTTCCTGGGTTGTCGTTGAGGCTGGAGCGGACTTCAAAAATGACGCCGAATTTTTTGGCGAATTCCACCGAGCGCGATTGCATCACCTTCGCGCCCAAGCCGGCCAGCTCCAGCATTTCGTCGTAGGAAATTTCGGCCAATTTGCGCGCGTCCGGCACGATGCGCGGGTCGGAGGTGTAAACGCCATCCACGTCGGTATATATTTGACACATATCCGCCTTGAGCGCGG
>DASRLE010000597.1:0-4130 GCA_035648615.1 Saccharimonadales bacterium (SeqCode) | reverse complement strand
TCTGCGCGAGAAAATTTTCGAGCGGCTCGGGATTCAACCTGCGGCGGGTGACGCCGGCGGCGCGCTTGGTGCAGCTTTGGCGGTGTGGCACAGCAAGGAAGAACGGACGCCGTCTGCCAATGACTCCATGCGCGGCGCGCTGTTGGGACCGGAATATTCCGAGAGCGAAATTGAAATGGTTTTGAAAGGACACAACGCTGTTTATAGCCGCTGTTCCGATGACGAATTGCTCGAAGCAGCCGTCAAGTTGCTGGCGGATGAAAAAGTCGTGGGCTGGTTTCAGGGACGGATGGAGTTTGGCCCGCGCGCTTTGGGAAATCGCTCCATTCTCGGCGACGCCCGTTCGCCACGAATGCAATCTGTGATGAATCTCAAAGTGAAATTCCGCGAATCCTTTCGTCCGTTCGCGCCGATCGTGCGCCGTGAACGGGTGGCGGATTATTTCGAGCTGGATGAAGACTCGCCATATATGTTGCTGGTCGCGCCCGTCCAAGCCGGGCTGCGCCAGCCATTGGCCGCCGGAAAAAGTGGTTTTGATCTGCTTAAAGCCGGGCGTTCCACTATTCCTGCCGTTACCCATGTGGATTATTCCGCCCGCGTGCAGACCGTCACGCGCGAAGTCAATCCGCGCCTTTATGATTTGCTCCTGCGTTTTGAACAAACCACCGGCTGCGGCGTTCTCATCAACACTTCATTTAACGTGCGCGGGGAGCCGATTGTCTGCACACCTGACGACGCCTATCGTTGTTTTATGAACACGGAAATGGATTATTTGATCATCGGAAATTTCGTCATCGAACGACTGGCCCAGCCCCGCGCCAAGGTTGAACGGCGCATCGCACCACAGGCGGATTAAATGAGACTCCACTTCAAAGAAGACCCCAAGGAATGGCGCAAGGCCGTGCTGCTGGGACTGATTGGTCCGGGCGTGATCATCGGCATTTTGCGCTGGCGCGGCATGGTATCCACGACCTTCCTGGCTGCAGCGCTGACTTTGATGGTGCTGGTGGCGTTGTGCGCCTGTATGCGGCCCGGCTGGTTCCGCAGCTATTATCGCTTCACCACCTGGCTGGGTTTTTGTATCATTCAAGTCTTGGGCAAGATTGTCCTGACGGCGTTCTTTTTTTTAATCCTGACTCCGTTCGGATGGATCCTGCGCATATTGGGAAAGGATTTGCTCCAGCTTAAATCGCCGCAGGAAAGGCAAACATTCTGGCAAAAGGCCAGACAGGATGGTTCACTTGACAGGATGTATTAGACGTTATAAACTGACGGAAGCAATCGAAGCAACGTCGCCTTACGCGAAGCAAGGCTTTTATGAGGAATAGAACTCAAATTGCTGCACCAAATCCGTATTCTTGCCCTCGGCCAAAAAGCGGTTGCCGGCGACGCCTGCTCGCCGCCGGTCTGATTCTGGGACTCGCGTTTCTCGTCCAATCGGCTCGCTCCCAACCGGCTTTGGTGGGTGAATGGTTTAATGGAACAAACAGTTTTGCTGACGTTTCCGGCTATCAAGCGCCGGGCACGCACGACGGTTACGACATCGGCAATGCCGGTGGCGGCTATTACTTTACGAATGATGTGCCACCCGGCAGGTCCGGTTATTCGCTTTACCTAAACCACGATGGCATCGCCATCAGCAACTCGTCCACGTTGGATGCCAGCTACACCAACACGTTCGATCAGTCCATCAGCAACGCCATGACGGTCACGTTCTGGGCAAAGGGCTGGCCGGGCGGATGGAATCCGTTTGTGTCCAAGTATGGCGGTGTAACCGAGGCAGCCGGCTGGCAACTCCGCGCTGACGGACAGATTAACGCTAGTCCGTGTTGGACCATACAGGGCACTGGTTTTGGCGCGGTCCCGCTAGGCACGCTCATTTACGGCAATCCGGCGGATTTGGCCGGCACAAACACTTTTGGCAACGATGGAAAGTGGCATGTCTATGTCGGCACTTACAGCGCACTGACGGGCATCCGCAACCTGTATGTGGATGGTGTGTTGAGCGGTCAAGAGACCGGCAACGGGTTATATGCGTTGGCCCCATTGGAACACGTCTGCATCGGCGCCGAAGACAGCCCGCCGGGTGGCAGTTTTGGCAACTTTTTCACCGGGGAGATCTACGACGTGCGCATCAGCAACTACGACTGGAATACCAATGAGGTTGCTGCATATTCCGCCCTGCCCGATCCATTGGTCACTGTGCAGCCGAGTTCCATCAGCGCTTATGCTGGCACAGTGGCACAGTTGAGTGTCAATGAGAGCGGCACCGCGCCCATGACCAATCAGTGGCAGTTGAACGGCACCAATTTGGTGGACGGCGCCTACGGTGGCGCTTTTATCACGGGATCAACTTCAAATGTCCTGACGATCAGTGGTGTGACTACGAACCTCCAAGGTTCATATGATGTGGTTGTCTCGAACCCGAAAGGCACGGTGACCAGCAGCAATGCGACCCTCACCGTTCTTGGGAACACTGTGGCTCCTCTGCCGATGATTGGGAATCTCGTGGGTGAATGGCTTAACGGATCAACCAATTTTGCCGATGTTTCGGGCTATACGCCGGCTGGCACGCACGACGGTTACATCGTCGGTGCCGGCAACTATGTGTTCACCAATGATGTTCCGCCCGGCAAGTCAGGCAAATCGCTTTTCTTCTACAACGGTGATACGGGCCTCGCCATCAGTAACTCGTCCACATCGGACGCAAATTACAAGGACACGTTCGATGACGCCATCCACAGCGCCATGACGGTCATGTTCTGGGCGAAGGGCTGGCCGGTTGCCTGGCATCCGTTTGTGTCCAAGAACGGCGATGGTGGAGCCGGCTGGCAGCTTCGCAACGACGGTAGCAGCGGTGGCCATTTCGCGTGCTGGACCATTCGAGGTGGCGGTGGCAATGTCATTTTGGGCGTGGCTGTTTACGGCATTGGGGAAGACATGGCCACACGAAGCGTTGCCACAGGCCCTGATGGCTATTGGCACCAGTATATCGGCACTTTCGCCGCGTCGGCGGGCGTGCGCAGCCTTTATGTGGACGGTATGCTGGCCGCCCAGGAAACCAACAGCGGAGCATATAACCTGGCTTCGGTTGAACATCTCTGCTTTGGCGCCCAAGACAGCACGGGCAACAGCTTTGGCAATTTCTCCACCTTCGAGATTTACGGCGTGAGCGTTTTTAGTTCCGCTCCACCGTTTAAAGCTCAGGTTCCGATGAACTGGCAAGTCATCCCGGGCACCAATGGCGGCAACTTGGTATTGACCTGGCCTTTGGGCTCGCTGTTCCAAGCGACGAATCTGGCCGGCCCGTGGACGATGACGGGGTTTCTACCAAATTTAATTTACCAACCGGGGGTCTCGTCGCCTTACACGAACAGCATGACGGCTCCGCAGGTGTTTTACAGAGCAATTTATTCGACACCGCCGATAGCGATACCTTTGATCAGATCTCAATAACCAACGGATGATATACATGACATTGCCCCAGAAAGATCAAGGTTTTGTGAACTTTTTAAGTTGAGAACAGTCTCGTTTTCTAATCTACAGGAAAACACGATGCACCGGCTTCTACACGGGGCGAATTGACGCTCGACCGAATTCCGCCCTGCCATTATCGTATTCGCACCAGACATCATGTTTCAAACGTTATGAGCCGGCGAAAGACAAAGCGAAATTCTCCAAAGAAAACTGCCGCGCCATTGTCCCGGCGGAAATTATGGTATTTCCGGTTGATCGCCTTAGTGGGAGAGCCGCTGCTTTTCCTTGTCCTGCTTGATTTGGGCCTCCGGCTGGCCGGTTTTGGATACCCAACCGCTTTTCTCCTGAAATCATCCAATCACGGCGAAAAGACGTTTGTGCAAAATGACCAGTTTGGCTGGCGTTTCTTTGGTCCGCGCGCGGCCCGCGAGCCAGATGCAACTTCCATCCCGCGCGAGAAGCCGCCCGATACGATTCGGATTTTTGTCTTTGGCGAGTCCGCTGCTTATGGCGATCCGCAACCGCGTTTCGGCCTGCCCCGTATGCTGGAAGCCATGTTGAGCCTGCGTCATCCGGACAAGAAGTTTGAAGTGGTGAACGCCGCCATGACCGGCATCAATTCGCACGTCATCCTGCCGCTGGCGCGCGACTGC
>DASRLE010000596.1:0-6140 GCA_035648615.1 Saccharimonadales bacterium (SeqCode) | reverse complement strand
CTCCAACGAGAACTGCTCCCCCTCGCCGCCATGGTCACTCCCAACGTGGCCGAAGCCGAAATTCTCCTCGGCAGGAAAATTAACTCGCCAGCGCAACTCCGGGCCGCCGCTCGGGAAATCTATGAGTCATTCGGCTGCGCCGCGCTGGTTAAGGGCGGCCATTTGCGTAGTGCCAAGGAAGCGGTGGACTTTTTTTACGGCTCCGAAGGAGAATGGATGGTTTCCGCGCCACGCGTGGAGAATGTTGCGTTCCACGGCACGGGCTGCATTTATTCAGCGGCCATCGCCGCCGGATTGGCGCGCGGAAAGTCCGCCATAAAATCCATCGAACTGGCCAAACAGCACATTACGCAGACCATTGCTGGAGGATAAATAGCAATTGACTGGATTACGAATTAATGTACTTTGGAAGCATGAAAACGACAATTGATATTCCAGACGGAACCATGGCGGAAGCAATGAGATTCACCGGCGCGAAGACTAAACGCGAGGCCGTGGTGACCGCCGTCGAACGATTCAACCGTCTCAAGCGGCTGGAAAAACTCAACGCCCGTGTGCGCGGCAAATTTCGTGACTTCATGACCCAGGCCGAACTGAAGGCGATGCGCGCCGCCGATACACCCAAGACCCGATGAAACTCGTTGATACCTCCAGTTGGGTGGAATACCTCAGAAACCGGGAATCCGCCGTGGGCGACGGCGTTGAGGCGCTGGTTTTAAGTGGCGAGGCGGCGTGGTGCGACATCACGTTGGTGGAATTGTGGCATGGAGTGCGCGGCGCGAAAGAAAAGCGCGAACTGGCCGGCATGGAAAACGAAATCGAGCGTGTCCCGGTGGATGCAGCGGTCTGGAGATTGGCCTCCAAGCTGGCCTTCCGCAGCCGGGAAAAAGGAATCAATGTTCCTCTTAGTGATATTATTACCGCGGCATGCGCTACGGCTCACGGACTGGAATTGGAACATTGCGACAAACATTTCAACGACCTTCTGCCGCTGGCACAATCATTATAAATCAAGAAATCCAAACAATCTCCATCACTTCGGCCAAATCCGGCAACGGCTATTCCATAAAAAGTAATTTATCGGAGATGTTCTGCGCTCTACTACTCAATGACCAGTCCGGAATATTTGGGCATCAAAGTGTCCGGAGAGAGAATTCTGGCGCCGATGACTTCGGCTGTCGCGAGAATGAACCGGTCGGCAGGATCTCCGTGAATGGGAGGCAGCACCTCGGCGGAGTGGGCAATTTCGAGAGTGATCGGCTCGCATTGCGCTTGGTGCTGATTCAACCCCTTGCGAAACCATACATCCAAGCCCTCGGGCGCATGAATGGCGATTTTGTCCCGGCGCACTAAATGATGAAGTTCCGTCAAAACAATGACCGGAACATGCAGACTATTTTGGGGATTCGCCAGGACGTTTCGCGCCAATCCCGAGAGCTTCGACTGATCGTCCACCAACCAGAAAAACGTGCAGGTATCGAGGACATACTTCATTCAGGTATCGTCGCAAATTAGCCTTCCGCCAAACCTGCCCAATCCTCGGCGGGAAGTGGTTGGGTCAGCGCTTGCTCATCAAGCACCTTGGTGGAACCGGCTAAATCAGGATGGCGGGACAAGCGCGAACTTTTCATCTCCACATGCACTAACTGGACCGTTGGTCCTCCGGCCGGGGACACAATAAACACCCCTTCCCCCGCAGAGGCTTGGCGGATGAACTGAGGTAATTTCCGCTGTGCTTCCTCAAGTGTGACAGTCATGACATATATTGTAACGGCCACCGGCCAGGATTCAACCATGCTTTTGCATGCACCAACATGCTCCAACTGAGACTCCAACTGAGGCTTGCAGTTCGTTTGGCGGGCTTTTAGTCTAGCCGTCCATTTTAGGTATGCTGTCATCACACGAATTATTTGGTTTCATGTCGCCGGCCCTCGCTACGCGAATTATCGAGTGCGCGCATGAAAACAACAAAGACCTCTATCGCACCGCCTTGGCCACCGTCGCCGAAGCGCGCAAGCTGCGTCCTGCCTTCTTCGAGCGCACGCCGCGCGCCGCCCGCCACGCCGAGATGGCCGTCGTCCTGGCGCGGCCCCGTTTGGAATTGATCGCCGCCAACCTGTTGCGAGATTGGCTGATGAAAAACCAAACCGCCATGCTGGCCGATTTTCTGGATAGCCTCGGCGTGACCCACAAAGACGGCGCGGTGGACGATTTGCCCAAGACAATCGAAGACGCCCCTTTGCACGCTGCGGTGGAAAAACTGCTGAGCAAGTATCCTGCGGAGGAAGTGGCGGTTTACTTGAATGCGTTTTACACCATGAACGACGTCCGCTGGCCGAATCTGGAAGCGATGTTGAAAACCGATTCGCGTCTGCAATTCGGCGGATGAAAAAGCCCGTTACCGCGAGAAAGGCGCGCATCCCCTCTCCATGGCTGCTTTTTGCCGTCCTGCTGGCCGGGGCGCTGGCCGTGCTTTTCATCCGCAGTTTCGAGCCTAACCAGGTGCTCTTCGCCAACGACGGCCCACTCGGCGCGCTCCAGGCGGCGTGGAATCGCCTGCCCTCCGGCTTCACGGGCATCTGGGAGGATTTAGGGTGGCTGGGCGGCGAAGTGCCGAGCGCAGCGCCGCGCATTTCGGCCTTCCTGATGGCGCTGCTTTCACCGGTATGGTACCTCAAAACCTTTGCGCCGCTGACGCTGTTTTTCGTCGGATTCTCGGCGTGGCTTTTTTTCCGTCAACTAGAATTCAACCCAGTCGTCTGCGCTTTGGGCGGCGTGGCTGCCGGATTGAACATGCATTGCTTTTCCGTGGCCTGCTGGGGGCTTGGCACCTGGGACCTGGCCATTGGCTCGATTTTCCTGGCGCTGGCCGCCCTGTCAACTAAATCGATCAAACCGCTTTGGGCCAAAGGCATCCTGGCCGGACTGGCCGTGGGCATGAATCTGATGGAGGGCTTCGATTGCGGCGCGATCCTCAGCGTGTACGTGGGCGTCTTTGTGGTGTTTGTGATTTGCAACCGCCCCGCGCCGACGGGCCAAAAGATTTTGCAAAGTTTGGGAGTCGGCGCGCTGGTCGTGTTTTTTTCCGCATTGCTGGCCGCGCACACGATTGTCTCGCTGGTCAGCACCCAGATTATCGGCGTCGCCGGGAACGGCGCCAAGGAAGACCATTGGGATTTCAACACCCAATGGAGTCTTCCCAAAGCGGAAACTTTGCGCGTCCTTATCCCCGGGATTTTTGGCTATCGACTCGAACAGTATATTACCGTGCCGGACAAATCGAGCGCCTACTGGGGCATCTCCGGCCAGGACCCCAAAATTGCCGAATTGCAAAGCGACGACCCCAAAATGCGGGTCAAGGCCGCCGCCGCCATCGGCGCCCCAGCCAATGTGCAACAGATTCTAGCGGGCAACGATGCGGCTGCCCGCGCCCAAGTCGTCGATGCCCTGCGCACCGGGGCGAATCTCTATCCGCGTCACACCGGTTCTGGCGAATACGCCGGGGAATTGGTTTGCCTGCTCGCCCTTTTCGGCGTGGCCAATGCCTTCCGCCGGCTCAACCCGCCCTACTCCGTGCAGGAGCGGCGGGCCGTTTGGTTTTGGACGGGCGCGGCGCTCTTTTCGCTTCTCACCGCGTGGGGCCGGTTTGGATTTCTTTATGGCTGGCTCTACCAGATTCCTTACGTGTCAACCATTCGTAATCCCATCAAGTTCATGCACCCCTTTCATGTCGCCTGGGTCATCCTGGCGGCTTATGGAATGGAGTGTCTGGCCCGCCGGTCACTGCCAGCAGTGAAACAACCGGCTCGCATCCTGCCCGAACAAATCCTGCTCTGGTGGAAAAAAGTGACGGGGTTCGAGAAAAATTGGACGATTGCTTTGCTGGTTGCCGTGGCGGTTTCGATCGTGGCGCTTTTGATTTTAAACGGGTCCACGCTGGACCTGGTGAGATACCTCGAAAGCGAAGGCTTCAACGCCGAGCTGGCGCCCAAAATCGTTCACTTCGCTCTGGGCGAGGCGCTCTGGTTTCTCATTTACCTCGTTCTTTCCGTGGTGGTCCTGACCGGCATCTTGAGCGGCGCGTGGACGGGTCCGGGAGCCAAGCGCGCCTGGTTTTACCTCGGCGCGATTCTCATTTGCGATTTGGGACGAGCCGATCAGCCGTGGACTAATTATTTTGACTACAAGGAAAAATACGCCATGAACCCGGCGGTCGAAATCCTGGAAAAACAACCTTACGAACATCGCGTCACCGCGCGTCTCGCGCCCGCCAAAGCGATCAGCCTCTCCGGCAACAATGAATTTGATTTGATGTGTTTTTTCTGGTTGCAGAATGATTTTCTGTACCACGACATCCAATCCGCCGAGATCATCCAGGCACCGCGCATGCCCATTATGGATCGCACTTACATGGGGGCCTTCAACGCGGCTGGCTCCGACTTGACGGCGGTCGCGCGCCTCTGGCAATTGACCAACACGCGCTACCTCCTGGGCGGCGCCAACATTGTCCCTCAACTCAATGCGCAAGCCGACCCGCAAACCCACAGCTTTCGTCTCATTGACCGCTACAACATCGCCGTTAAACCGGGCGTGACCAACATCGAAGACGTCGGCGACCTCACTGTGGTGCGCAATGACCAGGGCGAGTTCGGTCTCATCGAATTCACCAACGTCTTGCCGCGCGCCAAACTTTATGCCCAATGGCAGACCATGGACGATGACGCCGAGTTGCCGCAATTGGCCTCGTCGAGTTTCGATCCCACTCGAACCGTTCTATTGTCAAAGAGCACTCCGGTTTCGCCCGCGTCTTCGTCCACGGAGGCCGACCCCGGCACCGTGACCATCACCGATTATCAGCCGAAAAAAGTGCGATTGCAGGCCCAGGCAAAGACGCCGTCCATCCTGCTCTTAAACGACCGCATCGCGCCGGACTGGAAGGCGTGGGTCGATAAAAAACCTGTGCCGGTGCTGCGCTGCAATTACATCATGCGCGGCGTGCTGCTGACCCCCGGAGAACACACCGTTGAATTTCGTTTCGAGCCGCCGCTGTCCACGCTTTACATCAGCCTCACCGGTTGGGCGGTGGGGCTGGCTCTGGCCGGCTACCTGTTTTTCACGCGGTCATCGGCGTATGTTTGAACTTGCGCGGCCGTCCGAACGAAACCCATTCCACGACGTACAAATTTCCCTTTGAATCGACCGTCATGGCGTGGGGCGCGGCAAAAAGCGCGGGGTTCGTTTTGTTGTCGGGCTTGTTCTTCTTTCCATCCGCTTCCCTTCCATCGCCCAGATAAGCAACCAGATCGTCATTGGCATCAAGAATCGTCACCCGGGCGCCAAGGTCGGGAATAAAGAGATTTCCTTTATGTTGATAGAAACAACACGGGTTGCGCACCGTCCCGAGCAAGTTGCGCTTATGGTTTAATTCAAGATCGAAAACCTGAATGCGTCCATTGACACGGTCCGCCACATAAATCTCCGGTTCGCCGCCGCGCAAGGTGTTGACCCAAATGCCGTGGCAAATATTAAATTTGGCGTCGCCCGTGCCATGACCGCCAATCGTCCTGATCGCGGTAAAATTCTTGTCAAAACGAGTAATGCGCTGGCTGCCGTAACCGTCCACCACATAGATGTCATGATTCGGCGCCACCGCCACATCCGTCGGGCTGGTCCAATCAAATTTCTGGGAGTTGCTGCCTTCCTTGTCCACGTTGCCGATCTGGTAAAGGATTTTGCCGTCGAGGTCCGTCTTGTAAACCCGCGCGCCAATCTTCGGTCCCTTCTTGTTGGTGCTGATATTTTCCGTCCAATAAATATATTCGTGCCCATGCTCCTTGCTCAAATAAAGGCAATGGGCCGTATCCGCCACTTGGGCCGTGCTAAAACCAACCTTGTCGGCAAAATCCTGGCTCCAGGTCTGCTCCAACTTCCCATGACGATCAAAAATGGCCACGCAAGGATTCTGCGAGCGCGAAGTGACCCAGACCCGGTCATGCCCATCGACAATCACGCCGCACCCGAACCCGTACTTCATCCCAGCCGGCAATTTTCCCCAATCCTCCACCAACTCATACGTATGATAGCCGCTGCCCATCCGCACCGCCGGTTTCTGGTTAATCGGCGCGGAATCCCCGGCAAGC
>DASRLE010000595.1:0-2225 GCA_035648615.1 Saccharimonadales bacterium (SeqCode) | reverse complement strand
CGCGTCACGGCCCAAGCACAGCTCTGGCCGCTTTCCACGTCCTTGACGGCTTGCATTTTGAATCCATGACTGTATCGAATAACTTTCATAATACTTGGAATTTCTCTTTCCAAAGTACCAACCTATTTCAGGACGTGACCGACATCCCCAATAACCAATAACAAATTTTCAATGATCGATTCTCAATTGAACAGTCCGAATTCCTAACTCATTGCCTCGTCCACAGGACTTGCCCAAAAAAGTGAAATGCACCTGCCGCCCGAGATTTCTTCCGAATCTGTTTGCAATCCAGCGCCGCTACCGGCACTGTAATCGTCTTCGGTCGGACGGGGCGTAGCGTAGCTTGGTAGCGCGCTTGGTTCGGGTCCAAGAGGTCGTGAGTTCAAATCTCACCGCCCCGACCACCTTTAAATTTCAACGAGAGCCGCCTGGATGGTCGGGCCGGAATGATTCGCCCAAACGGCCATAGACGACATCGTTGGTCGTGAATTCGTGGCGGTCAAAAACTCGCAGATAACGATATTCCAAAACGATGGAGCCGTCGTCATCGATTTTCTTGGGCACTCCATACACAATGGCCAGCTTGCCTTTGCCCGCAAACTTTTCGGCCCTTTCCGCCGTGGCATCGGTGTCTTTCTTAACCAGATGCCAATCGATGCGGAACGACCCTTCGCCTCGCGGAGAAACCATCAGCTTCAAGTGGCAGCCCTTTTTGTCCTGCACCCAGTCAAAATAATGATGCGTCAAGATGGAGGTCGCGCGGATTTTGCCGCCGAGGTCCTCCTCGCGGGCGTCGGTGCTGCGAATGACGCCCGCCCACGCCACCGCAGTGTTGGTATAGTGGTCGAGGTCTTTGCGCACGTCGTCGGGATAAATATCCGGGCGATCGGCGGCCAATTCAGTTTTCTCCGCGCGCGTGACGGGCAGATACGGCCCGTGTTGGGACGCGCAGGAAACAAGGAAGGTCAATGCAACCAGGGTCAGAGCGGAAATGCGAATCATAGGTCCTCTTTCAAGTTTAAAAAATGCTCAATATGGCGAGCCGTTGTTTTGACAGATTCGGAATCACGCCCGAATCCTAACTGATGCCAGGCCCGCTGGCCATCATTCTTTTCCAGCGCCGGCCAAAGCGCCTTTGCCGAAACCTTGTTCCTGAAGCCACAGGCTGCAATCTTTGGTCCACGGATGCCATTTGGCTGGATCATACGAATGGCTGCCCAAACCCAATCCGTGCGCGCCATATTGGAAAATGTGCAACTCGAAGGGCACGCCCGCCTGGCGCAGGGCGCTGGCGAAAGCCAGGCTGTTCTCGACCGGCACGGCGGCGTCCGCATCCGTGTGAAAAATAAAACAGCGCGGAGTGTCCTTGGTGACATGGCGCTCATTGGAAAGTTCGTCGATCAACTCCGGCGAAGGGTTCTTGCCCAGCAAATTGTCGCGGGAACCGGAATGGGTGTGTTGCCCCATCGTAATGACGGGATAACAAAGCACGCCCAAGTCCGGCCGGCAGCTCATGCGGTCAATGGGATCCACCGCCTGCGGATTGCCGGCGTCAAAGTGGGTCAACAATGTTGAAGCCAGATGTCCGCCTGCGGAAGAGCCAATGATGCCGATGCGTTTGGGATCGATCTTCCAGTCAGAAGCGCGGAAGCGCATCATCCGCACGGCGCGCGCCGCATCTTGCAGCATGGCGGGATGGCGGTAACCACTCGAGCCGAGGCGGTATTTGAGCACAAACCCGGCAATGCCCTGGGTATTGAGCCAGCGCGCATAATCTTCCCCTTCATAAGGGGCCAAGCTGCCATAACCTCCACCGGGACAAATCACCATGGCCGCGCCCGTGGCCGTCTGGGGATCGGGAAAAAAAGGAGTGAGCGTGGGAACATCTTTGGGGTCCGTGCCCAACGCGCCCGGCGCGCCGTCCCGCCAGAGCGGAATGGGCGCGGGTTGCACTGCTTCCGTTTGCGCGAACATACTCCCGGCGCAAAGTGACAAAACGCCGATCAAAGGCCATACAATTGTTTTCATGTCCCCAACATAACCGAAACCCGGCCGCAGGCCACAACCGAAAACTTGCTCCCCTCTTCCCCCTTCGTTGGCTTCGTTTCCTTCTGTTAAAAAAATCCAGATTAATTTTTTACAGAAGAGCTCTGAGTTGTTCCGGCAACATATTTTTTGAAAATTATTCACCTTTGGCCGCCGCCTCTTTTTTCATCAGGCTGGCC
>DASRLE010000594.1:0-3602 GCA_035648615.1 Saccharimonadales bacterium (SeqCode) | reverse complement strand
AAATTGGGCCCGCACCCATCTCTGCAATTGATTTCGATCCGTTTCGCACAGAACAACAGCGCCGGCAACTTTTGGCATCGCTGACAATTTTGCCCAAAATCAAGAATATGTCTAGCTAATTATGACACACTACACTAGCGTCCCATAAGGGACAAAATGGGAGGCGGCGCCCTTTGTTTGCAAGGGTTTTTTGCTCGACGGCGGAATGAACGTTTTTAAATTTTTAGGAGCGCATCGGGTTTTTCCTCTGTCTGCGGGCAAGGTGCTGTCCCACAGTTTTTACATAAATCCCGGCAAATACGCCTGCTGGAGGTTCAATCTCATGCGCCGTTTGGCGCCTGCTGTCCCATAGAATTCCAAGCAGCTGGCCAAATCCCAGCGACGCCACATCGTGCAACGCACCAGGACAAAGAGCCGCCCAAAAGCCGAGGACCACTGCGATTTCCATTTCAGAAAACGCATCAGCAAATGGACCAGCAGTCCCATCCAGATTTGCCATTGAACGGCATTGGCGTTGTAGCCTAAAAACGACCCTAGCTGCAGGTTCTGCTTGAGGCTTTTGAAAAAGAGCTCAATCTGCCACCGGCAACGGTAGAGGTCGCTCACACTGCGGGCCGACCAGTCCAGATGATGGGTGATAAATTCCATCGTCTGTTCTTTTCCATCCACTTCCACTTGGGCTTGCACCCAGCGCAGCGGGGCCGGGTAAGCTGTTTTGGAGTTGTGATGTTTGAGTTCGATCACACAGTCGCGCAGAATGCGGCCTTCGACCTGGCGCTCCTGCACCACGGTGTAAGCCATGTTATCCTTGGCGCGAGTCACCCAGAAAACCCCGCGGTCGTGCAGCGCGTGCAAATGCTCCAAGTCCACATAACCTTTGTGAAGATGGCTGGCTGGAACTAAATCAAAATTATTATGAAAACGACATTGTCGCAGTTTCTTATCATGCTTGCGTGTCTTGCCAGCGTTCATCGGACCCTGCGATGCCAGAACTCGGGGTCTCGTTTGACATGAGCGGCTGCAATCACCTCCACCTTGCCGGACTCGAATATATAGACCACGGCGTAGGGAAACCTGCGAACCAACGACCGGCGGGCGCTCCGATATAGCTCAGGATGGCTCAATGGGTTATCTGTAATCTTTTCGAGGACCGCCTTAATCTCGCCGAGGAATTCAAATCCTAATCCGTCCCGCCGCTCCTCGTACCATTGAAACCCTCCCGCCAAGTCCGCTTCGGTTTCTGGTCGGATGAGCTGCCGGTAACTCACTTCGGTTTTGATGTGATGCGGTCGTACACCTCTTGCCAGGAGGAACCAGCCTCCGGATCCCTTTGGCGGGCCGCGAGTCGTTCATCAATCAACCGCTTATCCTCGTCCGTCAATTCGAGGGCTTCCGGCGCGTCGGCGATGCTGTTCCAGATGTCCTCCACCAGTTGCAATCGATCAGGAACCGGCAATTGCAATAGCGCAGATACGGAAAACTTGTTCATCGTCCAAATCATATCAGTAGCCCGCCCCGGAATCAACCGCTTGTTTCGGCCTTTTCCGCAAGCAGTAGGGAGGCAAGCGGGGCGCGAATTTTGTTTTGCGCAATATCTGCGTTCACTTGGGCGAGCATTTTATCAAGTTTGCTTGAGGCTAAATCGCTTTTCATCTGGTCGTCCCAAGCGTCGTCATTCCACGAATGGAGGCAAGCCGCGATCTCAGAGAAGTCAGAAGGAAGAAGGAAGAAGCGCGAGCCTCGCCTCCAGGCTGAGGCGTAGGACCGCCTCTTTGATCTCTTGAACGCCCATTTTGAAAGTTTACTTTTACTGGGACGGTCATGCAAGACGCAATGGGGAGGCAACACCGCGAGGGCGCGATGTTCAAGAAGTATGGCTGACCCGCAACTCGCCGGTAAAAACGGCTGGCCGGCCTCCAGTTCTATTTTCTTGGCGTTCTTTGCGCTCTTTGTGGTAATAAACTCTGGTGTTCGTCCACCTTCGCCAAGGCTACGGTGGACGGGGTGGGTTTTGGCAGGGCAAATTATTTTCGGTGGGCCGGATCCACCGTCGCCAAGGCTATGGTGGACATGGTGGCGAAATGGCAACCGTTTTCACCAAGGGCGGATTGAGTGGCTTTAATAGGGCAGTTATTTTCGGTGGCCGGAGTGGCGAAATGGCAGACGCACAGGACTTAAAATCCTGGGCTCTTAACAGAGCGTGCGGGTTCGAGTCCCGCCTCCGGCACCAATAAAGAGGGGTTAGAAAAATCGTTGAAAGTGCGAGCCGGAACGGATAAATTCACGGTATGTTTACGGCATTGCATTTCAAAGAACGCATGAACCAAAACCCGTTCAAGCCTTTCCGCATTCACATGTCCGACGGGAAGGTCTATGACATCACTAACCACGATGTCGCCATGGTCAAACGCCACGCCTTGGAAGTCGGGATTGATCCTGACCATGATTCCATCGCCGGGCGTTTCGTTGATTGCGCTTTGCTCCATATCACCCGCGTGGAGGAGTTGACCGCAGCGACCGCTTAACGGCGCTTTTTCCTTTTCCCTCCTAATCTTAATCGTAATCTCTTCACGGTGCCCTGAATCTTTCCCTTGACGATTTGTAACTATAGATGTAACTTAGTAATCTAAGGGATCGTCTAAGGTTCGGACGGGATGATGTATGGCGAAAAATATGGCAAAAATCTATGGTGAGAATCGGGCGCCCGGCGCGGGACGGATAGGCGGAGCGCGGTCCCAGTTTCCCGAAACTGCGGAGGGCCGAAAAGTGTCGCCGATGGAGACTCGATCACGGGGGATCAAGCCAAATCAAGGTAAATTAAGGCAACACGGCAACGCTCTTGGCCGCACTTGCAATTCGCCGGAAGTGCCGTAAAGATGCCAGCCCTGTAATGAAACCGGATGTCGAAATATACGATACGACCTTGCGCGATGGCAGCCAGGGTGAAGGCGTCAATTTCTCGGTGATGGACAAGTTGCGCATCGCTGAAAAACTGGAGGCTTTTGGCGTTCATTATATTGAAGGCGGATGGCCAGGCTCGAATCCCAAGGACATTGCGTTTTTCCAGGAGGCCAAGAAAAAGAAATTCCGCCGCGCCCGCCTGGCGGCTTTCGGCTCGACCCGCCGCAAGCAGATCAAGGTGGAGGAGGATGACCAGGTGCGGCTGCTGCTCGAAGCGGAAACGCCTGTCGTTACTATTTACGGCAAGACGTGGCTGCTGCATGTCAAACAGGTGCTGCGCACGACGCCGGATGAAAATCTGGCCATGATCGGCGACACCGTGCGGTTTTTGAAGGCGCATGGAAAATTTGTGGTTTACGACGCGGAGCACGCTTTCGATGGTTTTAAGGACAATGCCGATTATGCGGCGGCGACGTGGCAAGCGGCTGAGGCGGCCGGGGCGGATATTCTTGCGCTCTGCGATACCAACGGCGGATCTTTGCCGGCGGAAATTGCCCGCATCACCGGCGCGGCGCGCGCAAAACTAAAATGCCGCCTCGGCATCCATACCCATGACGATATTGGTTTGGGAGTGGCCAATGCGCTGGCTGCGCTGGAGGTCGGCGCGTCGCATGTTCAGGGGACGATCAATGGATATGGAG